>QYYE01000073.1 GCA_003589585.1 Candidatus Bathyarchaeota archaeon
TGAATGTACACGCCCTTGGCATCAGACTCCATCACCCTCATGTAAAGCCTGCCCGATATATTTCGGATGGCTTTAGTCTGCTGTATGGAGAAAATCTTCTCTGAAACCAAGGTTATGCCTGAGTACCCGTTCAAAAACGACCCTATGATTTTTTGAGTAATCAGGTTTTCATCTTCGTTTTGGCCGATGTTGAGCGTTATTTCTTTTGTCTCCGGCTTTTTTTGTGTGCTGGGGTAAACAACCAGGGAGCGGTCACGCTGGATGGCGAAGGAGACGGAGTCGCCTTTTTTTAGCTCGTTTAGCTGCATCCAGTTTTTTGGCAGAGAAATGACGAGGGATGACTTGCCCAGTGACATGATTTTTCTTTCCAAGTGCTCTTCCTTCTTTGTATTCCTTATGCTTTAATACACTTCTCACCCAGTATATATCAATTATACCCGATTAGTGGATTTTTTACAGTTGAACTTTCTGGCAGGTCATTTCTCCCTGATGTTTTTCTCGAATTGATGTATGTCAGTCTCAGAACGTAACGCAATTTTAAAAATAAATAGCAAAATAATTTGAAAATCGCCAAAATTAGTGATTATTAATTCATATTGCTTAAAAACAATATTTGCACTTATTTTTCTCGGGGCACAAAACGACCGTTTTGTGAAAGCTCAAATGAGGAACACCGTCTATGAGTCTCTTTGCTTGGATATCACTAGGCTCATCCATAACGTGTTTTTCTCTTGGCATTCTAGTTTACTTGTTTGACCGTAAATCTATTCTAAACAAGCTGTTTGCTTTAACAAGTTTTGCAGCTTTCTTTTATTCTTTCACTATCGTCTTAATGTGGCTTGCAAGTGACTCTCAAAACTCAATCCTTTGGCATAAAATGGGCACAATGTGGCCCTTTTTTGTAGTCCTAGTTCTTCATTTTGCGTTAGTTTTCACTAAAAGCAACTGGCTGAAAAACAAGCGTAACTATTTACTTCTATATTTACCTGCAGTCGCGTTTTGGATTATCGACTTGTTTACTGACATTATAAATGAGCCACCAGTCTTGAGATACTGGGGTTACAATAACGTTGCCTCTGGAAGCTGGGTCTATTTGGTCTCTACTATATGGGCAGCGCTCCTACCGATATTGTCATTTCTCCTATGTTTAAAGTATTATTGCCAGACGAAAGAGCCTGAGCAAAAGCAGCAAAGAAAATATGTAGCCGTTGGTTTCGCCATCCCTATATTTGCATACATTATTACAAATATGCTGACTCGTTCATTAAACATCGACTTCCCAAACCTAGGAATTGTTTCAACCCTCTTTTTCAGCATCCTTGTCGGCTATGCCGTTGCCAAACATGATCTGTTTATTTTTGATTCAGCCTTAACTGCAGAAAATATCCTAACCATAATGCCTGATTCCATAATACTTGCTGATATGAATGACAACATATTGAAAGTAAATGAACGTCTAACAAACTTTGTAGAGTATTCTGAGAATGAGCTAATTGGCCAATCTATAAATAAATTGATTCCTAAAACTGACTCCTATTACGAGTTCTCAAAAAAATTGAAAAAAGAGAAAGTGGTAAGAAACTATAGTCTAATTTTAAATACAAAATCAGGACAAATCCATCATGTATTATTTTCAGGTTCAACTGTTCAGAGTCGCTCTGGGCACGCCGTTGGAATCGTAGTTATAATTCACGACATTACTGACATTAAAGCAATGGAGGAAAGACTTGTCAAAGCTGAAAGACTTGCATCCATCGGTGAACTAGCAAGGCAACTAGGCCACGACATACGCAATCCATTAACAGGTCTAAAAAACTCCGTATATATATTGAGGAAGAAAAACAATCGAATAAATGAAATGCAAAGAGACGAAATCCTAGACCTAATGGATGACGCAATTGAAGATTCAAACAGAATAGTGCTAAGTCTCATCGATTACTCAGACGAACTTCATTTGCAACCCGAACAATGTACCCCCAGATTGCTTGTAATGCGATCCCTAGATGGACTTAAAATTCCTGAAAGAATAAAACTGCAAAATAAGGTCTCAGACCAAACCAAGTTATTTTTGGACTCGGTGAAAATCGAAAAAGTGTTCAAGTGTATAATACGAAATGCATTAGAAGCAATGCCGGAAAAAGGATTACTCAAGATAGAGAGTGCCGTAAAAGACTCAGAAATAGAGATATCCTTCACAGATTCAGGCACGGGAATACCCGACACTGTTTTAGCAAAAATTTTCTCACCCTTAGTAACCACCAAAGCGAAAGGTATGGGTATGAGCTTAGCGATTTGTAAACGCATAGTAGACGCTCATGGGGGCAGGATTTCAGTTAACAGTACTGTGGGGGAAGGAACAATCTTTACAGTAAACTTGCCGTTTGAACTTTCAAAAAAGGATTGTAACAGCTAAACTTCTTGTAGATATCATACACTGGTTTCAAGCTCTCAGGAAGAGCACTATGTGGCAAATTGTGAGTTTTTCAATGCATGAGTGACGCTTCTGTGCTTGGTTGTTCTTGCCTTGGTTGTGTTGGGGGTGATGCAACAGCAAAGTTTTTTATAGTATATATGCTACTATACTGTATATACAATATATACTATTATGCGGAGGCTCGTGCAAATGTCCAGATACGAATTAATAAGCCAACTCGTAACCCAACAAACAAGCCCATACCAAATCCTAGCCAAACAACAACTATCCCCCCAAATCAAAAAAATACAAGTACACGCCCCAGAAATCGCCAACAAAGCAAAAGCCGGCCAATTCGTAATCCTCCGAGTAGACCAAGAAGGCGAAAGAATCCCCCTAACCCTCGTCACATGGAACAACAAAACAGGCACAATCACCCTGATATTCCAAGAGGTGGGTCTCTCAACCAAAAAACTAGGCAGCCTACAAGTCCAAGACGCAATCATGAACCTAGCCGGACCCTTAGGAACTCCAAGCCACATAAAAAACTACGGTTTAGCAGCTGTGGTTTGCGGAGGAGTTGGCATAGCAGCAGCTTACCCCATAGCAAAAGCCCTCAAAGAAGCTGGAAACACCGTGGTCTCAATCGTAGGTGCACGAAGCGAAGGTTTGCTCCTTTTAGAGGAGGAAATGAAGCAGGTCTCAGATGAACTTTACATATCAACTGATGACGGTTCAAAAGGACACAAGGGCTTTGTCAGTGATGTCCTGCGTTGTTTAATTGGCAGGAACTACCAGTTCGACATAGTGTACGCCATCGGTCCGCCTCTCATGATGAGAACCACCTCAGAAGTCACCCGCCCATACGGCATCAAAACAATAGCTAGCCTAAACCCCATCATGGTTGATGGAATGGGCATGTGCGGCGCCTGCCGAGTTTCCGTCGGAGGCAAAACCAAATTCGCCTGCATAGATGGCCCAGAATTCGATGCCCACAGCACCGACTTTAACGAGTTGATACGGCGCCTGAAAATTTACCCCTCGGAAGAGAGGTTATCGTTGGATTTTCATGAGAAAGCGCAGGGAGGAATATGCAGATGCAGACAACACTAAAGTCCCGCTCCCAAAGAACCCTCAGGCAAAACACTGCAGTACCTATGCAGAAACTGAACCCTAAAACGCGCGCAAAAAACTTTAACGAAGTGGCATTGGGCTACACTGAAGAGCAAGCGTTGCTTGAAGCTCAAAGATGTCTCGGCTGTCAAAAACCAAGATGTGTTGAAGGATGCCCGGTCAGCGTTGACATTTCAGCCTTCATCAAGCTCTTAAAGGAAAGAAGATACGATGCAGCAATAAAAAAGGTGAAGGAGAAAAACAGTCTTCCCGCCATCTGCGGCAGAGTCTGCCCACAGGAAGAACAATGCCAAAAACTCTGCATCCGCGGAAAGACTGGCGACCCTGTTTCAATCGGTCGGCTGGAACGATTCGTTGCAGACTTTGAGCGGAAAAAAGGTTTGCTTATTCCGCCAATTGCTCAGAGCACAGGCAAGAAAGTCGCGGTAGTCGGTGCGGGTCCAGCAGGGTTAACGGTGGCGGCAGACTTGGCAAAGCTAGGTCACCAAGTCGTGGTTTTCGAGGCGCTGCACTCTGCTGGCGGTGTTCTTGTCTATGGCATTCCAGAGTTTAGGCTGCCCAAAAAGATAGTGCAGGACGAAGTTTACTACATTGAAGCGCTCGGCGTGGAGTTCCATACTGACGCTTTGATAGGCAGGTTATTCACAGTTGAAGAGCTGTTCCAGCAAGGCTTTGACTCAGTGTTCATCGGTTCAGGCGCGGGACTGCCCATCTTCCTTGGAATCCCCGGAGAAAACCTAAGCGGAATCTACTCAGCCAACGAATTCCTCATCAGAATCAACCTCATGAAGTCCTTCAGGTTCCCAGAGTATGACACTCCAATCAAAGTCGGCAAGAGCGTTGCTGTCATCGGCGGCGGAAACGTTGCCATGGACTCAGCCAGATGCGCACTGCGGCTTGGAGCAGAGCACGTCTGCATAGTCTACAGGCGTTCAAGAGATGAGATACCTGCACGAGCCGAAGAACTGGAAAATGCTGAAGAAGAAGGCATAACCTGCAAGTTTTTGGCAGCGCCAACACGGTTCATAGGCGACGAGCAGGGAAACGTCAAGGCAATAGAGCTTGTTGCCATGGAGCTGGGAGAACCAGACGCGTCAGGAAGAGGACGACCCGTTGCCATCAAGGACTCAGAAACCACCATGGAAGTCGATACGGTTATAGTTGCAATCGGCAGAACCCCTAACCCCATAATCCAAAGCGTAACCAAAGGGCTTAAGGCAACAAGCCACGGCACCATAGTTGCAGAGGCAGAGACAGGACAAACCAGTCTGGAAGGAGTTTACACTGGCGGGGATATCATGACTGGGGAAGCCACGGTTATCAGCGCCATGGGCACAGGCAAGAGAGCAGCAAAAGCTATACACGAGTACTTACTAAGTAAAGATACAGAGGACAACTCGAGCCCTCACATTTTTCACATCAAACCAATCATAAGGTGATAAACAAATGAAAGTCTATATGGGTTTAAAATGTAAACCAGGCTCCTATAACGAAGTTCTAAAAAAACTCCTCCTAGGACTCCACATCGACCAGCAAAACCTTCACCTGCTCTTTGGACCAGTAGATATCTTGGTTCAATTCCCTGACTTGAAAAACATCCAAGAGTTCACTGAAAAATGGTTTAATCCAATCCGCCGAATCGGTGAGGACGAAGACTGGATAACCAATACTATAAGCCTTATCGTGATATCTGAGGGTCCAAAGCTTGTCGAGACGCCCTATGCCTTCATATTCCTCAACACCAAGCCAAAAAGCCTGGAAACTGTCCAGAAAAAACTGCTAACGATACCTGAGGTCCTATCGGCTGATGTCGTGCTTGGCCCATTTGACATAATCTGTTCAGTGAAGGCAGCAGACCGAGACGAACTAGAACCGCTGGTCTCGGTGATTCAGCAGATAACAGGAATTGAATCTTCGATAACATCCATTGCTTCGCCCATCAGAGTCATGCCTGACTGGTAAACGCTCAGGCTTTTTCTCCTCTTTTTTATAACATTAAGAGCAGGTTAACTACCAGCTTCTTAGAACTATCATGGTGTTAGTTTTCATTATGCCCTCTACACGGCGAATTTTCTCTATACACTCATTAACTTCTGCCACATTCATGCCGCTAATGACAGCAACGATGTCATATTCGCCTGTAACCTCATAAATCGTTTCAACGTTGGGGATAGCTTGAATCCTTTTCGAGACTTCCTGCGTGGGATAAGACGGATTAGTTGCAAGCAACGTTATAGCTTGAGCACCTTCCGCCACAGCAATTTTAACAGTGAATTTCCGTATGATGCCCGCTTCGCTTAGGATTTTGATTCTCTTACGTACGGCACCTTCGGACAAGCCAACTTTAACTCCTATATCACCATAGCCTGCTCTTCCATCATCTTTGAGAATTTTGATTATTTGCTTATCTTTCTCATCCAACCGGTTATCCCCATGCCTGCTTATGGCTTGGAAAAATTTAACGCTTTCCATCCTTGCCCTTTAAGGTTCATACGGAATCCGCTACCGTTGAGGGATTATTGTGCGCTTTCCATTTTATCTCACATGTTCTTCCATACATAGCCCCTGCACCAAATAGAACATTAAAACGCCAAGTTGTAACAAATAAGTCACAAGGTTTAAAAGATACCCAGATTTTATCAAAGAGTCATTTCCAAAAAAACGTAAAGTGACGAAGCAAAATGATAAAACAAGCAAACTCAAACCCTCCAGAGGTAAAGGTTATGAACAAGGCAAAGTGCCCTGACTGCGACGCAGAACTAGATGTTCCCTCAGACACAGAGAAAGGAGAAATCCTAAGCTGCCCCGGGTGCGGACTTGAACTAGAAGTTAAGAAAATCCAAGGTGGATGCGTTGACCTTCAAGAGTTAACCATTGAAGGCGAAGACTGGGGCGAATAAACAGTATCCCAACAACCCTCCCTATTGACAATTAACCTTAATTTTTAAAATATTTTTTAGGATGGAAGCGGTAAGCGATGAGCATAGCACTCCTTTATGAACGCTCGGAAAACGACGAAAACGGCATAAAACTCACTGCCCAGCAACTCGGAATAGAACTCACGTTCCTGCCCTTCCGCAAAATCGCCTTAGCCATATCCAAGGACGGTTTTAGCGCCAAAACCAAAGGCAAAGACTACACAAACGCCATCAACGATACCGCTGTTGTTCTAAATCGGGCGCAAAGCAAAAACCGCCGCCTCCAAGCCTCATACATCATGGAGATGCTGGGCAAAAAAACCCTCAACTCCTCCCAAATCGAATTTGTCTGCTACAGCAAACTTCGCACGCTACTGCACCTCTGGAAAGCAGGCATCCCCATCCCTAAAACAGTCTTTGTCCCTTGTGACGCAGTGGATTTAATGAAGAGTGGTCGAGAAATTCACAATGAAAAAGACATCGCCGACCTCTTCCAGCAAGAAATCTCCTTGGACGAGGGCATAGTTATCAAGGCGGACGCGGGAACGCATGGCAAAATGATAATGCTTTCCAAAAACCAAGAGGAACTTATCGCAAACATCAAGCGGACAAAACCTTCAATAATCAATCCCATCGGCGTAGTCGCCCAAGAACTCATCCAGAAATGGTTCTACGACCTACGCATAATAGTCTCCAAAGAGAAGGGCAAACAGCCAGAATGCTACCCAATCTCGATGGTTCGGGCAGGATTCAAGGATTTTCGCACCAACACTTTCCTTGGCAACTTGGTTTTTGATGCTAAGCTGCCTTTGAGCGTTCAGGAGTTGGCGGTGAAATGCGGCAAAATTCTTGCCCAAGATGGCGAGGCGTGGATTTTTGCGTTGGACGCCATGGTGAACGTTAAAGAAAACAAGACTGTGGACGATGATTACCTAAAAACTCAGCTTGACCAAGCCTCCCAAGAGTTTAACAATGTACAAAAGGTCAAGCAGGACGAAACCCGTCTAACCGAGTTTGCCGCTTGGAACGGTAAACTTGAAGAGGCATTTCAAACTTACCAAAACTCAAAACCTTACGTTAACATTAAAAGCATAATTGAGGAGAATCTAGAAAAGAACAAGGCAGCCTTAGTGTTTCACGAGGCAAACTCGTGCCCAGAATTCTGGGAAAACACACGCTTGGCAACAGGGCTCAACATGGCAATTCCACTCTTGAAAGGAGCCCAAAGCCTAATCGACCATTAACCAAAAAACAAGAGAGAGGAAAAACAAGCATGATGCGAATAGGAATAATTGGCGGTTCAGGATACGTCGGCGGAGAACTCCTACGGCTACTACTGCTTCACCCGCAGGCAGAGGTAACCATGGTTACTTCACGCCAAAGCGTAGGAGAATTCATCTTCAACGTACACCCCAACCTGCGAGGACTAACCCAACTAAAATTTGTCCCCCAAGACATGGCTGAACTGCAAAAAAACTGCGACCTAATATTCACTGCAACCCCACACGGCGGCTCAGTTAACCTAGTACCCAAACTGCTCGAGGCAGGCTTAAAAGTCATCGACATGAGCGCTGATTTTCGCCTGAAAAACCCAGCAGACTACGACAAATGGTACGGCTGGACGCACGCTCACCCAGAAATGCTCAAAGAAGCCGCATACGGCTTGCCAGAGCTTCACCGGGAAGAAATCAAAAACGCTAAGCTAATAGCGTGTCCCGGCTGCATGGCAACATCCGCCATCTTGGGCTTAGCGCCCATAGTGAAAGCTGGGTTGGTTGACCAAGACAAAATAGTAGTTGACCTAAAAGTCGGTTCATCGGGCGGCGGAAGCAAACCATCCATCTCTTCACATCATCCTGAACGCTTCAGCGGAGTGCGCCCCTACAAAGTCGTGGGTCACCGCCACATCGCCGAAGTCGAACAGGAACTCAACGCACTAACAAACCAGCAAGTCAAAATCTCATTCTCACCGCACGCCGTAAACATGGTACGCGGAATCCTCGCTACAATCCACACCTTCCCCAAGCAGCCGCTGGCAAACAAGGACCTCTGGAAGGCACTTCGCGGAATGTACGGAAGTGAACCGTTCATTCGCTTGGTGAAATATCAGAAAGGACCTTACCAGCTGCCCGACCCCAAAGTAACCACAGGCACAAACTACTGCGACATAGGCTTTGAAATCGACGAGCACGCAAACCGTCTCTTGATTTTCTCAGCCATCGACAACATGACCAAAGGCGCCTCAGGACAAGGCGTGCAATGCCTAAACCTACTCATGGGCATAGATGAAACCACAGGCCTCAAGAGCACTGGGTTCCACCCGATGTGATGCGCCATGCTGCTTGTAATTAAGATGGGTGGAAGCATCCTAAAAGAAGGCGCCTCAACCGACCTAGTCAGTGACCTAAAGGAAATCGCCAAAACCCACAAAGTTATCCTTGTCCACGGCGGAGGCGTCGAAGTTACCGAAATCGCCTCAAAACTTGGCAAAGAACAAAAATTCATCATGTCACCCGAGGGCTTTCGCAGTCGATACACAGACAAAGAAACCATCGAAATCCACACCATGGTCATGGCTGGCAAAATCAACAAGCAAATCGTTTTGGCGCTACAAAGCCAAGGCATCAACGCCGTAGGCATAACAGGCTTAGATGCCTCAATCCTTAAGGCAGAGCGCAAAACACGCTTAATCGCTGTTGACGAGCGCGGCAGAAAAAAAGTCATTGACGGCGGCTACACAGGAAAGATAACTCAGGTTAACGCTGAACTCCTCAACCTGCTATTGGAGAAGGGCTATGTGCCAATTGTGACGCCTATAGCG
>QYYE01000074.1 GCA_003589585.1 Candidatus Bathyarchaeota archaeon
AGTGTGGCGTTTATTTTGGCGCTGCAGATAGGTAATCCGCCTAGTTGTGAGGTAACTAACAGGTTGTATGTGTTGGCGGTTGGATTATGAGTTATGTTAGCTATCAGGGGGGTTGTAAATTTGAGCGCTATGCCATAATCATGCCCTAAGTTAAGTAACTCGGTTACCTTTTGACGAACCATTGGATCTGTGCTCGTTTGGTGTGCAAGTTTTAGAATTTTGTCAGAGTCCAGTATGTATGCTCCGCGGGTTGTTTCATTGTATTTCGCTAATCCAAATGAATCGAGGTTTTGGATAGAGAATTGGGGGTTGCTTCCCCAGTCCGAGGGTGTTCCTGACTCAAAGAGTATTTGGTTTAGTATTGTTTCGGCTACAACTTTTAGTTGCTCCTTTTCTGAGACCTTTACATGCGGAGTTGCAAGCGTTTGCACCATGAACGTTGATGCCACTATCATGGTTACGATGATTATTGCAGAGAAGAGATACTCATAAATGTGCATTCTTTTCTTTTTCCTCCATTATTCAGTAGAGCTTATTCTCCCGATACCGACTGTTAGGCTGCCAGAACCTTTCCATGCCCAAACAATTGTATTGTCATTTCCGCCGTAAATGACGGGGGATGAAGTGACAATCGCTTGGCCGTTATTCACAGTGAATTTTTGGGATGCGGTTTCTAAAGTACATTGAGCAGAACTAAAAGGCATTAAAGAGGTCGCTTGGCTGTTTTTTTGCGAAAGAAGATACGCCAATACGCTGTATTGCTCATTGCTGTTTCTTAGTTCTACCGCGTATGCCTTGTCTCCGATATCAAGCGGCAGGTTAATGGCTTTCACCATTGTGTTGTTGGATGTGTATTCTAGGCTGGTAAAGTTTGCAAGGTTGGCGATTTCAACTATGTTTAGGGCAACTATGTCTGAGACTTGTTGAAGCTGCTGCTTGTAGACGTCTGCTTCAAAATAAGAGGTAATTACGCTGTAGGCTAAGCCTGCGGATATGACTAATCCGATGAGGGTGATGGTTCCGATGATATGTTGGATTGGAACGTGCAAGCAGAGTCACTCCATTAACCGATTGAGACAACAATTGTGATTTCGGTAACCATAACTACGGTTTTTGCAGGAGAGTTAACGCATGTCCCTGTTGGCCCATTATCGACTTGAGCAACAATCGTTACTCCGTTTTCATAAGTAAACGAGGTAGTGCGGATGTCTTGATTTTGAACTCGTACATTAACGGTGTCCGAAGCGGAGCTTATGTCGCCTTTAACGAGGTGAAAGATTGTAATATCATAGAAATCGTAGGCTGAATTGTGAGCGGCTATTGTGCCCATAAAGACGGTTCTGACCCGGTTATAGTCAAGTTTTATTTTTAAGCCGTCGCCTGTTTCTACTCTTAAGTATCCCATGGGCTGGTCGATTTTGTTGTTGATGGTGTTGTCTCCAGATAGAACTTTACTAGTTCCTGATGTCTGGGTTCCCGCGCGATAGACAAAGCTTGTTAAAGAAGTCGTTGAATAAATCGGAGTTAATTCAGGCATTTGTGTGTAGTTAACTTCAACCCATAACTCGCTGACCTGAATTTTCTCGTCCGTTTCTAGCGCTGTTGCTCTGCATCCTACTTCTAGACTGTTTAAATCACTCCAAGTCCAAGCCTTGCCAGTAACCGGGTTTACTGCAAAAACCTCACTGTACTGAATAAAGCCTGTTCGGCTGATAATGAAGTCTTGGTTGCCCTCAAAGTTTGAGCCGTTGGTTTGCAGTTGAACTTTTGCGGTTTCAGGGTTGCCAGCGTACTCTATATCCAGATAAGATCGTCTGACGTAAACTTCCCTTTTATTGGAACCTGATTCATATGTGATTTTGACTTGACAGTTGTCGACTTTGCTCCAAGAATTCAGGTAAGAGGTTACGTCAATGTATTTCCAGTTATAACCGCTACATGGATCAATAATGCCGATTGATTGCCAAGCGTCATCGTACAAGCTTACACTAAACTTGTCATTGCCGTTGGCTTTAGTTTCAAAGTAGACCCTTGCAGAGAGAATCTGCCCTGAACCCTGATTGTGGTCTGCATAGCCAAAGTTTCCTTCAACAGGCTTATTGCTGCTTTGGACATAGATATAGTTGGAGTCCTGGTCGTTTAGGTAAGGTGACGCGCCAGCTTCGATCCAATCAGTTTGTGACCCGTCAAAACTGTTAACGTATAGGATTTCATGACCACCGGTTGCATTAGTTTTGGCTTTTACCAAAGCGGTTATAGAGTTTATCGTACCTGATTGGGTTGGCTCTTGTACTTTAACGGTTTGAACACTTGACATTGAACCAACAACCTGCACGCCAGTAGCATCGCTTCCATCATTGGTTGCCGACCACTTATTTGGAGCAGCACCATACAGGTTCCAGTCGGAGCTAGACCCGTCCGCGCTGGGTCTCAGGAGGAGAGTTTCTGGATTCAGCGGCTGATTGCCCTGTATTGACAAGGTAATCGTGCCCGCCTCGTCAGTGGCAAGCCCGATTCCACCCGTTCGCTGGTTAAACTGTACGTACCCGCCAGCGCCTTGCCGCAAAGAAACATCTTGAATGATGTTGTCTAAGAGTCCCATGTTTGTTTTGGCTTGTTCAAACTCTGTGCTTTCCATCTGTGCTGCTAAAATGTTTGTAGACACAAACGAGGCTATTAATAGTATAATGAGCAGGGTGCTTGTGAGAAGTATGGTTGTTATCACTGAAGAAACTGCTCTTGCGCTTTGTTTTAGGGGTTGAATGCTTAATTTTTTCATTTGTCTATGCTCCTTTTTTATCCAAAAGCTATGGGTGAGGAAGTGAAGAACCCAGTGACCACCATTAAGGCGATGGCTATGGCTACGAGGATGGCGGCATGTTTGAACCCGGCTGAAGCAACACCTGTGCTGATTTTTCCTGTGACTAAACCGGTTAGGAACGATTGCAGAATCAGCGGGGGCAGAATCAGCGTGGCAAAGTCAACGAAGGGCATGCTTCGGCTGCCGAACGAGTAGAGGATGGTTCGCATGAAGCCCAGGAAAATTATGGTGGAGAAAAGCAGTATAGCCGCGCCTATGTAAGGCATGATGACGAGGGGGCGCAGCATGGCTTTTCTTTCTTTCTCAAGTGATGCAAGATTTTCGCTAAAGCTCGTGAGGGTTTCCAGGGTTTCAGGGGTGCCGCCGCCCACTTCTATGGCGTCTACCAGAATGTAGACATTGATTAGGGCCATCCATGACTTGATTTTTGAGCGGAAAGTGTCATAGATGACTTTAAAGGGCAAGCCCCAGCGGATTTGCCGTGAAGCCACCGTCAAATGCTGAGTGAAAGCGCCGTAGTTTCTTCCTGCCAGGTTTTCGAGACATTTCTCAGGGGAGGCGCCTGTTTTGCGTGCTTCGGTTAGGTCGCGTAGGAAGTTTGCGATGTCTTTTTCGATGCCTTTGCCTTTCTTTGTGTAGTGGTAGTGTGCAATGGCGGCTGGTATGGTGCCTGCTAAAAGGGCTACTGACATGCCTATGGCTGCTTCATACCCGCGTTCAAGCCCAAGAGAGGTTCGCAACCAAACGATGAAGTCGGCAAACGGCTGGGAAAACGGCAGGTTGAGTGCTGGCGCTGCAAACGGCACAAACATTGTGAGGAACAGAAATATCATGATGGGGAAGGTGGCGAAGAACACTTTGTAGGGTGCCCACTCGTTTATGGGCTCGTGGATTTGGTTGGAGTCCGCCAGGTAGATAAAGGCGATGGATGTTGCTGGAACTAGGAAGTATGCGTAGAGCAGGAAGGTTTCGGGTGTGAAGCCGCCCTGCCAGTACGAGGAGAAGGCGATGGATATCATATAGATAATGGTTAAGCTCAGCGTGACCAAGATGCTTAGGGCAATGTAGGATTCCATGAGGACGGCTGCACGGTCTCCGAATGCTTTGACTTTAGCCGCCATATCATTGAACATGGTTTCTGTGCGCACAAGCAGGTAGTGGATGACATCGCCGCCTGTCCGAAGCGTAGAAGTGTAGCCCAGCATGAGGTCCTTGTAGTCGTTGGAGGGCAGGTTCTGCGCGGATTTCTCCATGGAGGTGACAGGGTCATGTCCTTTGATTTCAATGTCCACTTCGATGTCTTTGACTGCTTTGGCAAGGTTAGGTAGTAGCTCGGAGTGTGATAGGCGTTTGAGGCTGTTGTAGGGCGATAAGCCGCCGGTTGCCATGACGCTTATGTATGTTCCTGCAAAGGGAATTTCGACGTCGAGTTTTGCAGCGCGGTCTCTAGCCATTATCTGCGGTATCATGATGCCTATGGGGATTACGGCGAGCGGGGCAAGCATTAACAGGTAAACGCCAGACAGCACCGCGATGGGGATGAACGCTATGAAGATTAAGAGGAAGCACAGGCCTATGAGGGCAAAGTATGCGTCAGGGTAGATTTTTAGTCCTGCTACCTCAAGGGTTTGGTCTAGCTTGAGGCGTTTGCTGGTGTAGAGTTTGCTAAATAGGTTGCCTATCCAGCTGAAGCGTTGGTAGGCGAATCCTGTTAGTGAGCCCTGCTTGTTTGCCATTTTTAAGTCAGCTCTTTTTTCTTTTTAGGTTCCTGGATTTTCTGCAACTGCGATTGCAAGTAGTAGTTGGTGATGAATTTAGCTAAGTCAACGGTTTTTCTGATGCCTTGTTCTCTGAGGTCTTTGAGGATGGCGACGCGGTTTTCGATTTCGTTTAGGGTTTCTTTTAGGGTTTGACCGTTTTTGAGTGCGATTTTTCTTAGTTGTTGGCTGTTTTCCAGGTTGGTTTGGAAGGTGTCTGTGAGCGGGTTCCATGTGGCTATTTGCTGGTATTCTTCGTAGTCCACCACTTCGGACAAGTTGGTTAGTCGGCGCCCAAACGACACCCCTTTGGTGTTTGGTAGTTGCACGCGTTCAACCATGCAGGCGAGGTTGATGAGTGGAACGTAGATTTGCGAGACGTTCATGGGTGGGCTGGTTAAGCGTTTGATAGCATAGTCTAAGCTGTCCGCATGCAGGGTGGTTAAGCCGCCGTGTCCAGTGGCGAGCGCTTGGAAAAGAACAAACGCTTCTTCACCTCGGATTTCGCCGACAACAATGTAGTCTGGTCGGTATCTTAGGCTGGTTTTTACCAGGTTGAATAGTGTTACTTCGCCTGTTTTAACTTGGCCAAGGCCGTAGCTGTCTCGGCTGACGAGTTGCACCCAGTTTTCATGTGGAACGTTGATTTCGGGGATTTCTTCAACGGTGACTAGTTTCATTTGCGGTTTGACTAGGCTTGCGAGCGCGTTGAGGGTGCTGGTTTTGCCTGCGCCTGTGCCTCCGATGACGGCTATGGTTGCTCGGTTTTCTATGAGAAGCCACAGGTAAGCTGCGATTTGCTCGTTTATGGTTCCCAGTTCGATAAGGTCGATGATGGAGAAGGGTTCTTCTTTGAAGCGTCGAATGGTGAAGGATCCACCTTTTGGTGAGACCTCACGTTTGTAGGTTGCGGCGAGGCGGTCTTTGCCGGGGAGCATGGCGTCAAGGATTGGGAAGGCGGTGCTGATGTGTTTGCTGCTTTGGTGGGTTAGTTTTATGATGAGGTTGTCGAGGGCGGTTTCGTCTAGGAAGGTGAGGTTTGTAGGCATGCTTTCGTATTTTCGGTGCCAAACGTACACTGGCATGCCGACGCCGTTAACGGAGATATCTTCTATCATAGGGTCGTTCATAATGACGTGTATGTGCCCAAAACCAAGGAAGTCCCGGTGGAGGTAGTAGAGGATTCTATCCCAGGTTTCAACGTCAATTTTGCCCTTCTTTAACAAGCCGTACTTCTTAGCTATTCTTTCTGCTTCGTTGGCTAAGTGAGCTATGGGGTTCGCGTTGTTTTTGGGAGGCTCGATTTCCAAGCTGATAATATCTGAGAGTTTTCTGAGTAATGCGTTGTCTTCTTGTGGGAGTTTAGCTTCGTTTATGAAGTAAGCTTTGCCTCCGCCTAGTTCAGGCAGAGACATGACTGTGACCTGTGAGTAGGGTGGTTGAATCTGGTAGGTTTCTATTGTTTGCCCGTTCTTAGGAGGCTCTTTGAAAGTTACCACCACTGGTTCAGGCAGCATTTTTTTGGCAAACATGCCCCGTAAAGACTGCAGAAAAGAGGACTTGCCTGTTTTTTGCGGTTTCTTGATTGGTTTTTTGGGAATTGGTTTGGGAGTTGGGGCCTGGTTTATTTTCTGTGAATTTGGAGTTTTTTTGTTATCTGCTTTGGGCATGGTTAGTTTTAAGTTTATTTTTGGAAGTTTTAGCCTGAATTTGGCTTTTTCTTTGTTAGGTTTTTGGTTGGTAGAATCCTTGTTTTTTTCTTGGTTACTCAAAAATTATTCCTCTAATTACTTGGTTGTTAGAACTTAAGAAAAAAGGAAAATAGGTTGATGGGTTGGAAAAAAGTTTGGTTTATGGTAGAACAACTACTTTTGGATACTGTTTGCCTGCGGATGTCTGAAGCATTATTTCAACTGTCATTCCTGAAGACCATGTTGTACCAGCGGGTAAACTGACAACCTGATTAGAAGTTTTTCCTGGGTTCATTGTTACAGCCGTGAAACCGGTTGGTGCGTCATCTCCATATGCGACCGCAGGTTTACCGTTATAGAAAACTGTTGCTGGATCTATTGTTGCAGCAGCCGAACCAGTATTCTTTAGATTTAGTGTCACCGTAAACTCCTCATCCGCTGCGTCATAATCTGCATATGCGCTTACAAATTCCACTTTTTCGTATTTTGTGAATGAGCTTCCTAGTCCTAGTAGCCAGTATGCGACTGCGATGGACATGGTGATGGCGATGGCGACGATGATTATGGTTGCGATGACTGGGCTGACTGCTTTAACGTTTCCATTAAAAGTTTTTCTTAGTTTCATTTGAGTTTCACCTCCATAAAACGCCTTCTCCCTTTTTTAATCGTTAAAATCCTCGACTTTTAATTGTTTAGCAACTAAAAATCTCGTTGAATTAATATAGCAAGCAAGCGTTATATTATGGTTAGGCAGACAAACAGAACTTCTTTATCCACCGATTTGCCGTTTTTTAGGCAAAAAAGGTTGTTTTTTGAACATGGCAATTTTTTGATTTAGGAAACCATGGATTTTTTCATTTTCTAAGCAATTTAGCCAAATAGACAAGCCTGCTTTTTGTTCTATAAAGTACAACAATTTGTTCTCTACAATCGCTAAAATGATAAATCCTCGACCAAAAAAACCAATGCTTCTTCGTGTGCAATTCAAGCTTGTGGTTGGTAGACTGCAATAACACACCAATATTAACAAGAAAAAGACCTTTTCTAGTGCGCCCGCCACAATGGGCAAATCGGCTTTTGAGGTAGCTTGTTTTTGCCAAGAGTCTCCTTTGCAACCCTATGGAAAATTTTTAAAATCTTCACCGTAGTTCAGCTCTTCAACGCGGTGATGGATTACTTCATGTGGGTTGCATACGGCTACCTAGTGCCCAGCTGGACCATAGCCACACTATCCATCTTTTACATAATATTAATTTTCGCAGTCAAAATAGCCCAACAAAAAGAACATACCAAACAACACTAACTCCTTCCACTGACTCTCTAGTGAAAACAAAGAGTTTTTAAGGAAAAGCTTTTAGCATTTTACACCCGACTATATATCAGCGGTGAGCTATATTTGGAAAAGAAATGTGGAGTTTGCAAGAAACCTTTCACAACATTTGATGCCAAGATGAAGTATTGCAGTCAAGCTTGCGCCAAGAAGGCTGGCCGAAAATAACAACCTTAGAATAAAATCTCACCTATCTTTTTGTTTTATTATTCTGAAGCCACTTCTTCGGGTTTTGCTCCTTAATTTAACGTTGAAGCTTAGGTCGTCCTAACTCTTGCCTAGCCTGCTTTTCACTTAGCCTCTGTAAATCTCTACTGCGCCTAAATTGTTCGTCAAGTTGCCTTTGAACTTCCCTGTTTAGCCTTATTTGTTCGTCGAACTGTCTTTGCCTTTCCTGCTGGCGTCTTAATTCTTCAAAAACGTTTGACATGCCCAAACGCCAACGTATCAACGAGCATAACGGCGGATTTAAGATTTTTTAGGTTTCACCGTTAATCTTCGACACCGCTTAATACCTTACGTTAAAAAACCATTGTCACCAAAATTCAATACTGATTTAGAATGTTAGCTTCTTAGGGTGCAACCATCTGCGGCATCCTACCCGCCATATTCATTTTGATTTGCCGAAGCTCATTGCTGAATTTGTCCACAGGGTACTGCCTGCCATGCATAAAAGCGCTAAACCCAGTAACTTTCAGAGCGTGCAATGCTGCTTCTTGAAACTCTATTTCGGTGGCTCCGTTCATTTCTGCCATCAACTTGTGGAAAGGCGTACAGTAAGGACAGTGAATTGCGGCTGCCACAGCATAACACAACAGGTGCTTATACTTCAGCGGTATATGCGTCTCTTTACTATCATAGTGCTCGGTAAGCTCCCAAAGTATGTCTGCGGCTGGGTCCTCAAAAGTCCATTCCTTAACAAAATCAGGCAAAAAACCGTAAGCGCCTTTTGCTTCATTTCGGATTTCAGCGGCATTTCTTCTATCCATTTCTTCACTTCCAAAATTCCAACTTATATATGTTTAATAAGGGGTTGTGACTGGTCAACGACTACGACAAACAAAAACCATCAAGACGTGTTATTGAGGAAGTTAGTGAGGAATTGTTTGAGGTTTTGATGAAGCCTGATTGCTGGTTGCCTGATGCCGTCTGTGAACTCGGGGCTGGGTTGGAAATAGCCATGCTCAGTTAGATAGAAGATTACGCTTGAATAGTCACCTGCCAATGCGCAGTCAATTTCTTTTTCCCCCAACTCTAAGTGAGCGTAAAAACGGTGATGCCCATCCAAAACTGCATATAACTCTTTTCTAGGATGCTTAACAACAATTACAGGGTTGATTTTCTTGTTTTCCAAAATTTTGCGCTTGTAGATTTCTATGCCTTGCCTTGACACCTTAGAGTCAGCAACAATCTTACCCACACTCAAACGCACAGAGTACTTGTGAGGATTAAGAAAAACATCGGGATTTATCTCTCCTTTGCCCCTAAACCAGCCAGAAACATCACTTTTAAGTGAACCTAAAGCTGACATTGTAGACTCAAAAAACCGCATAAAAGCACACTAATTTTTTGCTCAACTCGATAATTAAGTATTATCTTGCCTGCAAGAGAAAAGCAACACCTACC
>QYYE01000075.1 GCA_003589585.1 Candidatus Bathyarchaeota archaeon
TCAGGAGGGGGGCAGGCGTTTTCTATACGTTTTGATATACAAAA
Source organism: Candidatus Bathyarchaeota archaeon (assembly GCA_003589585.1). Classification (GTDB taxonomy): domain Archaea; phylum Thermoproteota; class Bathyarchaeia; order Bathyarchaeales; family Bathycorpusculaceae; genus Bathycorpusculum. Next base: position 45 of record QYYE01000075.1, read on the forward strand.
AGATATCACGCAATAGCCGAGTTTGCTTTGATGGTGGATCCAAATAAAGCTCCACGAGACAACAAATCTTTTTATTCAAGAAACATTACATACGTTTCAATGGCATTATAATTTTCATTAATTATGACTGCCCCTAATGTATGGCTAGAAAGGTTGATTTTTAGCATGCCGTCGTCTATAATACCAAAGGCAGAAAACAAGTACTGAAAAAGTAATGGCTAAAGTGGCGGTTGCTATTACAATTATTTCTGGATTGCCAACATTACCACTGCTCGGATTAGAACTTGTTGCGCTTTGTGAAGATTGTAGGTATAATTCGGGTTCGAACTCTATGGATAATGGGCTTTGGAGCGGTGATTCGTTTCTGCCGCTTACGGCATCGCCTCCTGTATTGAGAATGTCTATGGAATTGTCATGAAAATAATTCCGGTATATTGAATTGTTATAGCTGCCATGATCGCCTAAAATAGCAATTGCAGTAGGATTATTTACGAAATTGTTCTCGAAGAAGCGATTGTTTGAAACCATCGTAGCATATATTCCTTGACTAGGACCACTTCCCCAAGAATTATCTTGTATGTTATTTCTGGTAATATTCGAGTAAGTTACACTATAAAGAGAGCAACCATTGTTTTGGTTTCTCGATATATTGTTATAGGCTACTTCTAGAAATGTTGACTCAATTGAGCCTAATCCGCAAACTGAATTATCCGCCAAGTTGTTACCCAAAATATCGCAGTTAGAGCTGGATATCACTGAAACACCCGTACTGCCTTTTGTGAAGTTGTTCGCCAGAATGGTTATTCCTGACGAATTAACAATGCTAACGCCATGGAGATAATTTTTGAATTGGGTGTTCTGGATAATAATGTTATGGGTGTCTTTTATTTGAACTAGTGGTTGTGCCCAGATGCCCGGTCCATAGAATCCAACGCTGGGGGGAAGCGATAGAGTAAATCCGTTTCCGTCAAAGATGATGTTGCTCTTCTGAATTTCGATTGTGTAGTTCATGATGTTGCCCTTTAGTAAATAGAAGTTACCTGCACGTTCAATTGGTAGAGTCGGCGGTTCTATAGTGCCGTCGTTTCTGATGTAACAATGTTCCATAGGAACGATTTCAACTAAATTAGAATAATCGGCACTAGCCATAGGAAATCTAACCCACACAGTTGACCCGGCGAGTAATGCCATCAAAATAAGAAGAGATATTTTCGCTTTCATCCGTTTTCACCAAAAATCTCCTTACTCCTTAATCCTATTCTAGAGCCAGAGGATTCTTGCTATTAAGGTTTTCAGTCAAACTTTCTTGACTAAGCAGAACAAAAATTTTAGAGAATTGGTCTTAAGTAGAATAAATAGTTACGTTTAAAAGATTAATTTGAATCTGGTCGAAAACTTTATATCAAGAAATTAACCCAAGTAGAATGTGATGCGCATGAGTAAGTCAAGACTTATTCTCTTGCTTTTTTTGTTCTAGCGGTTTTATTGGTGAGTGCAGCTATTTGGTCTTTTGCCCCTCTTTCTATCAAGCCAACAAATGATAATCTCCCGATTGATGGAAGCTTTAGTTCATCCGTAGCCAAAATCGCTGCTATATTGCCGAATGAACACTGGATTAATCCAGTCGGTATGACAATGGCTTTTTGGTTCCAAGTTAATATTTATAATAACGATAGCAAAGCTTTGAAAGGCTTGACCTTGAACTTAACTATAACAAATGTATCAGCAGATTTGTATAACTGGGGTACGTATGAACCAATAGGAACGATTCAACCAGGCGAAACGTTAATGGTGCAAGTTTACGTTTTAGCAGGGTTAGATAGACTTAATCAAGTCTCTGGTAATACCGCAGTTGTACAACTTTTATTAGACGATAAGATACTGGATGAGGGCAGTTTGATACTTCCAAAATGGGGATAGTCAGTACTAGCGTTTAGCAGTAATTAGCAACGTTGCTTTAAGTAAGAGAGGCAGGATCTCTCAAGAAAGCTGAGTAATACCATAAATACGGAGATGTTTACGTTTCCGAGAGGCAGACACATCCTCGAGCAGGGGCTATTCTGAAAAACCTAAGCACAGGCAAAACGCCATCATATTTGACATAGTAGTCAAGGTAAGCAGAAAACCTGCGAGGGAAGGTGGTATTGGCGTTTTTCAGAGCCACTAGAGGCTCTTTTAGGTTAGACTCAAAATGTGGGCAATCTGCTTGTGGATTATGCCTCAACCAGCAAGCAACCTGCAGCAAACGCAAAACCCAAAAAACAGCAATCAACAAAAACCCGAGAAAAAGATGAACAAGGGCGGCAATTTTTTCTTCTAATAATAAAAAACAATTCAAAAAATTTGCTTTTTTCCCCAAGCAATAGGCTTAGGATTTTATTGCTTGCTTTAATTTGACTCATGGCAACACTAAAAGTTGGCATTCGTTTGTTTTTGGGTTTTGGGCTAAATCAAAGATAAATACTTGTTGTGCAATTTCTTGTTACACGTAATGGAGAAATGAAAATTGTCCGTAGCGCAAAGGAAGTACTTCACTGAAATTGCAGCATTAGCAGACAAAAACGTGTCTGTCGTCACAACTACCGGAAAAACATTCACAGGGACACTCATAGGCATTAACCCAGACAACATGAGTCTTTGCATAGCTGACGCAAAAGACGAAACTGGAAAACTGTTCCACCGCATATTCCTCAACGGCAACGTGGTTGCTCAAATAGCAAGCGCAGAGAAGCCCTTCGACCTTAAAGCTTTGGCAGGAAGACTCGAAAAGGTGTTCCCGACCATGGTGAAACTCTACGAGGACAAAGGTTTCATCTGGGTCATGGACAAGGTTAAACTAACCGAGAAAGGCGTTGTGGAAGGTTCAGGTCCAGCCGCTGACCGCGTGCAAAGAGTGTACGAACAGTTCATGAGCGAAGTCAAAAGCTAAATAAACCAGCGAAGCTGCTGCTCCTCTTTCTTCTTTTCTTCTGTAATGCTTCGGATAATCCCAAAAGACTCCAGCGTCTGCTTAATCTCGTCGCCGCTTTCTTCAAGCCTTGACAGATCAAAACTAGCCTTCAAGAATTTACCCAGCGTTGTTAGCGCGTATCGTGCCGCATTCACGTCAGGATTCATTCCCGGAGTGTCCACCAGAAGGGAGAAGCCTTTCATGTTTCTAATTCTTGCCAGCCCAACCGACAACCCTGCAATGCCGAAAACGTGGCCAACCATGATTTTTGTGCCCAAATCTAGTGCTTGATTCATGGTTTCTTGGTCTGTGGCGGTGCTGTAGATTGCTGGGACAGGTTGCGCTTCGTCTTTTTTGAAGCCGCCGATGGAAATTACGAATTGGCAGCCGAGTTCTTGGGCTATGTCAAGGATTTTGCCGCATAACTCGTATTGCCCAAAAGTGGTTAGTGCCTGCGTGTTTCCAAACCAAATAATCAAGTCATTCGCCGAGTTTTCCATTTTAGCATAGTACAGCTCGTTGGTGGGTGCGATGGCTCCTCCGCTGGGGGTTGTGACTGCGAAATCCTGAAAGGACGAGGAGAAGATTTGGGCGAACCGTTTAGCTTTCAACTCTTTAATTAAATGCAGGGCTGCAATGTTGGCTACAAATCCTATGCCTGGTAAGCCTTCGATTAGTATGGGGTTGTTGAGTTGTGGTTTTTCGCTTATGTCTATTGAGCAGACCATGCTTGACGCCTTTGTGGTTTGGTTATTAGGAGAAAATAACGGGTATAGGATATAAGGATGTCTAAGAGTACCTGTTGATGCTTTTCTTTTGAACGGAATGACGGCTCTAGGAAGCAGTTACCCCCGAGGGTAAATTCAAAATACGCCCCGAGCTTGCCCCCTAATAGGATAGGCGAATACACTGGGAAAGTCAGCTTGCTAAGAAAAAAGGAGAGGCAGTTTCTTGTCATTTTCTCCTTAAGGTTCTGTAGCTTCCATATCCGCACGCGCACACAGTTCCAGTGATAGTCGTCGGCGCACGGTGAGCCCGTCTTCCAGTTTTTGAATCAAAAAATCAGTCCCAAACCTGAAAAACAATTACTGTTTAGGTTTGAAGCGTATCATAACCAGCAGGCTAAGTAAGCAATAAATCAGTCGCTTGCAACAAAATGATTTTAAACCAAAAGGCGTTGTCATACTCAAACGCGCTTATGGAAGTGCAAAGGATGAAGCAAACCTTAAAAATCATTAACCAAGCAAGAAAAGAGGGTAGAGCGGCGCTCTTGGAAACTGAAGCCAAAGCCATATGCGCCGAGTATGGCATACCCGTCACTCGCTTTAAGCTGGCAAAAAATGAGCAAGAAGCCCAAGAGTACGCCCAAGAGCTTGGCTATCCCATCGTTTTAAAAATAGTCTCCCCCGACATCATCCACAAGTCCGAGGCGGGAGGAGTCATCGTTAACCTCAAAAACGCCCAAGAGGTCAGGGAAGCCTACCGGAAAATCTTGGAAAACGCAAAAAAGTACAATGCCAACGCAAAAATCGCTGGGGTCATGGTGCAGGAGATGGCGCCCAAATCCACCGAGGTCATCGTTGGCGCAGTCAAGGACCCGCAGTTTGGGCAGACGCTGATGTTTGGTTTAGGCGGCATATTTGTTGAACTCCTAAAAGACGTTACCTTCAAAGTGGCGCCGCTAACAAGGGAAGATGCGCAGGAAATGGTCACGAAGGTTAAGGCTTACCCGCTACTTAGGGGCTACCGCAACACGCCGCCCGCGGATACGGAAGCCTTGGTGGAAATTCTGCTGAACACCTCAAGGCTGGTCATGGAGCGCCCAGAAATAAAAGAGCTAGACCTCAACCCGATAATGGCCTATGAGAGGGGTGCAAAAACAGTTGACGCAAGAATAATACTAGAATAAACAGTAATTTTGTTCTTTATGTGGGTATGGCGGTTTTACGGTTGCCACAAGACTGCAAAGGAGAGCGGTTGCTTTTTGCGGCTGCAATGTTTTTCTGCGCTTGTTTCGGTGTAGGATAATCCATTTTCTCCACACGCCGTACATGGCTCTATGTTGAAGGGCTTTTCTTGTGGTTGTGAATCCATGTATGACTTGCTTTTGTTTACACACCAGAAAACCGCGCTCACAGCTTTGGGTGAAGAGGGCTAAACAGAGCAGCTTTTGAGCTAACGCTCGCCCAAATATTCAGCGCAGTAGTGTAGAACATTCTAACAGTTGCCCTTGTTTATGTAGTGAGACATAATATTTAATAATTGAACGCGACAAAAGGCTAACACAGATCAATTATGCCCAAGCCAGGCTTTAAACAAAAATTCAAGGAATCAATCGAGAGGTTACGTCTGGCTGGGAGCACAATTAAACAAGGCTTCAAAAGAACCAAAGAATCTAAAGTAAAAGTAGCCAAACAACCCAAAGTAAAAAAAAACAAGCAAAAGGAACCGTCGAAATTCAAGTTACCGAAAATTAATTTAAGCTTCAAAAAGAAAAAAGTAGACTTCCCCGTTTTTCCCGCGACTAAAACTTTGCCAAAAGACGTCAAAGTCGTCGAGAAATACCCTCTCTACGAGCCTTTTTCTCAAGTAGTTATCGTTCAGGAACCGAAAACGGGTGAGCACAAGTACATCTTAGACGAGCTCCAACTCGACCAGCTGGAACGAGGAATATACAACCGCATCCTCGAAATGCTACTTGCAGAAATCGAGTCGCCAAAAGAGGAAATCACCGACCCGAGAAAGTTCTTTGCTCAAGAAGCCAAAAAGATAGTGGACAAGTACCGAATAAGCCTCGGCTGGCTTCCGGATGTTTCATGGTATAAAATTCTCTACCATGCAGAGCGGGACCTTGTTGGGTTTGGCAAGATTGATCCATTAATGCGTGACCCCAACATCGAAGACATTTCCTGCGATGGAGTAAACAAGCCTGTCTACATTTGGCACCGCATCTACGAGAGCATCGAGACCAATTTGCAGTTTGAAAGCGATGAAGATCTTGACAATCTCGTCGTGAAATTGGTTCACATGGCTGGCAAACATGTCAGCTCTGCCTTCCCAATTGTTGATGCTTCTCTTCCAGGTAAACACCGCCTCGCCGTGGCTTACAGGCGGGAAATTACTCCGTTTGGCACAGCCTTCACTATTCGAAAGTTCCGTGAAGACCCCTACTCAATTATTGACCTCATCAACATCGGCACCTTCTCCGAGGAAATGGCTGCTTACCTTTGGATATGCCTAGAAAACCGCGCCTCAGTCATGGTTCTCGGCGGAACTGCTGCTGGCAAAACCACGGCTCTGAACGCTTTAGGGTGCTTGGTTAAGCCTGGTAGCAAAATCATGACTATTGAGGAAACCGCCGAGTTGAATTTGTCGCATGAGAACTGGGTTTCACTCATTGCAAGGCAAAGCTACGGGTTAGGCGGCAACAGCATAGGCGAAGTTGCCCTCTTTGACTTGGTTAAGACCTGCATGAGGCACCGTCCTGACCTGATGATTGTAGGCGAAGTGAGAGGTCAAGAAGCATACGTTCTGTTTCAGGCACTAGCAACAGGGCACGGCGGCATGTGCACTATGCACGCGGAAAACGTGCAATCAGCGGTCAAACGGCTCACCCAAAAACCCATGGATATTTCTCCAGCATACATCCCGCTAATGAATATCGTTATGTCAGTGCAGCGGGTCCACTTGATAAAGAACGGTGAAAAGAAAGCATACCGCCGAGTCCTCTCTGTCAACGAAATTATTGACCACGAGAAGTTTGTGAACCCCTTTAAGTGGGACCCCATCAAAGACGAGCAAACCATTGATTTGGACTGCAGCTTTTTACTTACCAACATTTCAGAACGCTTGGGGAAGACCCGTCAGGAACTTATTGAAGAACTTAAGCGGCGAAGTGACGTTTTGCGTTGGATGCGCGAGCAAAAAATCCGAAGCTACAAAGAAGTAGCCACTATAATCGCCGAATACTACGCAAGACCAAAAGAGTTCTACAATAAAATCCTCACAAGCGAGGAGGTAAAGCCAGTTGCCGCTTCTCGATAAATTTGAAGCCTGGTCTTTTCGCCTCTTCGGTCGTTTAGCCCCGTACTTTCTAAAAAAAGTCTTCCCGCAAACCAAGGCTTCTCTGGAAAAGGGTAACGTGAAGATTTACCCTGAAACCTACATTTCGCTAATGTTCTTCGTCGCTTTGCTGACTGTTCCGGTGTCTGTTTTAGCGGCGACTGTTGCGTTGCTTTATGGTGTTTTGCTCCTTCTTATCTTGGTGCCTCTTCCTCTCTTTGTAATAGGCGGCTTTCTGGTTGCCCCCCTGTCCACGGCGAGTGATAGAGCCTCAAATTTGGAGCGGGAAATGCCTTTTGCAGCCGCATACATCAGCGTCATGGCGTCTGGAGGAATAGCGCCCTACACCAGCTTCAAACGCCTAACCGAAGTTGACCTGATGCCTGCAATGCGTAAGGAAGCAAGAGACATCATAAAAGACGTTGAGGTTTTCGGTGTTGATCCCTTATCAGCTCTTGAGGCGGCGGCTAAGAAGACTCCGCTGGACATACTCAAGGACTTCTTGGGCGGTTACGCCTCAACCGTTATCATCGGCGGTGACATCGGACATTTTCTTGAGCGCAAAGCCGAAGACATATTCAAGACACGTGCCTTGCGGGTTAAAGCTGCTGCAGAACGCCTCGGAATGCTACTAGAGACCTTCATCATCGTCATGGTCATGATGTCTTTGTGTTTCTACATTCTTTTTGCTGTAAATGGCATTCAAAGTGGAGCGAACGCCAGCACAGACATGTCCCAGTATTCAGGCATACTCTTGTACACTTACATTTTCACGCCCATGCTATCAGGGCTCTTTATCTACTTGGCGCATAGTATGCAGCCTAAAACCCCTCTGGTGGAGACGCGCCCGTACAAGGTTTTCGGCATCTCCAGTGTTTTAGCTATCGTCGTGTTTTTGCTACTTACTAACTTCATGGGTGCCATGCGGTTGCCAGTATTTACTCAACTGCAAGCTTTAGGCGTTGACTTGCCAGTAGCCATAGCCATAGCACTGTTTATATCCGCTGCACCAGCCGCTGTAGTGCATATACGGTTAACAAAAATCAGGACAAGCATGGAGCAAGGCGTTACAAGCTTTCTGCGAGACCTAACCGAAGTACGCAAAACAGGGCTGTCCCCCGAAAAATGCATCGAAAGCCTCTCAAAACGCGACTACGGCACCTTCACCAAGGAACTGCGAAAAATCAGCTCAGAAATTTCTTGGGGTATCCCAGTTAAGAGGGTGATGATGGATTTTCTTCGCCGCACGCGCAGTTGGATGGTTCAGATAGTTATGTTTCTGCTTGTCGAAACCATCGATGTTGGCGGCGGCACCATTGCCATGATTGAATCCTTAGCCCGTTTCAACAATTTGACTCAGGAAGTGGAGAAAGAGAAGAAAATGAGCGTTCGACCGTATGTGATGATGCCTTATTTGGCTTCGATTCTGCTTGTTGCAACCACTATTATGATGATGAGTTTAACTACTGGAATAGTTGTGCCTGGCGCTGAATCGACAGTACCTCAAGACAATAGCATGATGGAAACAGTATTCATTTCTGCGGTGATATTCAACAGTTACCTCATTGGGATGGTTGCTGGAAAAATAAGTGAAGAGTCAGTTGGCGCTGGGTTTAAGCATTCAGCCATCCTTGTGCTCATCTCAATAGTCGCCGCTAAACTGATTCCTCAATTTGTAAAACTTGGATAGGAGCAAAGAAAGATGAGTTGCAACCCCAAAGTAGCCCAAAAAGTGAAGTCAGCCATCAACCACTTTGCCCCAGCTCACAGTTTGATTAGGAATAGGCAGGGTGTAAGCTTGGTTGTCTCAAACATGATTCTCATAGCCGCCGTCATCGCGGTAGGGTTTGCAGCTCTTTTATACGCTCAGTCAAGCTCAAACAATTATGTTGCAGATTATGGACAAACGGTTAACGCTGACATCGCCAAACTCAAGGAAGTAATAGCTTTCGAGTATGTCTATTACGATGCCAATCTTGACAAGCTATTCATTTATTTCATGAACGCTGGAGACATTAGCGGTGTTACTATTGAATCGATTTTTATAAGCATCCCTCAGACCTTTGAGGAATTTCAGGTGAAAGACCTTGAAGGCAATGAGGCAGGAAGTCTTGGAATCGGCGATGAAGCAT
>QYYE01000076.1 GCA_003589585.1 Candidatus Bathyarchaeota archaeon
TAGCACTTGGAATTGCTTATCACATAAAGAAAGCGCAAAAATAGCCCGGGAACATAGCGTAATCTACAATGTGTCAATCATGCTTTCCCTTTTTTTAAGAGTTAAAGCGCTATCGTTCAAAGTCCATTTTAGCTTGAGTTTTCAGCAGATTAAGGGGATGCTGTTTTGGTAGTATGCCTGTTTGCAGGTACATCCGCATCTTCTGCACTTGTAAACTTCAATGCAAAAAAGGGAATTCTCTAGCTTTTTAATTGGCTTAACTAGTTTTTCTCCACAATTAGTACAGTTAACCATGCAGGCGCCCAAGCACTTGTCTAGATTAGCGTTGGTATTATATGAATACTTGTTGTCTCACCTAAGCAACCACAAACGTGTTATATCCATGGAAGCCCTAAAGGTAATAAGCCCTGAAAATTTAACTGAAAAGATAAATTTCAGGAATTCGGTGGGCGAATAGCTTAATACTGTGGACTTGTTGGACAGATGTTAAGTTTTTGGAGATCTATGGGGGCATTTGCTTAAGTAGTCATGGCTCAGGATGTCGAGAAAGCTAATTCTTTAAAGTCGGCTCAAAGTCTTATTCATGTTATGGATAGAGAAAAAGCGGTCAGCGTTATTAAGGAAATCTTTGATAAATGCGGCAGTATTGAAGGAAAATCAATAAAGCTAATGACGCCAAATGCAAACAACGTTTTGTCCAAGGGCTGCCAAATTCATATTGAAACAAACGATAATGAATTTATGCATTCATGTATAACAAGGATTGCAGATGACAACTGCTTAGCGGTGCAGCAAGAGGATAATTTTTTGGTAATCTATAAACCCCAATAACGGTAAGCACGCTTTAGAGTCAAGATGGCATTGGCGCATTTCTTTTTTCAAGCTGCTGTTTTGTCAAGTTTTTGTTTTCAAAAAGCGATTTATTCACAATCCCAGAATTATCATTAAGGTGAAAGAAGTTGCAGGATCTAAACAGCCAAGTGGAAAAAGCAATCTTCCAAGCCTTGGCACATCCAATGAGGCGAACTATACTCAAAATCATCAGCTCAAGCAGCGTAACCTATTCAGAGTTAATAACTGAGCTACAGCTTTCAACAGGCAAACTTAATTATCATCTTGAGCAGCTTGAAGGCTTAATAGAAAAGGACAGCGAACGCAGGTACACCCTGACCCCTCTTGGCCAAAAAGCCCTAAACCAGATAAACCTCATAAACCAAGAAACAAACGCATCGGACGAGAAGTACGTGCGGACAGCGGCGTTAGCGCAAAAGAGCAGTCTTCAGCCTGCGGTGCGTTTCTTTTTGCTGGTTGGCAGCGCGTTTTCGGCGCTTATTGTTTTTGTTTGGAGCTACATTGCCTTCATTGCTTTGACTGAAGGGGCACCGTTAATTGTGTACGTGCTGCTGCCTGTGTTGATTGCGCTTGGGGTTGGCTTGATTGGCTCGCTTGTTTACGCATTGCTCAAGTCGCCTGAATGGGTGAGAAGGCTCGAGCGCAAGTTTTTTGGTTCCCCCTAATTCCACAATTTTTAGTCATAGCAGCCTTTTGCAGCTTTTCTGTGAAACCATTTTAGCGCGTAACGGAAAAAAGGTATTCATGCCCTTATGTTGAGTGAGAGCGCTGAGAATTAAATTATCTTATGGCATGCAGGTGTTCTATAGTTACTTTCTCTTTTTTTTGCGCAGATAAACAAATGCGACGATGAGCACAACCGCTGTGATGGCGCTCATTAGCGCTAAGATGGCGATTTGTACCAAACCTAAACCAAAAATAGTTGGTGCCGGTGTGCGCTCGCTCTCGGTTTGATTGTCAATTATAAAAGTTACGCTGCCTTCGCAGTCATATTTGCCATCATAGGGACCGCTCTTTGACCAGTAATAGTCTCCTGCAACTCGAATTTTTATGAAATGAGCGCCATTCCCTAACCCGCTTAGGGTTACATTATATTGGCGTTTATTCAACTGTCCGGCAGCGGAACCGCGTGAATCAAGGAATCCGACTAGTTTTTCGGGTTCTTGGAGGTTGATGGAAAGCCATGCTTCAAAGTTTTCGTTCTAGTGATGAAGCGCTGCCGTGGAGATGATGACAGTTAGGTTAACGATGTGTGGTTCAGTTTCACTCAGAACAAGGTTAACCATAGGAAGAGAAGTGGGTGTGTTTTCAACGGGTTTTTCAATGTGTTGCATGTTTAGCCGCATTTCCTGAGGTTCCTGCGGGTTGTATCCTTCAAACCATATTGATCCATTGCAAACTCAAAAGAATGTCGAAGATACGAATAGGGCAATCAGCAAGCAAGCAATTACTCTCATTTTACTCGTCACAGGAATCGGTTTGGGCAACCTCTTTTACAACCACTTTTCCAGGTAAACAATTACTTTCTCATTTAACACCTAATAACAGTTACGAGCCTTAGAATGATTCACAATTTTTAGATGAATTCCCGTACTGCTTGTGTCAGCTTGCACAACCAGCCCTCAACCAAAAACAACTTGTGAGGCAAAAAAACAATCGCCAAAGCAAACCACAGGTTGTTGTTGTGCAGGGGAAGGGGTTCTTGGCAACACTACTACAGAAAAACAAATACAACGCAGGCAAAACAAGCCAAAACGCGAAAAAACATATATCCCCAAACACAACCATTCTCACTAAAACAACTCTGGTGAAAAACAAACGGCAATCCCAAACGCTCAAGAAAACAACAATGAAATGGTAGTTACACCCTGGGAAGTCAAAGGCAAAGTAGACTACGAACGCTTAATCCGCGAATTCGGCACCCAACCCCTAACCCCAGAACTTCTAAGCCGCGTGGAGAGCCGCACAGGCAAACTTCACCTGCAACTGGAACGCCAAATTTTCTTTAGCCACCGAGACCTCGACACCGTGCTGGACCTCTATGATAAAGGCGTAAAGTTTGTTCTCTACACAGGCAGAGGACCCTCAGGACCAGTGCATATTGGGCATCTTGTGCCATGGATATTCACGCTTCACATCCAGCAAAAATTCAACACTCGACTCTATTTCCAGTTAACCGACGACGAGAAATACCTAATTGATGATGATGCCACTCTCAAGGAAACAAGCCACTGGGCATACGAAAACGCCTTAGACCTCATTGCGTTGGGCTTCAAACCAGAGGACACCTTCATCATCTACGATACGGAAGACATTGATTTGCTCTACGACATCACCCTGCAAGTAGCCAAACGAATAACCTACAGCACCGCACGCAGTAGCTTTGGCTTCCAAGACAGCACCAACATCGGCTGGGTGTTTTGGCCAGCTATCCAAGCCGCACCCTGCTTTATACACAAAAAACTCACAGGCGAAAACGTGCCCGCGCTGATTCCTGCAGCTATCGACCAAGACCCTTACTGGCGCGTAACCCGCGACATAGCTCCAAAAATCGGCTACTACAAACCCGCCCAGATTCACTGCCGCTTCTTGCCTGGGCTTGGCGCAGGCGGAAAAATGAGCGCATCTATGCCTGAAACCAGCATTTTCACTATGGACCAGCCTGACGCTGTCAAAAAGAAGATTTGGAACGCTTACACAGGCGGCAGGGGCACCGCAGCTGAGCAACGCAAATTAGGCGCTGACCCGACAGTGTGCAGCATATTCCAGTACTACTTCTTCCTGTTCGAAGAGGATGCTGCGCGGCTGGCTGAGCGAGAGCGCAAATGCAAGGTGGGCGAAATGTTATGCGGGGAATGCAAGATGGATATTGCCGAGAAGCTGAACAGGTTTTTGCAGAATCATCAGGAGCGCCGAGAAAAAGCTAAAGACGTAATCGAACAGTATCACATAAAGCGAAAGTAAGGGCTTGCCGCTTGGAACCAGAAAAGTTGATAAACTGCAAAACCCACTTTCTATTTGAGTTTTAGGTGATTTATTGTGGCAAGCAATGTTTTGGTAAGAGACATCATGACCCGCGACGTGCGAGTGGTGCGTGAAGACACTAACCTGCATGAAGTAGTGGCGACCCTAAGTAAGTTTGACATTAACTCTATAGTGGTTGTGCAGAGCGACCGGCCAATCGGAATAATAACCACGAAGGATGCGCTAGTTCGGGCACATGAACACGGTCTGCCCATTTCCGCCATGACAGCTGGAATGGTGGCGACGACTCCAGTGGTAACGATTGGTGAGGAAGCAACGGTTGAAGAAGCCGCACAGGTGATGAAGCGGTCGCGAATTAAGCATTTGCCAGTGGTTAATCAGGGCAAGCTGGTTGGCATCTTGTCAGATATGGATATTTTGTTTGCGGTGCCCTCGATGCTGTCTACGATGGAGGAAGTGTGCCGCCCACAAGCAACCGCAACGCATTAACGGTCATGTGAAAAAGGGTTTAGGATTTCAAGGAAGCTGTACTTTTCAAAGTCTACGATGTTTTCAGTCCACACAACACCTATTTTGTTCTCTTTTGCAGTTACAGCCAGTATGCAATCGAAAATTCTTCCTCTAGTCAACTTTAGTTCCTTTACCAGCTTGAAAACCTCGTAAGAGGTTAGCATTGAAGGGTTTATTTTTCTGATTTCACGACATCCACAAAGCTCTAAGCATAAATCAGCTGCCTCGTCTAGCTTCATGGGCGCTTCAACTCTCTTGGGGTCGGTGACTACTGCAAAAAATTCGTAAAGCACCTGAGCTGTCAAGTAAGCTTCTATTTCCCCTTTGATTGCTTGCCTTATTATTTTGCTTGCTTGTTTTTGATGAGGTGAGGATTTGTTGTAGGCGTGTACAAGGATGTTTGTGTCAAGTAATATCTTCATAGATTTCTTCCCTAGTGAGTTTTCCCTTTATTTTTCCTAGGTCAGGTGGATTATCCAGTTTTTCAAGGGCTTTCTTAGCTGTGCGGCATTGACGAGCTACGCTTATCTTTGCTACGCCCTTCTCAACCACTTCGATATTGAGTACGTCGCCGTCAATCAGCCCTAACTTTTCTTTAACTTCACGGGGAAGGTATACTTTGTCTTTGTAATATGTAGTTTCAGTCAATTCAGTCACTACCATTATTACCCAATCAATTGGGTAAAATATAAGCCTTCCCAAATCCGAAAAAGAAAAAGAGAAATAACCCCAACCCCTTAAAACAATAACTAGGTGATTTATGTGTCCGCAAAAACCCAAGTAAACCTCTCCTCAGCCACAAGGCTGCTTCACCCCATGCACACCGTCATGGTCTCATGCGTCGGCAAAGCAGGCAAACCCAACGCAACAACCATGGCGTGGGCAATGCCGACCTCACACAACCCGCCGTTAATCGCCATCAGCCTAGCGCCCACACGACATAGCCACAGCCTCATAGAGGAGTCAGGCGAATTTGTCGTCAACATCCCAACGCTGGAGCTTCTGCAAGCGGTTTACGCGTGCGGTTCCTTGACAGGCAGGAGCTTTGACAAGTTCAAAAAAGCCAACCTCACAGCCATGCCAGCCAAAAAAGTCAAAGCGCCAGCTATACGCGAATGCATAGCGCACTTGGAGTGTGAAGTGGAAGACAAGCTTACCACGGGCGACCACACAATTTTTGTCGGCAAAATCTTGGAGGCATACGCTGACATGGGCGTCTTCAACGAGACCTATGATCTCAAGAAGGCGCGGATGCTTTATCATGCGGGCGGAAACAACTTTGCCCTATTAGACCCAAAAAACTACAAACCCTAATATGAAATTGTAGTTGTGTGTCTTTATGCCAAGAATTACAAAGGATACGTTTAGAAGAATAGACAGTAACAGGCTTTTTTGGATAGTTGTAATGAATGCTTGGTTTGTTTTCCTCTTTATTATGGCTGACCAAGAGTTATGGAACCGCCTTAACAGTTTTGGGCTCAATGGTTCTTGGCAGCTCCTTACGATTAATTTGCAATCAAACATTAGCGGCAACATATCCACCTACCCAAACACATTAATGATGATATTTCTGGGAAACGTCATAGGGAATGTTTTCTGGGTTGCAGTAAGTTACCGTTCAAAGAAATAGCCAGCATGCCATTCTAGCCCTTAAATGCTAATTGCGCATATTTGTAGCATATTAGAAACTCCTTGCAGTATCCTAAGAGGGGGTAGGTGTGTATTGGCGTTTTCTGCTTTCATTAGCATGTTGAAAATCAGTGCTTCAAATAAGGGGAGAGGGTCTACTCGAGAGCAAGCTAGTCTCTTTCAACATAGCCTTCATGTGAGAAGCGCCTAAAATAGCCTAAAAAACAACAAAAAAGACCTAAATTCCATTTCCAATAGAACCACAAAAAGCAGCCTTTGTGGTTATGCATTTAAGCATCCAACACATTAACCAATCTGCACTAAAGTGAGAGCACCTTGCCATACGACAAAGAAGAACTCGCAAAATTCCGCCAATCAGGCAAAATCCTAAAAGAAACACGAGAAGAAATGAAAACATACGTCAAAGAAAACATGCCAGTCATCGATGTCTGCGAGAAAGCTGAAGAACTCATACGAAAAAAAGGCGGAAAAACAGCCTTCCCCTGCAACGTCAGCATAAACGAAGTTGCAGCACACTACACCTCACCCCCAAACGACACTCTAACAATCCCTGAAGGCTCAACCGTAAAAGTAGACATCGGCGTACAAATCGACGGATACGTAACCGACACCGCATTCACCGCTGCCTTCAATCCCGAAGGCAAAAGCATGGCAAACACCGCCGAACTCGCACTCAACACAGCCATCGAAAACCTTCACGGCGACATGCCGCTGGGCAAAATCGGAACCATAATCGAGAACACCATCAAAAACCGCGGGTTCAAACCTATCAGTAACCTCACAGGTCACTCGGTTGGTAGATACCTCATCCACGCAGGAACCTCCATCCCCAATGTGGCACAGATTTCCCTCACAAAAATTAGAGCAGGCGAAGTCTACGCCATCGAACCCTTCGTCACAGTGCCAGAAGCAATCGCTCGAGTGGATGACAGCCCAGAAGTCACCATATACCGGTTAATCAAAGCCAAATCAACCAAAAACCCCCACGCAAAGACGCTCCTAAAACACATCGAAACCAACTTTCGAACCCTGCCATTTGCCGAACGCTGGCTAAACGGCGTAGTTCCCAAAGAGCAGCACACTCAAGCATTTAAGGAACTGCTCAAAGAAAAGGCAATTGCTGGTTACCCAGTTTTTGTGGAGGCAAGCAAAAAACCCGTTGCTCAAGCCGAGCACACGGTATTGATAAAAGAGGATGGTTGCGAAGTCTTAACTTAGATTCCGTATGATTTTTCTTTCTCTTTAACTTCCTTGTAAATTGCGGTTATTAGCTGTTTTTCTTCAGGGCACTTCGGGCAAGCTTCAAGCTCTTTGAACACAAAGTCACCGCGCTGGAACTCACGAATGTTCTTGCTACCGCATTTCTGGCACTCAATCGTCGTCGTGACCTTTGGAATCTCTATTTTCAACTCTGCGGTTCTCCTCTGCGATTGATATAAAATTACCGCAGACATAGTCATTGCAATCAAACCTACAGCTGCCAAGAAGCCGACAGCCACAATGTCCTCGCCACTAAGATAAGCGTTTGCAGCTAACCCTAACGCAGCTATGGAGAGCCCAATAACTATCAAGACAATCAGCAACAGGTATGTTGAGATTTTGCTTGTGGTTGGCGAAGTCTGGTTATTCTTACTCATTACCTTCATCATTGGCCCACTCCTATGGAATTGCCGACACCGACAATAATCACTTTATCGCCCTCTTTGGTGCGTTCCAAGACAACGTTTTTGACACGTTCGATAACTTTGTCTACTGAATCGTTGATTTCCTTGCGCATAGGCGAAACAGCATCTCCAATGTCCTCTTTAACGATGATAGCGTTAATGGGGATATGGTACTTTGTCAGCTTCTCCTCAATCTTGTACTGGTCAACACCAGGACCGCCAATTGCTGCGCCGATACCTTCCGCAACTTCTCCTACACCTTCGCCTTCCAGCTTTAGGCCTGCATCAATCATAATTACATTGGCGATTTTGCCCTCGTTCTCCTCAATCACCGTTTCAACTGCATCGCCTGGTTTGCCCACGTTGCCGCCTGGACCTTCAGCTTTAATGATTAAGGCTGTGCGCCCTTCAAAGGGAACAGTTGCAACAACACAGTCTTTGGGAACTTTGCGTGTTTCGTAGCCGCGCATGAGTTTTGCTGCAACCAAGGGTCCTACGCCGTCACCGATTGGCTGTCCATAAGCGAAAGCTTTAAGCGCGCTGGCATAAGCTTCAGCTTCTTTCATTACAAGCGGCAGTATCATTTGCAATTGCATTATAACATAGAGGCTAAGGGTTTTTTTGCCCTGGATGTAGAAGTGACGTACAACCTTGTAGATGTAGTTTAACGCCATGGCAGCTTCCAGCGTGTTCTCAAGATTGTTTACTTGGACTTCATCGCTGGATGGCGCCATAAGCCTGACTTCATCTTTTAACCGCTCATCTCGCACATCAAGTATATGGTCAAGTTTGTAAACTATACCTGCAGGATCCATGCTTTGAGGACCAATGGTGAAATAATCCAGATAACGGTCAACCCGCGCTGCTGGGTCAGCTGTTGGCTTGCCAATTTCTTTTATGGCGTCTATAGTTATTTTTCTGCCCTCTTCTTTGATGTACTTGAGCTTGTTTAGGCTGTTCTCGACCTCACGAATCATAATGTACATTTGGATTCTTTGGCCATAAAAGATGAAAATGATAAAGACACCGTAAAATGCCCAGCTTACAATTTGTGCTAGGATGTCTCCGCCAGTTGAGGGTATAATTTGGTTAGTGGATATGAGCTGTTGCGCCAACATGTTTTCTCACTTTTGCTTTTCACCCAGAACAATATGCACACAGTTATAAAGTTTAGGTAAATCTCCCAACATTAAATGCATTACAATAGTGGGCTGCCAGCTTTCCCAGGTTCACGTGGCCTAAGACCACACTACAGCTGGGAACGGAGCACGGTTTAACTTCTGAGTTCGGAATGGGATCAGGTGGAACCCGTGCCCTATGACCGGCAAACCCAGCATTACTGTTGGGTGTTCCTTTATATACGTGTCGGTTTTGGTTGATGGTTTTTTTGTTGGTTTGGTTGGTTAGTTGGCTCGGAAGTGCAACTTGGTTTATGGGGCTTGTTGTCATTTACGCTGCACCTTTAGCGATCTCGGCTAAA
>QYYE01000077.1 GCA_003589585.1 Candidatus Bathyarchaeota archaeon
AGGCAACGCGCCCGTCAAACAACCATAACACAAATAAAGCATCTGCAAACAAAAAGCAACAGCTATATTACTAGCAACCAATGCCTACTTGGATATATTACATGTCATCCGCATATTTCTTATAACAGCGTTTATCCCCATTAAGCCACGCCTTGGCACATTTTTTGCGCTTAATTTACAGAGAATCTATTAGGTTTAGAGTAATCATCTGATTCCTCTTGATTATGGTAATCGTCAAGTATGCAGTCGCAGTTACTGGGGAATTCTGAGCCAGCTATGATTATTTGATAAGGTTTTTTGTAGCTAGATAAATTCTTCCAATACGCAATTATCTTTGAAAAAACGGTCATGTCTAGCTCATCTTGTCTGGGGGTATCAAGAATTAGAAGCTTTGGATATGGGGAACTATATTTTAAAGAATATTCTAGGACTGCAGTGTAATAGCCTAAAATTATCTTGCCCCCTTTACTTTTATTTACATCCGCAAGCCCGGGTCTAATGTCCTCGTTTTCAGCAAAGAGAGGTTCATACCGCTCGTTTAAGTCTACAAGTTTAAGATTGACATTGAACTCGCTAAATATTCTGCCTAATAGTTCTAGAAATCGACCTTTAACTTCAACAACTTCAGGTCTATTATCTGTTAGCTCAGTAATTGATTTAGTTAATTCATCGATCTGCTGATTTGAAGAAATTATATTTCGACTGATTTGTGATTCTTGTTTTAGATACGAGTTAACTTTGCCAGCCTCACCAAGAGACTTATTTAGCTGAATTAGTTTTGAATTGATTATTTCCAACTCTTTTACCACTGGGCTAACAACGTCCTTGTTTATTTGGTCAATTTGAGAACTCAAAGAATTGAGGCTCGTCTCAAGGTTTGTCTTTCGTTCAGCAAGGGCTTTAAGGTCTTGTTGGGCGTTTTCTATTACTTGAGTGAGCTCTTTACGGTCGTCCATTAGTAAGAATAGATTTTGAGCATAATCTACTTCACTATCGTTTACTGCATAATCTTGACCGCAAACAGTACATTGTCCTTCCCCTTTTATAGGAAGTGATTTGAAGCAGTTGGGGCATTTGGTTATGGGTAATTGGGAGAAAACCATCTTAGCTTTTAGTTGTAAGCGATTTTTTTCTAAATCAACATCTGTTTTATTGAGAAGCATCTGTATTTCTTCAAATTTTCCAGTTAGCTCTTGAATATTGTCACGAGTTTCGATAAGATGCCTTTCCATTTTCTGTTTGTCTTCCAATAGAGCATTGGACTCGCGTTTCAGTTGTAGCGTTTTAAGCATCTGCACTTTTTCTTTTTCATAAAGCGCTATCTCTGAATTCAATTGGTTTAAATTAGTCTCAGAGCCAGTTTGCCGATCCGAACCATCTAGGAAATCCTTCACAACTTTTTTCTGAAGCTTATAGTTAACTAGATCTTTGTTTAAGTTTCGGAGTCTTTTTTCTTGATAATCTAGATTTTCATTGTCAAAACCTAGAAATACCTCAAAAACAGCTTTTTTCATAAGTGGCTGCAATTTGTCCGCGGCTTGAAACCCCGCCCATTCATTTTGTCCTATGTATACTAAATCAAGCAGATTTCTCCATGAGAATTCCGCTCCTTTCCTCGCTGAAACGGAAATTTCCCTTGGCTTAATCCGCAAATTGGTCAGGTAAAAATTGCCGATACACTCTTTTTGCTCACTTTTAAGCCAACTATATAATATACTTTTTTGCGTCATTAATTCAGGTACAGTGTCAAAATGCCCCTCATAGACGTAGATATCGTCTTTATTAGTTATACCTCGTTTAATTGTGTAGTTTTTTCCGTTTATGACAACATCTACAATAACAAAATCGCAGTTATTTTCCACTACATCAATAAATCGCTTGCTTTTACTTCCAAAGGCAAAGTCAAAAAATCTGAGCAGCGTAGTTTTTCCAGTGGAATTTGAACCTTTAAAAATGTTTACTCCGTTTCTAAGTGTGTAATCACATTTCTTTTCGCCAACTACACGTATTCTTGATAAATACAAAGAATTGTCTAACATATTTTCACAAACGCAAAGTTTTTATTTATTATTTCTTTAACCGCCAAATCATCTTTTTGTCCATATAGTCTATTGAGTAATTTAGACCTATGAATGATTTTTTCTACTTCAGGGCCATCGAATTCCAAAACAGTTTTTTCCCCTAACTCAGTCAGTTCCATCTCGAACCTATCGCTACAATTCATTCTTATGAGATCTCTAGCCGCCAGAAAACTAAGATAATTATAATAATCTGGATCCCAGGCAGAGGTGATATGTTTCTCCATTTTACTATCAATGGTATTTAGCTCAGATTGTGAGAATTCTTCTTTAAGGTGCATTTTATGAGTAATATACTTCAAACAAACAGGGTACCTGAGTAAGAAGTCAAAAAACGCAAATTTATTTTTAGAGGTAAACCTTCCATCGGCCCCGTATTTCAATAGCATTAAGATTCTTAATGCGTTATATTCTACTGAATATTCAAAGTAAATTCTCTTCTGTGCTGTATCGTCAACAGTAAAAGAGCTTTCTTGGAGAATAAGCTCTTTTATTAATTCCTGTATATCCGCTACTACACTTTTACTTTTTCCCATTGTCCCACCTAAATTTACATTGGCTTGTTGCTTCCCAAATCAACCCTCTGGCAAAATCTGGTTCGAACTTACCCTGATATAGAGTGCCGCTTGCTAGCTCTGTAAGACGGCCTTCCAAGTTTTTAAGCATCTTTAGAGAGTCAATTGAGGCACTCCTAGAGTGTTCTTCAAAGACATCAACACAAATGTTCCTCAATTTAAAGTCAAAATCTTCAATTAACGAACGATTTGCCTGTAATTTGGATGCTTTTTCTCGCCAGCACCTAGCTACGGCTCTTACATACATAGCATTTTTTATGAATTCCTTACTAAAACCGCCTTTCTCTAGCTTCGCTTCGAGAACCGATTGCCTTCTTAGTTTTTGGACATCGGCGCTTGAGAGAACATTACTAAACAACCACCGTTGAAAAGGAGGTATCTGTATTTTCTCTGCTAAATATTCCCTAGTTAGATACCTATCATAGGGGGTTGTTATTTTCGACCTCTGATAGATTTCCTGACAAAACAAGGCATAAACATTTTTGGCATCCTCTTTGCTAAAACGCTCACCCATATAATCGTATAAGACATTTCTTAGATTTGCGATGTTATAGTCAGTTAAAGTAATAGTTTTAGGAACTAATGTCTCAGAAAACGATGGAAACTCGCTTAAAACTTCGAATTCTGCAATAAATTTGCTTAATAAATCTGAATTCTCTTTGATAATGTTATTGCAATCGGACTCTAAACTATCTAGAGTTTCTGAATCATTTTGCGACAATAATTGCGATCGTTGTTTTGCTTCCTTAATTCTTATCAGGTCTCTGAAATTACGATCAAGGGTTGCATTTGTGATTAGTGTGCATTTGCACTTCCCTTTAACTTTAGAATAGTTTGAAAACATATCTTTCAAAGCGTTTTTTTTGAAATCAGCAAACGAATAAGCTTTGTTTTTAATTCCTTTGATTTGTAGAAAATGAATAAGACCATTAACATATTCAATTGCACAATCGCTGTGAAAGTCACAAAATATTTTTGCAATCGATAGGTTTTCAAACATTTGAATACAAAAGTATGCTATAACTTCCTGTTGGTAGGAAAACCTGGCTTGTGTTGAGCTACCGGCAGTTTCTCGGGGGGCAATTTCTTCAAGGTTCACAATCAGGCATTTTGTACGCTTTTTTTATTTAAAATTTCCTAGACTAAGCCCTTAACATTTTAATTTGCCGATGAAAATGGTGGCTTAAATAGCAATCAACCGTTGGTTAGTCGTCGTTTTTAGGACAAGACACTATAAAAAAATGATAAAGTATTCAAAAATGTAAGTCAGAGGATGGAGATTGTACAATCTGTCAAAGTCGACTAACAGCTAATAAAGGGAAATACTAAAAGAAGAAAGGGTTGGGTTAGGTTAGTTGATTATTCTTGTGTTGTATTGTTGTATGTAGGCTAGGTGTGCTGCGTCATAGGGGTAGCTTTCTGTGGCGGGGTAGGGGAAGCCGCTCATGGCTATGAACGGCAGCGGGTCCACGGTGAGGTCAAAGCCGTATCCCCAGTTTCCAGGCGGGTCCTTGAACCAGCAGGCGACGAACAAAAAGTAGTCGCGTTCCATGCCTTCTTCGAGGGGCGGCAGACTGTCTGCTGGGAAGAGTAGGGAAACTTTGTCGCCTTGCCTGCCTATCACGTACATGTCGTCTGCTTCCGAAAGCAGCGGTGACACGTCGCCGTATCTCGTGAAGGCTCCCGAGGAATTGGATGTGGTTATGCCAAACTCTGGCGGCGAAAGCGTGGCGATGGGCATGATGTTGCGAACAGTCACTTCTTGCTGAGTTGACACGTCTACTCCGATGTAGTCGAAGGTCACCATCCAGAAATTGGTAATTCTAATCTTGTACTCACTGACGCCCTCGGGAAACAGTCCGGTTAAATCCACCACAAAGCTCCGCGGCACGTAATCAGAGGGCATGGGCATTTGCCTGTCCTGTGAAATCCGCACCCAATTGCCATTGGCATCCAGTACCTCCATGTACGGCGCGGGATAAATCTGGGTGCCGTTTGGCACTAGTCCCTGCGCAGCTGCCTCTATGAACTGGTCTATCCAATCGTAGTATGGCTCAGGCGCGCCCCAGTCAACCATGCCGTGGAGCAACAGCTTAATTTCCTCTGCCCCAGACAAATCGCCAAGATTTATGGTCAGTTGGTTTAGGGTAATGTTGTCCCATGAAGGGCTAAGCAAGCCGTTGCTGGCCGTTGTGAAGACGCCGTCAAGCTGAGTGATTTGCGGCAGAAGGTCTTCTCCCTTTTCGTTTGTGACGGAAACTGGCGTTAATATGTTGTTTTTGTTTACAGTGTAGACTTGTCCGCTGAAGAACTGGTTGACATAGTTAGGCATGGTCGTGTACACGTCAGTGCCGACTGGATGATCCACAGCCACCAGGTAAGCCGCATCCAAATAGAACAGTTCGTCCCACTGCTGGAAAAGCACCAAATCAAAATAGCCATCGCCATCTACATCCCTGACCGCAAGCTGGCTGCTATCAAGCTTAACGTAATCCCACGGGTTGCCGCCGCCGAACACTATCTTGCCGTCTGCAGTGATGTAGTCCATGTATCCAAGCCACCCAGCGTTAGAAACTTCAGTGACATACACGTACTGTGTTCCATTCCAGTAGTACAGTGAGGGACAAGACGCATACCCGCTAATTAGAGTATAGGTTGCAACAATAATCATGCGGCTCTGCAGGTTCACCGACCGCGTTCCAGACCTTGACCCATCACTCCAGTAAGAAAACTCTAACACGCCAGTGCCAACATCAACAATGTTTGGCGCAGACAAAGTGTACTCACCCACAGGCAAAAGTTCACTATACGGCGTATTATGCTCCACTCCGTTTAGGCTGAAAACCAAGGGTTTAGAGCCGCCGCCCGACCGGTTAATCGTAAGCGTATGGTAGCCTGTTGGAACAACCAAGAACGTCCCGCTTAAACTGTTAACTTTAACAACAAATTTACCTTCTTTTGTAGCGTTAAAAGTGAATTGCACAGTTGAGGATGCGCCCGCAGCTAACTCAATTTTCCTGCTCTCAATCAGTGTGCCGTCAACCGTGAGCCTAAGCGTAATGCTGTCAGCTTCACCGCTGGGGTTATTCGCCGCAACAGTAACAGTTACTGGCTCATCAACCCAGCCTTCATACGGGTCCACTTTCAAGTTAGACAACACAATATTGCTGTTTTCAGGCGGGGCTGGTTTAATTTTGAATGACCCAACTAAACCGTCTATCTCAACAGAGTAGTCTCCCTCGGTGCCCTCCAAAACTGTGAACTCTACAGTGAGGGTTTCTTTTGCCCTGATTAAAACCTCTTGATTCTCTCTAACAACACCGTTTATGGTAAGATTCGCCGAGTAAACCCCCTCAACATCACCAATATTGGTGACATTAACCGAGATAATGATAGGTTCACCTGCTTCAACCTCAACAGGATTGATGGTAAGGTCTGCCACGGTAAACTCGGCTGGTTTAGCAGCCCCCGTTATCACGCCTTGACTTTGAAGATACAAGTAAGCGCCAGCGGCTACACCAACAATAATAAGGTCAATAATGAGGATTGCTTTTAGCTTAACCATTGCTGAATGAGACAGCATTCTCTCTTGCACACTCACTTAAGCCTATACAAGCTAATATTTAATTCTAACCATTAAATTTTGTGTGCAGGAAACTTCAAGAAATGACCAGCTAAAATGATGCACAGGCGCCGTTGCTTTTCATACCTTAGCTGAAGAAAAATGGCGTTATTTTTCAGTGTCAAGTAATTGTTTGATTCCAATAGAAAACCTTGCTATAACGGTTCTGCAAATCCCCAGTCACTTCAGGCTCGTCAAAAACTATGTCAAGGCTAAAACCATACGTTGCCGTTAACTTGTTTGCATCATCCCAGACCTTAGCAGAAAGCTCGTCTGCACTAAATAAGCCCCAAATGGTATCGGTGGCGCTTCGAAAACCAAACCCGTAATCTCTGGGAAGCACATAAACAACGCTGGCTCTCTGGCTACCATAAGTGCCTGGGTTTTGCTGTGTATATTGCCAAAACCGTTTGATAGCGTCAAAATGCTCCTCAGTCAGGATTCCGTATGGACCAATTTTTGGGTAGCTAAAGACCACAGCGTATTTTGCGCCGTTGTCCCAGGCTATTTTCAAGTCGTTGTACAGGTCCTCTCCAGACTGAAGGTATGGCGGTTGCTCAAAAGTCCATGTGACAATGCCGCCCCAGTCCCTGTTAAAAGCGCTTGCTGCTCCTCTGGTCAGCGCAACGTGTAAGGGTCTGCTGTGGTTCCAGCCGAACTCAACAAAAACGCTGGTGTATGAGGATTTGTAGTCAAACCAGTAGAGCCCATAATCAGCCGTGAACACCCTTGGAGAATAATCAAGATAAAAATTCACAATGCTTCCAAGGTTGAAAGTGTAATTCTGAGACACATGAGCATAATCTGTGCCGCTTGTAATGAGCATCTCAGATCCCCTGTCAAGTTGGTTTCCGCCAGGCTCTTGATACCGGTAAATTCCAAGGAACTTGTCGCCGTACTTTTGCTTTGCATCTTCCATCCAGTTAAAAATCGTGTATTGCTCAGAGAAGCCAATGGTGGTTGAGGAATCATACATGCGGCTGCTTGTAAAGAGAACAATAAAATTCAGCTTGGCGTTGAAAATGTAGTCGCACGCCTCATCTAACGCTGTTTTATTAAATGTTAAACCAAGTGAACCCATGACAAAGAAGTTTGTGTAATCCTTAACTTTATCCACTAAAGCCTTAACTTCGTCAACGCTCTCTCCGTAAGCGTACTCAACGCCCATGTAGAATTCCGGTTGAATCTTTTGGTTGCTAAACCAGTTGGCGGCTAAAACAACTGATGCTGCAATTATTATGATTAGCAGTATGGTGGTCAATGTTGCGGTTTTTCGGTTCAAGCAGTCCGACCAATACCTATTAAATCGCTAGTTTTGCTTATTAAAGTTGAAGGGTTTTCGCTGACTAATAAGAAAAACAATTGGACGTAGCAGAAAGCTTGATGCCTTATTGTTGCACGCAGTTAATATTGACTACTTATACAGTCCTATCAATTCACCCTTAGCAAGCACGTGCCCCTGCATAGCTTTCTCAATATCCTTCTTTTTTGAGTCAAAGGGCAGATTTAACTCTTGGTCTAACGCGTAAACCTTAAAGAAGTACCGGTGAGTGCCTGAAGGAGGACAAGGACTATGATACTTATGTTGTCTGGCAGTGTTGACTCCCTCGGTTCCAGGCACCGAGTCCTCATCTATCTTGCTCATTGAGGCTGGGATATTCCAGACTACCCAGTGGTCGTATGTGCCGCTTGGCGCGTCAGGGTCATCAACAATGAGAACAAGGCTTTTCGCTTCTTTTGGGTTCCTTGTATGGTTAGGGGCGGATTTATGCCTTCTCCGTCACACGTGTATTTTGCTGGAAGATGCTTGTTATGTTCAAACGCTGGGCTTTTCAGGGATAGTTCACTCATAAAAACACCAACAAAAAAGAATAGAAAAGTCGAATAAATATTTTAACTGAACTTACTCAAGGAATAAGTGACTAAGCTAGGTAATATTTTTGCTCAAGAGAAGCATCAAGGTAAACTTGAAGGCATATTCAGCAGCATACCAGAAATTATATGCAAAAAACTAGGAGGGGTAGGTCGGTATTGACGTTTTTGGGTGCGATTAGTATGTTGGATTTTTAGTGCTTTGAATTAGGGGAGGGTCTATGGGAGAGCAACAGCCGATTTTTCAAAAAATAGGGCTGCATAAACGGGCTATAGTGAAAAATGGCGAGGTTGGATGTTTTTGATTTTAATTTAGAGGATTGTTGTTGCGTATGGTTTGGAAGCGTTCAACCATAAGATATAATTTAGTCATTTAACAATAATTATTCAGGGTTTTACTTTTGTCAGCTTGCGATACAACCATTCTGAGAAATCTGATGCTTTATCTGAAGACCAAATCGCTTACTTCTGAGAATCTTTACAAGCGCTCAACCAAGGAGGTCGATGACATGTTCATGGACCTTTTGGGCGTCTTCCAGAGATACTATGACCAAGCCCCAGAGAGTGACAAGCAAACACTGCGTAGCATGCTCGACCTTATCATTTTGGTTTCCCAGCAAGTACACACTTCCCATCGGCAAGCGGAAAGCACCATCGACGACTTCAAAATCTACATAACCGCGCTGGAAGGCTCCTACAAAAGTGTTGTCGGCGACTTCGAAAAAACCATAGCTGAACCTGCAGAAAAAGAAGCGGAAGCCAAAGCTAAAGAAGAAGAGGAAAGAGCCAAAGCCTTAGAAGAATACAGCAAGCAGGCCAGACCTAAATTTTACGAGTAACCCTGCAGAGCCTTGGAAAAAGTTATTTCCGTTCAATCAGCTCAATTAGTGTACCATCAGGGTCTTCGATGAAAGCAATCGTTGTGCCTGTATCCAGTTTGAATGGTTCATCTGTTACTGTAACATGCTCCTCAC
>QYYE01000078.1 GCA_003589585.1 Candidatus Bathyarchaeota archaeon
TCACCGTAAATTTTCTGCAGTTCAGCTACCACTTCGTTGCTGATGCGTTTTGCCTGTTCCTTGTCTTTTCCACCTACTGCTTTAACGGCTTTCCAAATGGCAGTGGTTATGCGTTCTTGATCGAAGGGTTCTAATTTACTATCACGTTTAAGTACAAACTTCATTATTTCTTCACTTCCAAAAGTAAACGCCCAAAATCTTCAGGCTCTTCAAACTGCTTGTAAACCGATGCAAACCGGATGTATGCTATGCGATCGAGGTTTTTGAGGTACTTTATGATTAAATCGCCGATTTCTCTTGATGCGACTTCTTCGGTGCCTTTAAGCATTAGGTCTTGGCGTACTTGCCCTGCTAACTCGTTGATTTGGTTCATGGTTACAGGCCGCTTCTCGCATGCTTTTTGCAAGCCCCGGATTATCTTGTTTACGTCGAAGCGTTCAAGTTTGCCGTCTTTTTTTCTAACCATGAGCTCAACAGTCTCAAGATACTCGTAGGTGGTGTAGCGTTTGCCGCAGTTGAGGCATTCTTTGCGTCGGCGCGTGGTGTTCTCTGGGGAGTCACGCGTTTCAAGGGTTTTGGAATTTTCTGAGTTGCAGTAGGGACATCTCATGCTTTAATCATTACTCGTGCTTTCTTATATTCATAGTGCCAACAAGCTTAATTTAACCACTACCCTTAGCGCCTATATAAGTTATTTTTACATCAACAATACAATACAACCGTACAACACAAAGAAGAGTCCATAACAAATAAACGAGAAAGCAAAAATAAAAAAGCTAAAACCAAGCCCTTTTCCGCCAAAAAAACCCATTTTCACACAAATAATACTTCGGTTAAGGCTTACGCAAAAAATATAATTAAAATAAGGCATACATCCATAGTTACCTTTTAAAGCAGACTAAACCGTGATAAAAATGCAGCCCAAAATCGTAAAAGCCGCCTCTTTAAATGAGATTTATACCTCAGAACGTTGCTTCATCGCAGAAAACTTCAGCTCCAGCGGCATTTCCATAGCCCAAGCTAAAGTTAAGCCGGGGGTTACCACTGTTGCACACCATTTGGCGGGCGTGGATGAGTTTTACCTTATCACTCAAGGAGAAGGCAAAGTGCACGTTGACGGGTTAGAACCGACAGCGGTTGGCGTGGGCGACGTTGTTATTATCCCAGCGGGAACATCACAAAAAATTGCTAACACTGGAAACTCTGACTTGGTGTTCTACTGTATTTGCACACCACGGTTTACCCCTGACTGTTATCATGACGAGGAAGCTGAAAACAAGGCGTAATTAGCGCTTTGAATTGGAAATATATCGTTTGCCGAAATAGTGCTTTATAAGCTGAATCAGTAATCAGTGTTTGAGAAGAAAGGAGAAGCTTCTCACACTTTCTGTAACCAAAACATCTAGCTTGTTTTCAAATCATCCAGAAAATCACTCAAATCAACCGTGGAAACACCATTCTCGCCCTTGAGAGCCTGTTTAGCTGGCGGGTTCTCGATGTAGAAGGGTATGCGTTTGGTAAAGCGCTCTTGGAAGGTGGGCTCCAACTCGTTTTTGTAAAAGACGCCTATGGGGATTCTGTCGCCCCACTCCTGCGCCCTCTCCATAGCCGCAACTTTCTTTTTGAAGTCTTCACTCCAGTCACGCACCACTGGGTCAAAACCCTCATCCTGCAGCTTATAGAGCCTGGACTGGGCTTTGCCTGAGTCGTCTTTGCGGTCTTCTCCTGCGTACCAGTCTTTGGTGTTGATGTCGTTGTATACGGGGCATGGCTGTAGGCATTCGATGAGCGCTAATCCCTTATGCTCAATTCCTTGTTTGATGGTGTTTTTGAGGTGCATAACGTCAAAAGCGTAGGACCTTGCAACAAATGTGTAGCCTGACGTTACTGCGAGGGCAACTGGGTTTACTGCCTCATTGATGTTGGGTTTTGGAAGCGATTTTGTTTGCATGCCAAGCCTAAGCGTGGGTGACGCTTGTCCTTTTGTTAAGCCGTAGACCCCGTTATTGTAGAAAAGGTAAGTCATGTCAATGTTTCTTCTTCCCGCGCTAACAAAGTGTCCAGCGCCAATTCCTAAGCCGTCACCATCTCCGCCCACGCCGATGACTTCGAGGTTTGGGTTGGCGCATTTGATGCCCATGGCAAAGGGAAGCAGTCGCCCGTGCAACGAGTGGACGCCGTTGGCTTTTATGAAATGCGGAGTTTTTCCAGCGTTGCCTATGCCTGAGACCACCACTGCATTGTGCGGTTCGATGTTTAGTTCTGCCAGCGCCATTTGCAGAGCGCTTAATATGCCGTAGTCGCCGCAGCCTGGGCACCAGTCGACAAAGACGTCGCTTTTATAGTCTGATGGTTTAAGCCCCAAGCATTAACACCTGCCTTTGTGGCGCTTTGTCGTTTAGGATTAGTTTGATGGCGTTGTAGACTTCGGTTGTCATCATGGGTCTGCCTGTGTATTTGAGGATGTAATAGTTTGGTTTGACTAGGGCGTGCTCGGTTATGACGCCTGCAAGTTGCGCGGTGAGGTTGTCTTCTACGGCGATTACTCGTTTTTTGTTTTGAAGCATGTCTTTGATGTAGGCAGAGGGAAGCGGGTGAATCATGCGTACCTGAATAAAGCCTAAGCTGTAGCCTTCCTCTTTCAGCTGGTTTAATGCTTCGATTATGGCGCCTTTCGGTGAACCCCAACTGACCACAATGTTTTCTGAGTCTTTATCGCCAAAAAAGTTAACCTTCAATTCCAATGGCACTTCCTTATCGATTAAGTCGAGCTTTTTCATGCGTTTCTCCATCATGCCTCTTCGAATCCAAGGTTCCTCGTTAATGTTGCCCATCTCGTTGTGCTCGTCTCCGGTGTACCAGTGCACGCCGTTTTTTGTGCCCAAGAATGCGCGGGGGGAAACGCCTGTTTCGGTGAACTGGAAGCGTTTGTATTGTTTGCCTTCAAGTTCGCTTTCGTCTACGACTTGTCCGCGGTCGATTTTGACGTTGGCGTAGTCAAAGATGGGGTAGGTTTGGGAGCAGTTAGCCATCGCCTTATCAAGCAAATGGATTACTGGGACTTGGTACTTCTCTGCCAAGTTGAATACTTCTGCGGCATCGAAAAAGCATTCTCGGATGTCTCCTGAGGCAAGGATTATTCTTGCGAATTCTCCATGAGCTGCGTGCATGGCAAAACGTAAATCCTGTTGGCTGTGCCTTGTCGGTTGCCCTGTTGATGGTCCGCCCCGCTGGTAGTAGGTTACTACGACGGGGACTTCGTTGTTTCCTGCCCAGCCCAAGCCTTCAGCCATAAGTGAGAAGCCTGGTCCTGAGGTGCTTGTTGCTGCTCTTGCCCCAGTTAAGCATGCGCCTGAAGCCGAGTTTATGGCGGCGATTTCATCCTCGGTTTGGATGACGATTATGGCTTCTTGACCTGTTTTGGTTTTGAGGATTTCATGTGACTCCAAGTATTCGCTCTCGTCAGCGGCTGGAGTAATGGGATAGTAGGTTTGGACTCTACATCCGCCCAGAACTTTGCCCATGGCTACAGCTTGGTTTCCAGTGAGGAATATGCGTGGTTCAGTTACATCTTGTTTTTCGAGTTTGTGCTTGAAGTTGTTCACTTGGAAGTTTTGTTCAGCGTAATCATAAGCGGTCCGTAGGGCCGTAAGGTTCATTTCGACAAGTTTTTCGCGGAAGGTAGCTTTGATGGCGTTTTCTACCAGTGTTCGGTCGTACTTTAGAAGGGCAAAAGATACGCCTATGGTGAGAACATTAATCATCTTAGATAGCGTGCTAACTTTGGGGATTTGGAGTTTTTCGCCGATTTGCTTGAGCAGATCCATGTATGGAACAGGGAAGATTTGGATGTTTCTTTGCTTGGCAAAGTCAAGAAAATCGCTTATG
This sequence comes from Candidatus Bathyarchaeota archaeon, assembly GCA_003589585.1. Classification (GTDB taxonomy): domain Archaea; phylum Thermoproteota; class Bathyarchaeia; order Bathyarchaeales; family Bathycorpusculaceae; genus Bathycorpusculum. The sequence goes on from QYYE01000078.1 coordinate 3,889, forward strand.
GTTTCGCCAGCAATATTATTTTCCTTCATGTAGTTACGAAGTTGGATTTTGATTTCTTCGGAGAGTGGCAGTATCTCCTTTAGAACGTTGATCTGCATGTGCTTTGAATCGACTACTATGCCGCCTTCACTCACGACCTCGTCGATATGTCGCACCACAGTTTCAGCGTCAAAAGCTGCTAACAAGTCAACGTCGCTTATGTTTGCAAGGGTTTCTTGTTTTGAAACTCGCTGGAGAAAGTAGCTATGTAGCCCTTTTATGTTGGAGTGGTATTCTCTTCTGCCGAAAACATACAAGCCGCCGTAGCCACAGGCTCTGCCGAATATAGTGGATGCTGTGTCAACGCCGCTTCCTTGGGGTCCGCCCGACATCCAGTTTATACTTTCAATTACCATTGGTTTTTCACGTTTGAAAAGTTTTTTGGAGGAGAGTTTTAGCCGCCGCCTGTTGCTTTATCGATGCCTATACAGCAGGTGCATTTTGCGGTTTCTCCGCAGTATGGGCATACACAATTACAATCGTCGATAAAGTTTCCACAGTTCATGCAACGGGGCAGGTTTTCTTCTGTCAAATTTTCACTTCGCCTCTGCCATATGTATTTTGCAAGAAGGTGCGAATTAAGGTTTCGGAATTTCAAGGCGTACATTCGGTTAAACTTGGATAGGTTTAAATTTTGAAAAAACCAATTGTGAGCAGGATGCAACCCTTGAAGAAGCCAGCATACGCATTTCTAATCATCGCCATTATGGTGGGTGGGCTCCTGTTTGTTTGTAATGTGCATGCGGCTGTTTCTGTTGGGGGAGCGATAAATTCTGACACCACTTGGACGAGGGTAAACAGTCCATATACCCTCTCGAGCAGTATCCTTGTAAATAACGGTGCAACCTTAACCATTGAGCCAGGAGTAACGGTTGACCTAGGCTTCTACCAGATACAAGTAAGAAATGGCACCTTGAATGCACGAGGAACAAGCGACAGCAAAATTGTTTTCTTTTGCAGTTCGTACTATTACCAGAGAATCGATTTTTCGGCTGATAGTACTAGGTGGAATGAAGAAGCCGGTACTGGCTGCATAATTGAACATGCAGTTTTCCACTTAGTCTCGGTTTCTACAAATGGTGGTTCACCAAAAATCAGCAAGAATTACTTCAACTACTCATCAGCAGGACAAATCGGGGTTTATGGTGGGGCACCCTTAATACTTGACAATACCATAAACTTTCGTTCAAATGACGGAATCTATACAATTTTAGGTTCTCCCATAATCTCCAACAACCTCATTCAAGGCGGAGGAGACCACTTTGGAATTTACGCAGGGGCCACTGCGTATATTTCAAACAACAACATTACCAATTGTTGGTCAGGCATTTATGCTTCAGGAAGCGTGACTATTGAAAGCAATTATATCATGAGTAACAACAATGATGGCATAGTTATAGGAAGCGGCAATCCAGCAATTCGAAACAATGCCCTGATTAACAATAAGTGTGGAACCAGTGGCGCTGGCAATATAATTAACAACACTATAGCAAATAACCAGATTGGAATTTTCAATCCTTCGCCAACCGCAACCATAACTCAAAACAACATCTTTGACAACACTGAAAACAGCATCGTCCTGACAAACCCAATCAATGTTTATGCCTATGATAACTGGTGGGGAACAACCGACCAGCAGGCAATTAACCAGACAATTCGGGACTCCAAAAACGACCCTAATCTTGGCAAAGTCAACTTTGTTCCCTTCCTAACCGAGCCAAACCCTGCAACTCCACCCATGCCGACCAATATTCCACCGTTGACCCCTAGGCCCAGCCCAACACCCTATCCTACTCCACCCCCTTACAATTTTACAACTCCAGAACCGACCCAACCACCCATGCAAGAGCCAGAACCAGAACCCACGCCTACTATTAAACCAACGCCAAAGCCGTCACCTTCGCCAACTCCAACCGTACCCTTAAACAAGCCTATAGAAATGAAGGACACGTTCTCGCAAATTCTGGCGCGATTAGACATCATGGGGCTAGCTAACATGGTGATTATTGTTTTAGCTGTCATGTGGATTGTCATAATTCTTGTCTCTATAGACCGAAAATCCAAGAAATGATGTGATTGTTGAAGTACAGTCACATAACCTTAAATTTTTCACTACTCAAAAATTGAAACAAGCATTAAGTCAAGAAGTGACAAATTTTGAAAAAAATTATAAAATACTCAACAGCCTTTCTCCTAACGCTACTAGTTTCAGCAGCCCTTTTGCTTGCCACATCTCCAACCTTAAACGCGCAGGACGACGTTATTATTCCTCCACCAATTCCAAACTTTCCAAGAGAAATACCTGAGTTAGAAGCAGGAGTAGTGATTGTAGCTTCAGTAGGCGGAACAACAAACCCCCCATACGGCGAATACACCTTCCCCAATCAGACACGCTTTGAACTCAGAGCAATACCAAACGAGGGCTTTAGGTTCTCACACTGGGTAATTTCAGGAGAGAATTTGCCAGGCCACCTGCCCCCGATATTTGTGCCCACGGAAGCTTCTGAGGACTGGGTTCCAGATATCCCCACTTCATTAAGGAAGGCAGCTGTAGATTCGCTTGTTAGTTCACAGAACCCATTAAACGTAATTTGCGGTTACGGCAACATATACCAATACCAGCCCGTGTTTATTCCAGTCTCAACTGAAGGCACACCGGTTAGCGGCACAGTGATAATTTTGGCGGCTGTAGGAGGCTCAGTTAGTCCTAATCCAGGAACCTACACTTACGAGAATGATGCATTGGTGACTTTGACGGCGACACCTGATTCGGGCTTCGTGTTCGACCACTGGGTTATCTCTGGCAGCTCTCTGACGGGTCATGGGGACATAGAAAACGGCACAAGACCTGAAAACCCATTAATAACCCACGCAGTGAATGGTGAAACCTACAACTATCAGCCAGTGTTCTCGCCAGTTGGTTCTGCCACACCTGTAGGCGTAGCAGTAGAGTACTTGTACGCAGTAATAATCGTGTTGGTTGTCATAGCGGTCATCGGAATCAGCGCTGCAGCAGTATACCGAAGAAGAAGCAAGTAACCATTCCATCTTTTTTTCTTACATAGCGTTTTTTATAAGTAAGCAGTGTTTTTCTTGTTTAGGTTTCACCTGTGAGTTTCGAAATTAAAGAAAAGGACCTGCTGGGCAGAATCGGCAAACTAAAAACTAAAAGCGGAACAGTGGAAACCCCGCTTCTCTTCCCAGTCATCAATCCCAGCATTCAGCCTGTTGCGCCAAAAAGGCTCAAGGAAAACTTCGGATTCCAAGCAGTCATAACCAACGCCTACATATTAAACAAACGCTATGGCGGAAAACCAGTCAACATGGGCTTGCACAAGTTTTTGGACTTTGACGGCGCAGTCATGACTGATTCGGGAGCTTACCAAATCCTCGTTTATGGCGGCGTCGAGGTCACCCAAAAAGAAATCGTTGCCTACCAAGAAGGCATCGGCAGCGACATCGCCACCATCCTCGACATTCCGACAGGCTGGAAAGTCACCAAAGAACAAGCAGAAAAAACAGTAGCAGAAACCTTGCGAAGGGCAAAAGAATTCTTTAAAACCAAAACCCGAGAGGACATCTTGTGGGTTGGACCAGTACAGGGCGGAAGACACTTGGACCTCGTGGCTAACTCAGCGGTTGAGATGGGAAAGCTGCCCTTCCAAATCCACGCGCTTGGAAGCCCAACTGAAGTTATGGAAAGCTACCGCTACGACGTCTTAGCCGACATGATACTAACCGCCAAAAAAGGCATACCCATCGAGCGCCCCCTGCACTTGTTTGGCGCTGGACACCCATCCATGTTCTCGTTGGCAGTAGCACTGGGCTGCGACCTGTTTGACTCGGCAGCTTACGCTCTTTATGCCAGAGAAAACCGTTACATGACCGAGAACGGCACGTGGCGACTGGAAGAACTAGACTATTTCCCATGCACATGCCCCAAATGCACCACTGAAACGCCAAGAGGACTGGAGGGTAAACCGAAAAAGGAATGCGAGCTCTTCTTAGCCGAACACAACCTCTATGTATGCGCTGCAGAGCTCAAACGCATCAAGCAAGCCATAAGAGAGGGCAGACTGTGGGAACACACCGAAATGCGAGTGCACGCTCACCCAGCATTGCTCTCAGCCCTCAAAAGGCTAAAGCATCACAAAGACCTGCTTGAAGAGTACAGCCCAACCTCGAAAAGCAGCGGGTTCTTCTACTTTGACGCGGTGGGACTTGCAAGACCAGAAATCACCCATTACCAAAAACGCCTCAGCCAACGCTACACTCCACCCCAAAACGCGAAGGTTCTCTTGCTTGTACCGCAAACCAGAAACAAACCCTTCCATAAAGCGCCAGAATTTAAGAAAATACGGCAACTCCAAAAATGCTTGGGTGAAAAACTCTCCGAGCAAATCCACGTCTGCGTTTACGCAGCTCCCTTCGGCGTTATCCCATTGGAACTTGATGAAGTTTACCCATTGTCTCAGCATGAAACCGCCCTGCCACTAGATTTTGAAACCATAGGTTACGTTGCAAACCAAACAGCAGAATACATCAAACGCAGTCGCTATCATAGTGTCGTGTTGCTAAATGACCCTAAACTCTGGAGCCAAACCGTTAAAAAAGCCTCCGAAACAGCTTGCAGAGAAAAAAACGTTGCTTTCGAACATGCTGATGCATCCATGGAAGGAAGCAAAAAGATTTTAACGGCGCTAGAGTTGATTTTGCGGAAGCAGTTGAGCGAAAACCTTGATTCACGCTGACCTACACATTCACACCACATACTCTGCCGATTCAGTGGTCCAACCTAAAACCTTAGTAGACAAACTAGTAGCGCATAGCTTTGTGAAAGTTGCCGCTGTAACGGATCATGACAGCGTTAGAGGATGCAAAGCCACAGTCCAGCTTGCCTCGCCTTACCCAGACATCCTTATCATTCCAGGAGTCGAAATAACCACTCCACAGGGCGACATAATAATTCTGGGAACCGACGAATTACCACCCAGACCCTGGCTTCCCCAAAACCTCGCTGACCACGCCAAAAGCATAGGCGCAGTCTCCATAGTGGCACATCCATACAGGCAATATTGCATGGGCGACTTAGCAAGAAACTACAAGGTTGACGCCATCGAAGTTTTAAATGGAGCATCAACGCAAGCAGCTAAC
>QYYE01000079.1 GCA_003589585.1 Candidatus Bathyarchaeota archaeon
ACTCGATGACTAATGTGCCTTCAGGAACTATGGTGCGAGGCGCAAAAGGCGAAATCTACATCTACACTTTCAACTTAGCAAACGGCTGGATGACACTATGGAATTCAAGCAGAGTCGTCTCTAACGAAGGTAGCTGGATACGAAACAGCATGGGCACCACCTACAATATCGCCTGGACAGCTGCAAGGCAGGGCGGATATGAATGGAACAAGACGATTCCCAAAGGCTTACCTGGCAACGTTAACGCTGTTTTCTTAGAAGACCGACTGATTGGCTCTCGAACCTATGATAGAACCGCACAAATGAACGTTGAAGGAAAATCAGCTGACCCGCTTCCAATATGGGGTGTAAGCCTAAAACCGGGACAAGAAGGAACATTGCTGTTCAATAAGACATGGCAACCGCCAACAGGCAACCTAAGCTTAACCTTTGAAGAAGCAAGCGTAGAGGCTGGCATTTTCACTGTTTGGAGCAAAGAACTCCGAGCCCGTACTGCCTTTGACATCAATACAGGCGAGAGACGCTGGGGACCAACTGAACCAGAACACTATTTGCAAGTATTCGGCAGACAAAGCAGCATTGCATACGGCAAACTCTACTCCACTGGATTTGGCGGATATGTTTATGCTTACGACGTCAAGACAGGCGAGCGACTTTGGACCTACACAGTTGATGACCCCTTAACAGAAATCTTGTGGAGCGACAACTGGCCAATGGGCATTCTCTTCGTAACAGACGGCAAAATCTACTTGGGCCACAGCGAACACTCACCTGTTGACCCTAAGCCAAGAGGCGGACCATTCTTAGCACTTGACGCGGAAACTGGTGAAGTGGTCTGGAGAATTGACGGAGCATTCCGCACTGCACGTTGGGCAGGTCAAGCAGGCATAGCTGACAGCGTGATTGGTATGTATAACACTTATGACAACCAAGTCTACGCTATAGGCAAAGGTCCAAGCGCAACCACTGTTGTAGCATCGCCTAAAACCTCAGTACTGGGAAGCAGCGTACTCATCGAAGGCACAGTCACCGACATTTCCCCAGGAACAAAAGACCCACGTCTCACAGCACGTTTCCCCAACGGTGTCCCAGCAGTATCTGACGCGAGCATGAGTGAATGGATGAAATACGTCTATATGCAATTTGAGCGACCAATGGATGCCACCGGCGTTGAAGTCATCTTAAGCGTTATTGACTCAAACGGTAACTTCTACGAAATCGGCAAAACAACAAGCGATGCAAGCGGCACATACAGCTATCAATGGAATCCTGAAATCACAGGCAAATACACCATAATCGCTAGTTTCGCTGGCTCCAAATCGTACTGGGGCTCATACTCCCAAACCGCTGTAGGCGTTGATGAAGCACCACAAACAACTCCAGCGCCAACACCGATCTCGTCAATGGCTGACCAGTACTTTGTTCCAGCAGTAGCCGGAATTATTGCGGCAATCGCCATAGTCGGCGCTCTGATAATGCTGATGCTCAGAAAAAGACCATAAAAGCCTAAAGCTAACAATCCTCTTTTTCTTTTTTTCTTTCTATGGCACAAAACATATGGCGCTTGAGCTTTTATCGTCTAGTTAATTGCATTTGTTATACTTATTTTAGGTTCTGATTCATAGCTAATAACGCTATTATACCGAATTAGCGATTATTAGGTGAAAGGTGAATTGATTGTCGCAAAACGAAACAACCATAGATATCCCAGCATACTTCCACACCATACTCTTTGCCTACCAAACCAGACTAAAGCAAATTTTAGGTTCAGGCGAGGCAGTGTTTGTCCAGCCTGTGCTGGCAACCATTGGCAAAATCGACGCTGAAAAAGGTTTGAGCACCATCAGAGGAAGCACTCCTGCCGAAATTTTGGAAAACTTCGCCAAAGACCTCACGGCGTCAAAAGTAGTAGAGAAAGCTTGGCTGGAGCAAACGGGTTTTGACGAATTTGTCTTTCATGTTGACGGCTGCGTCTTTGCAGCCCACACGCATGACGTGCTAAAGCCCAGAGATGTAGTTTGTCCTTTGGCTTTGATTGCCATGTCAATTTTTCAGGGTGCAACCGGCAAGAAAGTTACGGTGACTGAGTCAGAGTTCACCCCAGATGGCAGCAAAACAGTCATAGAATAAACCTTTTTCAATTTCTTATTTTTGTAGCTTTAGAACATACGCAGCTCGCAACCTCCACCTTGCCTCTTTAGTCGAACTGTTTATTACCTCAGACGCAAACGCTAGTTAGGAAACCATGACCCAAATGAAGTTTCAAGCGACAATTCGTTACTGGCGACCTGAGCTAAAGAGGGGCTTGGCAGTCGCCGACATCCCCAGCGAGCTTATTGCATCGCTAGGCGGGTTGAAGCAGATGAAGGTTAAGGGAACGATTAACGGTGCCGAGTACTTGTCAAATGTGATGCCTGCCGGTTCAGGACGCTTGGCATTGAGTGTAAGCCAGAAAATGATGAAAGCCGCAGGGGTTGGTGTAGGCGACAGCGCCGAGTTCGAAATCGAGCGCATTCCTTCAATGGCGCACGCGACTGGGGTCACTCAAGGCTAACTTCCTTTTTAGTTTCTGAATAGGCAATCAAGTTGTCATGTGACTATTGCGTCAGGGTCTAGCTTGCAAGATTTTTTACCTCCCCAACTTTTCTGCTGCCTTGGTAAGGTTATTGCCGTCAGTAACCAAAATCTTATTGTTTTTCTTGCTGCTACCAGAGAGGCTGAGTCGTAAAAGTCAGGTTGATACTTCATTGGCAAGCTTGCTTAGGCGTTCTCTTTCTAATCAGTCTACATCTGACCCAGTGTTTCTCTTATGAGTTCGCTTGCATTTAGTCAAAACTGCAATTTTTTTGTTTTGCTGGAACTTTATCGCAGACAGTTTCTTCCATTGCCAACAGTATAACTAAAATAGTGTAACAAAATGCGTCTGGTAAGGAGATTTCGACTAAAGCTTAAAATTAGAAAAGAGCTGGGGATGGGAGTTGAACCTACATCCCTTGTCGATTACAAGGAAATCATCGCCAATTTGTTCCTAAGCAGCTTCTGCCTCCTTTTTTCTTCTCCGATAAAACGTTTGGCAGGAGATAGCAAACATGAGTTCAAAAGTAATGAATTGCCCGCATTGCGGGAAAATATTGCCAGGGGCATTCTGGCATGAAACAAGCCGCCTTCAAAAGCCAGTTGTGGTCTGTCCTCTATGCGGCTGCACCAAGACTTGGAAAGATGCGAAGCGTTATACTCCTAATGGAGTGGTTCAACGATATAGCTGCACTAATTGTGGACGTAGGTTTTCGGCTGGTAAATAGGCTAAGCTCTCTAATCGATGAGAGGCGAGTCACAGATGTGAGCAAGCCCAGAGGAGGCAGCTAGTTATGCAAAAGACTGATTCTAACCCGCAATTTTACCTCAAGGGCATTTATCCCGTGGAAGTTCTCTCTGGCGTGCAGGATGGTTTAGTGGAGGTTCGGGCGAAAACTACTTTTCTGCATACCAGCGCATATTCAGATGGGAAGCGTCAGGTTCGAGTCGGCGTGACTGAAAAACGCTGGGTTAGACGGGGCGAAGTCTTGAAGGTTCCATTTCGTCATGTCTGGTCGCATCGACGCCATATACCACAAGGACATGTTTGATTATACGTGGAGTGGGATTCGCCCTCAAGGTTGCTGGTACCATCGCCAATTCTGCTCTTTCTACGCAGCTCCTCTCCCTTTTTTGACCTCGAAAAAGAGTGTGTGAAAAAATAGTTAACTGCCCTATTGTGGGAAAAATATTGCTAAGCATGCGTGCTAAGAGAACGATTGCCCGAGAAGTATGGAGCTAGAAATCGGGGAATATTTTCCTCTTCTCCTAAAGGAGACTATTGTTGTAGCAGTAACTATAAGTGCTATTGCTAATCCAATGTATGGAATGGGTATCTCAGGTATGTTTACTTGTGCTGAAACGCCGCCTCGTACTAGGCGAACATAGTTGAAGATACGAATGGCGTCGCCCTGTGGACCTCTGCCATAAGGAAAGCTTTCAGGGTTTCCCGTTTTCGGGTCGCTGCGCTGTGCCCCCGCTCCATGAACGTCAACCCACTTGCCATTCATATATCCCAGGGCCTTTCCAAAGCTCACATAGACAGCACTATCTCCCCTTTCGGTCGATTGGCTGCAAAACGTAGTGCTACTCCAATAGAACGGGTAATCCTTTTCTCTCGCCTCATTGGTGATCTGGGTGCAATTAAATATAGGGTCAATGGCGGCTGAATTGGTTGTTGCAGGAGAACGCGTGTAGTCAACGATGCTTTGAAGCTCTTTGGCGTTAGGTAAGCGCCAGTCGCTATGACCCAAGTAGTTTTCGACGTTCTTCGTCTGCACCCAGGCCAACGCTTCCTGCCAGTTCATACCTGTGCCGCTGTCCAACTGCGTCCACATCAGTCCCGTTGCATTATCAGTAATTGTTCCATCACCATTATCCAAAAACTGATTAGTTCCATAATTTGTGTTACCGCGAACATAGAGCACGTAGTATTTTTTTCCGATTGCTGAGTCGGCTGGATAGCCTTTGATACGTCCGTCGATAAAATTAACCCCGAACATGGTTCTATCTCCACCCATTGTTGATGCTACATATACCGTTGATGTTGCAACCTGACCGTCGATGAGCCTTTCATTTGCATTAAGGTCCCCGTACCCAACACCAAAGTAATCAGTGTCGATAAACGGGATGCTGTCTGCTGTTGATTTGGCATCGGGATTTATCTCAGCTCCACTGAACAAAATAAGGGAGTAAAGCTCTTTGATGGTTGGTAACCGCCAATCGGTGTAACCTGCCAGGTTAAATGACGCTGCCGATGCCACGGCTTCATCGTAGTACAGTTTATCGGAATAGTTGATAACTCCGTCTCCGTTCCTATCTGGACTTTTCTGCCACATCAGTCCAGTGGCCAAATCAGTGATAGTGCCATCGCCGTTATTTTTGTATGAAGGCTTGTTGCCCTCATATTGAGTGTCTTGGCCATAGAATAATTCGCCCAGCTTGGGAGCGGAAATTTCTTGGGAGGTACCGTAGAAAATGGTTTGACCAGTATCCACAACCGCATACTCGGTCGATTGCAATTGAGCATTGGTAATGCTAAAGCCTTGCGTTAAAAGTATAATCAAAATGACGGATAAAATGAGTTTTGAAGGTTGTTTTGGGTTCGTCATTTACCAACACCATATTCATATGTCTGCTCTCTGCTGTCAGTACTTAATTCTTTCCCAGAATCAAACCCTATTTAGAAAAAATGGCATTTCTGCTGACTTATCAAAGAAGCCCTATTCCAGGCAAAGCCAGCTAATTCTCAAAAGTCTCTCAAACAAATTTTTCCAAACATGACAGCTTCGAGTAAGCCATGCAGACCAAGCCTGCTTTAACTGCTTAAAGGGATGTCTGTGGGTTAGGCAGGGCAAGGGTTGTTAGGGTTCTGTTTCGTCATGTTTGGTCGCATCGGCGTCAGGTAGCTAAAGGTCATGCCTGATTATTTACCATCCATACGCGTTAATACGGTGACAGGCCTTTGATCTATTGATACTTAGACCTTTTTCATGGTCAGGTGTACCTTCTTGCTTGTCATGACACTTAGACGGGGCCTTAGCTAAGAACACTTTACAATTAACGTTATATCGCTTCTATGCACCTACTATTAAGCATGGGTAGAATCAGCAAGACCTTCGCATTTTTCTTGACGCTAATTATCGCTGTGTCATGCCTGATACTGATAGTTAGACCTGTAAGTGCTGAAGCAACTATTACGACTAATTTTCCGATTGTTCAAACATCAGCTCCCCTTGTCGATTATAACCTGACTATGCGTAGCCCAAAAGCGAATGTCTCATTCACAAACGTTATGCTATTAGATTATAGCTTGAAAATCAACTCCAACCTTTCTAGCCTAGGGACTCCATTGGGTTTGTCAGTCTCTTACAGAATAGATGACAACTCAGAAGTAGTCCTAATCGGAGGAGACCAATATAAATATGAATTCATTGACGTTACTTATCTAAAAAATGGCATACATCAACTAACAGTTTTAGCCCAATTTAACTACTTATACAATAACACTATTTTTCACAATAAACAAGAACTAATATCTATCTATTTTTCAATCCTCAACAAACCAGCAACAATCAACATTCTAAGTCCTCAAAACAGCCTCTATTTCACTAACAATATTCCCTTAACAGTTGAAATAGATAATCCCTCAAGTTATGGATATCAACAGCTTCCATTGTATAGACAGTATTACAGGTTAGATGGCGGAAAAATGCAGTGGCAGAATACCAATGATACTATCGTAGGGTTGAAAGATGGTTTTCATACTGTTACATATTACGTTCAAATTGGAAACATGAGCGGTAGTTCAACGGCATCCTTTGTCGTAATTGCTACACCGTTGACTCAAATTCTCTTGATAGTGGCAATTGTCTTGATTTTAATTTCAGCGTTTATTTTATTGTTGCTTTATCGAAGGCATCGAAAAACAGCTAACTTGAGCAAATGACCTTTGTTTTATATGTTAAGTGTTATATTGGCGGTTCTTTAGTAGGGATTGTTTGATGCAGCAATGCTCAAACTGAACTATGAGGAATTTGCGGGCAAGATTCATCTTAGCATTCGCGGTCAAAGAGATAAAAAAGGTAAGTTTGACTGGAGCAGTGCTGTACTCGATGCTGGCATTATCAGCGGTATCACTTTTTTTACGGGGCTTGGTACTTTGGCGTCTAGCGCTGCTATTTCTCCTACGAGTCTTTGCGTACTTCTCAGTGCAGTTGGGGCTGAGTTCCTAGGTATCTTGGCGACTAAAAGGGGACTTGTACAAAAAAACTGTTAGGAGCGGTTAGAATTGGAAGCTAAGACGACTTTGCGTGTACCTGACTTCATGAAGCCTATTCTTGAAGATGTTAGGCTTTTGCGCTCAGATGGCAATAACCCAAACAGGATGACGAACAAGCAAAAAGACGAACTGTGGAAAAGCCTAGAGGAGTTTGGCTGGACTGACCCCATCCTAATAAACCAAGATGGTGTTTATGCAGATGGGGAGCAACGGGTTTCCGTTTGCATTGCCCATGGGGAGTTTTGGGCGCCTGTTTTCCGCATGGATGTTTCGGAGGTGCAGCGGCGCCGTCTGCGGTTGATTGCTAACGAGTTGAAGGGGACGCATAACAAGGAGCTTGAAGAGGCGGAGTGGCAGCGAATTATCGAGTTGGGGCAACGTGAGCAGTTGGAATCTTTCCTTGATTCGATGGGGGAAAAGCTGCCTGAGAAATTAATGGATGCACAGGAGAAGGTTTCAGTTATCCCTGACACTTACGAGTTAATTGTAGAGTGCAAAGATGAAGCCGACCAGAAAGCCAAGTTTGAGGAGTTGCAGGCGAAAAGCTGGAAGGTACGGGTGTTGAATCTTTAGGAGGCTTGGCGTGGACTTCGACTTTACACATCGATGGCAGGCTGGCAATTCTTTCCGTGAAGAAGCGGTAAAAGGCACCTATGACCTCAAAGATGTAAAGTTGGAAAAGCGTATCTGTGGAAGCATCCCAATTGAGGGTTTGAAGTGGCAGATCGGCGTCATGGTTGGGTCCAGCGGCAGCGGAAAAACCAGCATAGCCCGCCATCAGTGGCCTGAGGCTTATTTTGCTGATTTACGAGAACGCTATCAGCAATCTTGTTTTCTCAATGACTTTCCACCGGAACTAAGCGTCAAGGACATCGGTACCGCATTGTGCAGCAGTGGATTTAGTGAGCCGCCTTCTTGGCTGAAAAGCTATGCCGTGCTGAGCCAAGGGCAAAAGATGCGTGTCGATGTTGCACATGCGCTTTGTCTTCCCCAAAACTTGGTCGTCTTCGATGAGTTCACAAGCACCGTGGACCGCACCGTCGCCCAAATCGGCAGCTACGCGATTAGCCGTTCGGTGCGAAAGCATCCTGGAAAACAGTTTATCGCCGTAACTTGCCATTTTGATGTGCTGGATTGGCTTGAGCCTGACTGGGTTTATGATGTGGACGCTAACGTTTTTTGGGATTACACGGGTACATTGCATGAGCACAAGTCGTCTTTTGGAACCCAAGTTAGGAGTGTAAAAAAAAACGACGTCATCCGCCAATCAGCTTATCAGTGCATAGGTGCAACCTTGCCATGTGGCAGGTGTTTAGGGAACATCACTATCTAAATACGGAAAGACTGGGCGCTGGAGTGCGCTGTTACATCGCCAAATATGGAGATAAACCAATTGCGTTTATTGCAGTCGCTAATGTGCACATGAAGGTGCAGTATTATCGGGTCAGTCGCCTTGTTGTCCTGCCAGATTATCAGGGCATCGGTGTAGGGCGTCGGCTGCTGGATTTTATGGCGGACCTCTACACACGGCAGACTAAACGTCCCTTCTATATTGTAACAAGCAATCCTCAGCTTGCACACGGCTTGGTGAATTGGAAGGTTAAGCGGTTTGGGCATGGCAGTTGGGGAAGAAGTAACACAAGAATAAACCGGGGGCTCATGAAAGCGAACAGTAGGGGCCGCTTGACAGTCACACTAAAGTATGTTCCAAAGATAGGGGTGCCTAAGCAATGATTCGTTTTTGGCGGTCTTTTCCTAAAATTGGCGGAAAGCTCTTTGGGGGGTATTTGCTTGGATGATGTATTATTTCGGCGTCGGCAGCGTATGCTTCGGCTTTTAGCTGTGGGAAATAGCTTGAAGGTTGTTGTTGAGACCATAAGCAGTGAGTTTAATGTTCCCAAGAAAACCGTTTACTCTGACCATAGTCGCATGAATGAATGGGTACATGACCTACAACAGGATAAGCAGTTATCCTCTTTGGTGCGGGAACGGCTAGACCTACTTAACCGTGAACTACTAAGCTTGATGCTTGAAATTGAATCCGTAGGAGCAAAGAAGGCGCCGGTTAAGGAACGGTTTTTGAAGGTGAACGCTGCCATAGCTGCCCTAAAAGTTGTTCAGGAGCAAATCA
>QYYE01000008.1 GCA_003589585.1 Candidatus Bathyarchaeota archaeon
TATGTGGCAAAGTGGCAAGACAAGCTCACCGGCAAAATAAAGTACGTTTGGTTCTCTGACACAGCGTTCTTAAAGCAGAACCGCGAGAAAGAAAAATTCAAGAAAGCCGAAACCTTGGACAAACAAATAGGCACCATCGAAAAGCACATACTCAAAAACCTCAACGACAAGGACGAGACAAGACGCAAAGTCGCCACCGTTTCATGGCTGATTTTGGTGCCTAACATGAGGGTTGGCGATGAAAAGGACCCAGATGAAGCCGACACTGTAGGCGCCATAACCCTCAGAGCAGAGCACATAACAATAAAAGAACCAGGCGTTATCCGCTTTGATTTTTTGGGAAAAGACAGCGTCAGATGGATAAAGGAAGTACAGGCTCCACCACAAGTCATCAAAAACATCAAGGAATACATGAATGACAAAAGCAAAGAATACCTGTTCCAAGGCATCGACTCCAAAAAAGTCTCACGTTTCCTTTCCGAAAAAATGCCCAAGCTGACGGCTAAGGTTTTCCGTACTTGGCGTTGCACCAAAACTGTCAAGGAAGAGCTGGAGAAAAGCGGTGTAACCAAGAAGGACCCAGCTTACAAGAAGAATTTTGCCGCGAAATTGGCTAACCTCAAAGTAGCTGAAGTAGCCAACCACAAACGCAAGATACCGCCAACATTTGACGAGCGCTTAGCCAAAAAAGAAGCCAACCTCAAAAAACTTGAGGAACAACTGGAAGTCAAGAAAGCTGCGGGCAAAAAGACTGAGTCGCTTGAAGCCCGAATTGAAAAAGCCAAGCTTGACTTGGAACTGACAAAGCTTACCCGCGAATACAACCTTGGCACCTCATTAAAGTCATACATTGACCCCACAGCCTACGTGAAATGGGCAAAGAAAGTCAAGTTCGACATAGAAAAATTCTACCCTAAAACATTGCGCAGCAAGTTCAGCTGGGCACTGCAGAGCAAAAGCAAAGCAGAAGCCGAGTGCATACCTGCATGAGCATAGCCGAGACAAAAGACGGCGTAGTCATCACCGTTTTTGTTAAACCAAACTCTCCCAAATTCAGCATCAAGTGGGACGGCAACGAAATAGTTGTTTACTCCACGGAAGAACCGGTGAAGGGCAAGGTTAACAAGGAAATCATA
Organism: Candidatus Bathyarchaeota archaeon; assembly: GCA_003589585.1. Taxonomy (GTDB): domain Archaea; phylum Thermoproteota; class Bathyarchaeia; order Bathyarchaeales; family Bathycorpusculaceae; genus Bathycorpusculum. Next base: position 1,137 of record QYYE01000008.1, read on the forward strand.
AAACATTTTTCAAAACTTTTACATGCCCAGGTTGAGCTTGCCTCAGGAGCCACCTCAAGACAAAAACAACTATTTGTAAAAGGCATGGGCAAAAGTCAAGCGGAAGAACTCATAAAAAGTGCTTAACTGGGCAAGTTTAATATTCATTCAAGCCCAAGGCTGCTTGTGGTCAACTTTATTGAAGGCAGACCTGACAGTTAACAGCGCAATCTCCACAAAAATGAAAGCAACTAGACCAAAAGTACCTTTAAAGAATTCTGCGATAATCTGACATTATAGTAACAGCCACAACTTCGAAAAACCCAGTCTTTGACCGTTCGCTACTAAGGGATGGCACTCACATTAACGCAATCGGCTCATTTAGGGATAATGAGCGTGAAATTGACGAGCAAACGGTAAAAAAAGCCAAAATTGTGGTGGACCAAAAAACAGCCGCACTGCAGGAAGCAGGAGACATCAATATACCCATAAAAAAGGGTAGCATAACGCAGCAGCATATTCACGCTGAATTAGGAGAAATAGTGGCTGGATATAAGCAGGGAAGAACATCCGTGGCTGAAATAACGCTTTTCAAATCTGTGGGGTTAGGCATACAGGACTGCGCTACAGCGTGGTTAGCATACTGTAAAGCTAAAGAAAAAGGAAACCAAACGGAAATTGACCTGCATAGCTAAAGACTTAATGCCTGATTTTTCCGTTTAGCGGACATATTACGAGAAACGTAACATCCCTTTTAAGCACAAAAACAGTACCAACTATCAATAAGAAGGAAAACAAGAGAGGTTTCGGTTTTACCTCTCACCTTACCCCAAATCAGTCCTTCTTTATTTTTTATAACTTTGAAAATCGGGCTGAATCTTTCAAGTTGCTTTAAGTAAGGGGAGGGGAGGTCGCATAGAGCACAAGAGGCTTATGCTTGCATTTTGAATCTCAGAATAGCCGCTATGCCGCCAAACGCGTTTTTAAGCATCTGCCCTTCTTCAGTTTCGGTTGATATAATTTCAACTTCAGTGTTTGAGGCTTCGGCAAGCTGCGCCAAATCATCAATAACATCCTGCTTATCCACCACTGCCAGAGAAGGCGCACTGCACTTTGGACAAGGCTTCCCAGCTAAACCCTCTTCAAATTTGGGCACCTCCTGATTTTTAACGGTGTGCTGCTCTTCGTAGCCGCATGCACTGCATTTGACTGTTGCCCTGGTCATGTCAAGCTTTTCTGAAATCAGCAAGGTTCGAACTGCCCCCGATTGCAGCAGCGTTCTAACTTCAGCTTCACCATACGTTATCATGCCCGTGTCATGGCCAACTTCGTAGAGGAATTTTTGCATGATTTGTTTTTCTTCAATGTAGCGGACTTTACGCATGATTTCAGGCGCTTTGTCGACTACTTCTTTGACGCCTTGCTCTTCCACATACGCGGTGTCGACAACATCAAGGATTTTGTTTGCCAGCTGGTAGTGTAGATATCCTCCCTTCTGAAAATCGTACTTGGTAGGTCCTGGTCCGCCAAGAATAATGCCTTTCAAGTTTTCGATGGGAAGAAAAATGTCATTGGCATGACCCGCCACACGGTTATAGTACTCATTAAGCTGCATGTCCCTAAGACGCTCATAACGCCTAGCTGACTGACCGCCAGCACGGGTTTTACCAGTAACACCTGAATGCATCTCCATAACAATATCCAACTTCTTGCCCTGAAGCGTCGCTATGGTAGCGTTAGAAGCATCCACAAGCAAAATGCCATAGGTTTCCTTTTCCCTCAGCATCTCCTGCAAATGCTCGGTGTGAAAGCGAGAGTCACAGCGGTACAGGAAAATCCTAATTGGCTCAGGCGGGACAATAACGTAGGATTCCATGCGTTCGGTGCCTGGTCCACCGCCCTCTTGCGGAAGAGCCCCGGTGAAGATTACTATGCCTTTTTCTCCTGGGTCTTTGAAGAGCTTGAGTTTCTGCTGAGCCTTAACGATGGCGTCAAGAACGTTTTTTCTTGTAACGTTTGATTTGATGTTGCTGGCGGTTCCGTATTCATTGCGTAGCAGGTTTAGGGCATCGCTAATTTGTTTATCTGGTGGAACGTAGATGGTGATGAGTTCGGTGTGGCTGCCTTCCTTGTTGGCTAGAGTGTTGATTACTTTTTTCAATCTGAATAGTTCAAGGGATGATTTTTTTGCTGTACTCAAACAACTTCACTGGCGATTACATTAATCTCATAACTTACGTTAATAAGAATCAAATAAAAGTTCCGACTAAAAACGGAAGTTTCACGCTTTTGCCTTGACTGGCGTAGCAGCGACTGGTTCAGGTGCCGGTGCACCTATCGCCTCTCGCAAGAACGCCTTGAATGGACCCAGCTTGCCGCCATAGTTGCCTGAGGAAATCTTTACTACGCCTGGAACATCGATGGCTGCAATTACGCCTTGCTTAATGGCATTCTTAACGGCGTCAAGCGATAAGCCGTTCATAACTATCTCGTAAACGCTCTCAACGCCTTCTGGAACCACTGTGTCAGGAACAAGTGTGCGAAGTGTTGGGCAGTAGGGGTGGTTAGTTGAAGCTTTTAGCTTGTATTTGAGCGACCCTGCTTTGCTTCCTGCACGGCAAACTCCTCCTGGGAACGGCATAATTACGTCAGGTGCGTTTGCGCGAATTGCGTCTGCGGCTGCTTCTGCGGCTTTGAGCCCTGCTTCTTGGGTTTGGGCGAAAATCATAAAGTTGCCGCCTGCAACTGCCTCTTGAGCGCCAAAACCGTCTTCAACAATAAAGTTGCCCTCCATGACTGGGATTTTCCAGCATTTGCGTCCGCCGACCATGGCTTTCTTTTGGAAGCCGTCGCCGAAGTATCGGAGGCTGCTACCGACGTTTAGTGTGCGTTTGGTTTTGTCTAGGCCGTTGAAGGCTGCGGTAGTTGGGCAGGTCATGGTGCATTGTCCGATGCGTTCCATGAGCTGGTGTTTTAGTTCAAAGCGGTCCCGATTGTAAATTTGAATAAGAATTCCTGGGCGTTTGTCTGGTGTTTGGTCTGCCGGGACTGCTCGTTCGACGGCTGCTTCGGCTGAAGCGGCAATTACGCTTGTGGCAAAGCCTGTGGTTATGCTTGCGGCGATTTGTGCCCATTTCTCGTTTTGAGCTGTAATTAAGACTCTTCCAGCCCAAAGCCCAAACATCTCTGCAAACGTGTCTTGGACCTTTACTATGTTGCCTGAGGGTGACTTGACAAGGAATGTTTTCTCTTTATCATCGTAGCTTTGGATTTCAAGCTTGTTAGTGTTGGATGACATTGATGAAACCTAGCAGTTGTGTTGGGGATTGTATAATTTAAGAGTTTTCATGAACCACTGGGGTTTTACTCAATATTAACGCTGAATTTTTGAAACCTAAAACGCCAAGGTTCGCCGAAGAATTGCCAGTTCAAGCGGTGATTTGGTTATTTTTCCTGTTTACGGTAGGTCTTTACAGGCGACAGCGGGATAGTTAAAGTCTCCAGCACCCCTTCTACTAGGCGAATTTTGTCAGAGACAAAATGCAGGGCTTTCTGGTTGCTATCAGCTTGGAACAGAATCGCGAAGTCCCATTGACCAAAAACTTGGTATGCCTCTTCAAGCACTACGCCTTCCATCGGGTTTTCTTCAAACTCCATCAACGGCTCATACAGTTTTGCCGCCATGTTGGGACTTAACTTAATCATAACAATGTACTTTTGAACTGTGCCAGCCAACATCAAACACCTACCACACAAATATAAGAAACTTTAATCTTAAAAAACTAACCGTTTCAAGCTCGGTTCTTGTTTGATAGCGGGAAGTAGATTTGAACTACGTCACCAAGGCAGTTAATACCTTGATATTAACATGATATCGCTAAAAACAAGGCATCATTCTGTGCTTTGACCATGGCAAACGCAAAAAGAGTGGTCTAAAATTCGGCAGAACGCCCGCAAATTGTTAAGGAGTGATGATGTTTAGCCCTTCAATTCTTTTGAAATGCTCATCATTCCGTGTGACCAAGCCAAAGCCTCTTGTCAAGGCAATAGCTCCTATGAGGGCATCCCCGATTCCGATGGATTGCCCCTTAGCATCTAGATTAGCGTGGATATGCCCTGCTTTCCGAGCTGACACTGAAGTAAGAGGTAAAATCGGAAGGCTTTTCAAAACGGTCTTGGTTGTTTGTAGACGTTTCTCGTTTTGTCCTGATTTATGTGCACCGTAATACAACTCAAAAACGGTTATTACAGTTGTCAACATTGCGAAACCTTTCTCTTCCAGTTCAGCAACCAGAACCTTTGCTTCCTTCTTGTTTCTCAGCAAGTCTACCAGTATGTCAGTGTCGAGTATTACTGTTGAATTCTCCATTTTTTCCATGCTTGGTTAATTGCAGCCTCCATTTCTTCAGCTTCTTCGTCTGTCATGTCCTTCCATAAGCCAGCAAAATCGGATAACTTTGCTCCTCTTCTTCGCCGCTTCGTAAGGTGTTTAATCGCTTCCTCTATTGAAACAGGTCTTTTTAGCTTTACCTGAAGTTCGCCAGCAATTTCACTGAGTTCTGCGTATGTCTCCTTGCTAACTTTGATAGATTTACATTCTGTCGTACTTTATACACCAAGTGGTAAAAGTGGTTGTAAGACTTAATTAAATGTTCTGCAAAAACCGAAGAAATGCCAAACAAACATTGTTTGGTAGCGGGGAGTAGATTTGAACTACTGATCTCTGGGTGTCTCACAGCCGATTTGGCGGTTATGAGCCCAGCGGGTTAATCCTGGCTACCCCACCCCGCTATACGCTTTCATAAATAATTCTTTATGATGCAACCTATTACTCCATTTTCGAATATTAATAGTTTCTTTCTCAACTTCAGCAAAAACATTTTAGAGGCGACTCTAAATATCTTGCAAGGACTGATTCAGCATGGATAAACCGTACTTGCGCAAACTTTCAGAGCCAAAACTTGAAAATCCAGTGTTTGTCATGGGGCTTCCAGGCTTTGGCAACGTGGGCAGGATAGCTGCGCATTTGCTGATAAAGTTCTGTGATGCTAAACCGTTTGCAGAGCTGTACTCGCCTTCTTTTCCAGATTACATTTCAGTCAGTTCCAAGGGGATTTGCCATTTGCCAAGATATGAGTTTTATTATGCGCCTATGGAGAAAAACAACTTGGTAATTATGACTGGCGAAATTCAGCCCTCATTTGACGACGTCGTTGCTCACTATCACGTCTGCGAAGAGGTTCTTGATTTTGCCGAATCATTGGGTTGCCACTTCATCATAACCATGGGCGGCGTACCCATCACCGAAGACAAAACCCAAGTGTTCATTGCCGCGACTTCGCCGAGGTTGGCAACGGAGTTTATGGAGAAAGGCGCAGTCATTTACAGCAAGGGCAGAATCGTCGGCGGAACAGGCTTAACTTTGGCTTTGGCAAAGGAGCGGAAGCTTGACGGCGTCAGCCTGCTGGGTACAACAATGGGTTTTAAGGCTGACCGTGGCGCTGGGTTTTTGGTTTTTAAGTTTTTGATGAAGTCTTTGGGAAAAGAGATAAAAGAAGGTTTAGGAGAGAACAATGCAACTGAAGAGCAGTAAGCTGGGTGTCGCATGATAGAAAATCAAGGAATAGACTTAGAGTCAAAATTCACTAAAATTATCCTGATCGTTGTAACTGTGTTCTTAATTTTTGTAGGTCCAACTTACATACCGTTCTTGCTCTTTAACGTTCTAAACGTGGAGTACTTTGCTTCCATAGGCGTTGGTCTTGTCCTCTTGATTGTGGGCATACTGATGATGCTGTTTCTTATCCGCAAAAGAGTCATAACGTAAGTTTTGCCTCAGATACCCCAGGGTGCATCATTCAATCAGCATTTTGGATTCTTCATTGGCAACTCTCCTATAGGCAGAACCTGTTTTATTAAGTATTCTTAGTTTTTCCCAAAATACAACCAGAGATGCCGCGTGTGCTTGTTGCTTTTCTGGGGGTTGAGTGCTTCTATGGTTTGCATATACAGCGGAAGAGCGCCTGTTTAAAGCGTTAAGGCATTTGATAATTGTTTAGGGGAAAATAGCTGAGCATTCCCTCACAATTAGAAGAAGCTTAGTCAAGAAACTTTGACTAAACCTCGGCTGTGGTTAGTCAAGAAAGTTTGACAAAAATACTTTTATCACAAAATCTTTGCCTCTTTATTTTGCGGCACATGGAGAATTACCCTAAATGAGAAAAATCCTTCTTTTACTGCTTGTGATATGCTTTGCTATGTCAACGATAGCCACCCAACTTACCAGTCCAACAAGAGCAAACCCTACGATACCTGAACCAATCCCAATGAAACAAGCCTACATCAAAAGCAATGGCGACGTAGACCCGGCGACGCTGCCGATTGAACGTTCAGGCAACACCTATGTCCTCAAGAATAACATCGTTAACACTACAATTGAGATACAAAAAGACAATATAGTGCTTGATGGCAACGGGCATTCGCTTACGTTGTCGCCGTCAACTGAACTTTGGTGGGAGACGAAAACTTCCCCGCCATGCATAGTTATCTCAAACAAAAATAACATTACAGTTAAAAATGTCAGCTTCCAAAACGGCTTTAGAGCACCCGAGTACTTCACCGCAATCAGCATAAAAAACTCTACAAACATTGTACTCCTCCAAAACATAATAGAAAAATACGGTAATGGAATACAAATCACTGCATCCACCAGTTGCAGCATTATCGGTAACATATTAACCGATAACTTTGAAAGCGGATTTAGAATAGAGAATTCAACCCACATCTACATTGCATATAACAATATCTCAAGAGCATACTACGCCCATTTTGGGGGAAAAGTAGCAAATATCGATTTTTCAATTATTACCAGAAATAACATATCTTCCTTTGATTTGGTTGGAATTCGAGTAGCTGGTAACAATGCAGAGAACCAAATCTATGAAAATAACTTTATAAAAAACAGTATAGGGCTCATGTACGATGGGTATTTAGGAAATTTCCGTATGGAAAATATCTCAAGCGCTAAAAACGCTGTGTATAATAATTATTGGAATAATAACAGGCAAGTTATCATCAGATTTTTCAACAGTACCGCTGTTGACATCAGTGAAATAGACCAATCACCACTTACAGGACTCATCTCCACTTCCTTTGACTCATCACTTTTTCCTTTGGCAGTAAAACCCGAGCAGACTTTTACCCCTATTTCGCAATCCAATTCTGAGCCTTTCCCAACCGTGCCTGTTGCCGTCGCTTCAGGAGCAACCGTTGCCATCGTCGTTGTGAGCTTAATTTTCTACTATAAGAGGCGTAAACACTAATCAACGTTTATTCTGTCAGCCTTCAATTTGTCTGCTTGTGGCATCTTGTACAACCAGAGCAAAACCCAAACCAAACCGTGAGGCAATAAAGCAGTTCTCTGCAAAGTCCGCTGGTTGTTGTGGAGGCGGGTCGGCAACAACTACTACTGAAACCTTCAGCAATCCAAAAATTAGATGCAGCCCAGCCCAAAAAGCCTTATTTTGAATATACTTGCATAATACATAAGGCATATATGATATGACCAAAAGAATAAACGGTATGCAGCCAAGCAAACAAAACATCCCCGCCGAACTCGGCAAGCAAAGCGAAGAAGCCAAAAGAACAACCATCATTCTGGAAAAAAACGAGCGGGAATTCATCGATTCACTGATAAAAGAAGGCAAAGAGCCAGGAATCAAACCTCTCATCTCAAAAATGTTAACAATCTACAAGAGCATGATGATTCATGACTGGCGCTACCCCGGCGAATACTACTGTGGAATAAGCCGCATGGCATTTGTCAATGTTGAACTGCTAAACATCCTCACTCAGCAAGTTCCCAAGGATAAGTGGCATGAGATTGGTGTAAAGATGGGTGATGCCCTAAAAGTCTCCATCCAGTCAACGCTTGGGCTTGAAGCAAGCCAGCAGGAAAACTGGGAGGTCATTTTTGAAAGGTTAAAAGTGCAGGGTTTTGGGAACTGCTATGTTAAAGACAAGTTTTTGCTCCTGAAAACGCCCTTCATTAACGATTGCGAAATCTGGCGGGGGATTCTGGAAGGCTTGCTTTCTCTTGAGTTGGTTACTAGAAATTGTGTGCCTCCGTTTGTGTTTCAAATAAAAAACAACCCGTCTGACCCTGTTGCTTAGCGTGTTAGCCACTCGACAGTTAAATATTGTGGAAGCACGTTTATTAGGAAGACAGTAATTTAAGGTGTCTTTCAGTGGTAAATGATGAGGGATTGCGTTCATACAAGGCGATTGCATTCATCAGTAAAGGCAATCCAAAACGCACAAGTCTAAACACAAAAAACTACTTTACATTAGGCTTTCCCCGTCAAAAAACCGTTTTAACCAAACAAAAAACCCTTAGAGGATTCTCTATAAATTTAGGTGAAAAAAGTTATGGATAAACTAAAATTTGCAATACCAAAAGGCTCTCTAGAAAAAGCAACCGCAGAGTTTTTCGCAAAATCCGGATTCAAAATCGGAGGAACCGAACGCACATACCGTCCCACCATAAACGACCCCCAAATAGAAATGAAAGTTCTAAGACCTCAAGAAATCCCAGTTTTTGTCAGCGAAGGCTTACAGGACCTTGGCATCACTGGGGAAGACTGGGTTAAAGAAAACCGAGCCGACGTTGAAATCCTGCAGAGTCTTGAATACGGAAAAATCAAGCTGGTCATAGCCGTGCCCAAAGATGTTGCCCAGAAAAACATGAATGATTACATGGAGGATGTTTGGAGTCAAGACAGAAACTTCCGCGTCAGCACCGAATACCTAAACATTGCCTCAGAATACCTAAAAAACCAACCTAACTACAAAAAACGCTTCGGCGACTCCGACCCCATGCTTGTCACGCCCTGGTGGAGAAAAGGCGACAACCCGCGAGCCAAGATTTTCCTGTCCTTTGGCGCCACCGAAGCTAAGCCCCCGGAAAACTCTGACTGCATAATGGACGTCACCGAAACAGGAACCACACTGGAGGCAAACAACCTCAAAATCATCGATACAGTGCTCAAATCATCCGCCACTTTAATCGCCAACAAGAAAGCCCTTGAAGACCCAGAGAAACGCGAAAAAATCTTTGACATAGTCGCTTTGCTTAAAGGTGTGGTGGACGGTTCAAAGAGAATCCACATATTTGTTAACGTTAAAAAGGAAAACCTGCAAACGCTCTTAACAGAGTTGCCAGCCCTAAAGAACCCGACAATTTCGCCGTTGGCAGACGACTCTTGGGTCAGCGTCAACACCGTCATCGAAAAAGACTGCCTAATTGAACTGTTGCCCAAAATACGTAAGATCGCTCAAGGCCTAGTCGTCTATGAACCGCGGCAGGTTTTGGCGTTGGATGAGATAGCACGGAGAAATCAAGACCGATGCAAAAAGGATTCACCGTAAGAGTCTGGGATTCAAAACAGTTACCAGCCGACTGGTTCAAGCGCCAGCAAGCAGACCTAAAAGCCACTCTTGACCTTCAAGACAAAGTCCAAAGAATCATAAAAATAGTCAGAACTAAAGGAGATGAGGGACTACTTGGTTCCGCGCTTGAATTCGACAAAGTCAGCCTTACTTCCCAAACCCTTAAGGTTACACCAGATGAAATCAAAGAAGCCTACAGCAAAGTTACCAAAAAACAAATAGCCGCAATTCAGTTCATGAAAGAAAGAGTGAGTGTATTCCAAAAACAACTTCTCAGCCAAACAGAAGTCAGGGCATTCAACGAGGGCATTATGGTTCAAACCGTGTTGCGCCCCATCGAAAGCGTCGGCTGCTATGTTCCAGGTGGACAGGCGGCTTACCCAAGTACCGTAGTTATGACTGCTTTGCCCGCGAAAATTGCAGGGGTACCGCGTACAGTAGTTTGTTCACCGTCTGACTCGAACGGCGCAGTGAATCCGCTGGTTCTTGTCGCTGCTGATATTTGCGGCGTAGACGAAGTTTACAAGGTTGGCGGAGCCCAAGCTATAGCCGCCCTCGCGTATGGAACAGAAACCATCAAGCCAGTTCGAAAAATTGTGGGACCAGGGAGCAAGTATGTGACTATGGCTAAGGTTTTAGCTTCTACAGATGTCGCGATTGACATGCCTGCTGGTCCAAGCGAAGTGCTTATTTTGGCTGACGAAAGGGCTGATGCCCGACTTATCGCAGCGGACATGATATCGCAGGCTGAACATGGCACAGACAGTGTTGCAGCCCTCATAACAACCTCACAGAAACTAGCAAAAGAAGTTCAAGATAATCTTTCAAAACTGATTGATTCTACACCGAGAGTTGAAAAAGTAGCCGATTCTCTATCTAAGTATGGATTCATAATTGTCTGCGACGGCCTTGAAGAAGCCATAGCTTTGACTAATCAATTTGCCGCCGAACACTTAGAAGTCATGACTGCCAACGCCCAGAAGGTTGCAGAGAAACTTGTCGCAGGATTAATCCTCATTGGCCCATACAGCCCAGTGGCATTGAGTGATTACGCGAGTGGAACCAACCATGTGTTGCCCACAGGCGGTTTCGCACAGGCGTTTTCAGGCTTATCCGCAATCGACTTCATGCGTCGGGTTAGCATTGCTGAATGCTCCAAAGCTGGGTTGGAAAGGGTGAAAGCCGTCGTTAAGGTTTTGACTGACATGGAGAATCTGCCTAACCACTACAAGGCAGTAGAGGCGAGGTTTGAGAAATGAGCAAGTCCTATCAGAAATGGATAGAGCAAAAGCTGGAGAAGCTTCAGGCAGTAGACTGCTACTCCGCTGGACTCACGCCTGAAACTGTAGCCAAGCAACTAGGCGTTGACCTCTCCCAAATAGTCAAGCTGAACTTTAACGAGAACCTCTTTGTAGACCGCTCTAGGCAGGCAGAGTTGATTAAGGAGGTAGCTGGCGAAATTGATTTGCGCATGTATCCTGAAGATGAAGAAGTTAAGCTGCGAGAGAAGCTTACAGGTTACATGGGTGTCCCAAAGGAGTACCTGACAATTGGCAATGCAGGCGACGAGTTAATCGACCGCATAATCCGAATCTTCATCGAAAAAGGTGAAGCCGCAGTCTCGTTTACGCCGTCCTTTGCGATTCCGCGTCTTTGTGTTAAGCGTCAAGAAGGCGAATACATCACAGTGCCACTGAAAAGCGACTTTCAACTAGACGTGGAAGGCATGCTGTCTGAGTTCTCAGATAAAACCCGTTTACTCTACCTCTGCTCACCCAACAACCCAACTGCAAACCAAATGAGCCCCCAGGACATCGAAGCCTTAGTCAAAGCTTTCCCAGGCATAGTCATCCTAGATGAGGCTTACGGCGAATTCGCTGACTACTCATTCGTGCCAAGAATTCGAGAGTTCCCAAACATGATAATCCTGCGAACCTTCTCCAAAGCCTTCGGACTGGCAATGTTGCGCCTGGGTTACTCGGTTTCAAATCCCCAGTTAGCCAAGACCCTGACTGAAAAATCTCCCCTTCCATACCCAGTGAGCGGTTTCACAATACGCATGGGCATCAAAATGCTCCAAAACATGGACATCATGCGGACAGCAGTGTCGGCTCTGAAGGCTGAGCGGGGAAAATTCATAAAGGCACTCAACGAAATAGAGGGCGTGCAAGCCTTTGACTCGCAAGCAGACTTCCTGCTGATAAACACCCAAAAGCCAGCCGACGAAGTCTACGAGAAACTACTTCAGCAGGGCATTATGCTTAAGAAATGGGGCAGAATCCTCCAGTACGAGAACTGTTTCCGCGTGACGGTTGGCTTGCCGGAAATGAACGCTAAACTAATTGAAGCATTAAAGGAAATTTAAAGGTGAGATAAAGTGAGAAAGCAAGAAGTGTTCCGTAAAACCAAAGAAACCGAAGTTAAAGTGAACGTGAACCTTGACGGCGAAGGAAAAACCACAGTATGCACACCCGTGCCGTTCTTAGACCACATGATAACCTCACTTGCCACACATAGCCTAATCGACATCTCGGCTTCAGTGAAAGGCGACCTAGTCCACCACTCCGTAGAAGACATAGCAATCGGCCTGGGAGAAGCACTAAACAAAGCCCTGGGCGAACGCGAAGGCATCACACGCTTTGGCAACGCCGCCGCACCCATGGACTGCTCGTTGGCATTTGCCGCCGTTGACCTAGTCAAGCGCCCATACTTCAAAATCGACCTCAAACTCAGAGGCAAAAAAGTAGAGGACATGCCAACCGAAGACATCGTGCACTTCTTTGAATCCTTAGCCACCGCACTGCAAGCCAACGTACACATATTCGTTGAGTATGGCAGCAACGACCACCACAAAGCAGAAGCCGCAGTCAAAGCCCTCGCATTATCGCTTCGGCAAGCGGTAGCCATGGACCCCAGACGAAAAGGCGTGCCCAGCTCCAAGGGAGTCATCTGACAGTGGCAAACGCAGTAATCTTCGACTATGGCATGGGCAACCTGTTGAGCCTGAAAACTGCCCTGGAAAAAGCAGGCTTAAACGCGTCAATCGGCACTACCGCAGAGGACATAGCCAAAGCTGACGCCATCGCGCTTCCCGGAGTTGGAAGTTTCACCGCGGCACTGGAGAGGCTTGACACTGTTAAAGAGACACTGCAGACAAAAGTGACGGATGGTACACCATTGCTTGGTATCTGTCTGGGGCTTCAACTGTTCTTTGAGAGCAGCGAGGAGGGACCAGGCGAGGGTTTAGCTTTTTTTGTGGGCAGAAACTACCAGTTGCCCAGCACCGTGAAAGTTCCACACATGGGCTGGAACACTCTGGATATCGTTAAGCCAAACGAGCTCTTCGACGGCGTCAAAGAGGACTCGTACGTGTACTTTGTGCACTCACTCTACCCCGTGCCAGAGGACAAAAGCATCGTCTGCACAACAACCGAGTATGGAACCACATTCACTTCAGCGGTAGCCAGCAAAAATATCTACGGCACCCAGTTCCACCCAGAAAAATCAGGCGACATAGGAATAAAGATTCTTAAAAACTTTGCAAAGGCAGTTAAAAGGTGATTTTGAATTGCAGTTGATTCCAGCAATAGACTTAATGGGCGGCAAAATAGTCCGGTTAACCCGGGGCGAAGCCCAAACCGCCAAAACCTACGAAAAACAGTTTGGCACTCCACTGGAAGCGGCAAAACGCTGGCGCGACGAAGGCGCAGGCAAACTGCACATCATCGATTTAGATGCGGCTTTCGGCATCGGTAACAACCATGTGGTCATTGCTGAGATTGCAAAGAACATTGCCTTACCAATCCAGGTCGGTGGCGGAATCCGCAGCTACGAAATCGGTGAAAAACTCTTCAAAACAGGCATAAGCCAAGTGATACTGGGCGCCTTAGCCTTTAGCGACCCCTCCGCCATCGGAAAAATCCAGCAGAAATTCGGCAGAGAATCAGTCATCGTTGCATTGGATAACAAGAATGGGCAAATCATGGTTGAGGGCTGGCGAACCAAAACTGCAATGGCCGTGGACGACGCACTTGACAAGTACACTGAACTTGGCGTCTCTCGTTTCTTGATAACCTCGATTGCCCAGGATGGAATGCTTACTGGCCCGGACTTGCAAACGTTAAGCTCTGCTGTGCTCTACCCGAACGCCAAAATCATCGCGGCTGGCGGCATCGGCAGCATTGGGGATTTGGCTGCTCTAAAAGAAATCGGCGTGGAAGGCGCCGTCATCGGCAAAGCCCTTTATGAAGGACGTTTCACTCTAAAAGAAGCCATAGAGAAGATAGGAGCCTAAATTATGACGCTTGCTAAACGCATCGTTCCCTGCCTCGATGTTGACCATGGAAAAGTAGTTAAATGCATAAACTTTCTCAATCCGAAGCAGGCAGGCGACCCTGTTGAAATGGCTCAGCGGTACTCTGATGATGGCGCTGACGAGCTGGTTTTCCTAGACATCACCGCTTCCCATGAAAAACGCGACATTATGCGCAAGTACGTGGAAGGCGTCGCTAAAGCCATAAACATTCCTTTCACTGTCGGCGGAGGAATCCGTAACGTGTTGGATGCACGGCTGGTCTTGTGCAGCGGAGCTGATAAAGTGTCAGTTAACACTGCGGCGGTCGAAAAACCCAAATTAATCACCGAGCTAGCTGACGTTTTTGGGCGACAATGCGTTGTTACAGCAATCGACGCCAAACGCAACCGCACACCCAGAGATGGCAAAATCATGGTTGACACGGCAGAGGGCAAGGTATGGTTTGAAGTTGTCACTTATGGAGGCAGAAAACCCACAGGTTTTGACGCCATTGCTTGGGCGCTTGAGGCGGAGCGGCTTGGGGCAGGTGAGTTCTTGGTAACTTCCATGGATAGGGATGGTACAAAAGACGGCTATGACATTGAACTAACCCGAGCCATCTCAGAACGCGTTAACGTTCCAGTGATTGCAAGTGGCGGCGCAGGCATCCCAAAACACCTCCTCGACGTGTTCACCGAGGGCAAGGCGGACGCGGCACTGGCAGCTTCCATTTTCCACTATAACCAGTACCCTGTGCCTGTTGTAAAGGATTACTTGCGAAAGATGGGGGTGACTATTAGACCATGACCGAAGACTTGCTTAAGAAATTGGATTTTAAGAAGGGCAACGGGCTTATCCCCGTCATAGTCCAAGACGCAGATACAAAAGAAATCCTGATGCAGGCATACGCCAACAAAGAAGCAGTCGAACACACGCTGAAAACTAGGAAAGCCACCTACTGGAGCCGCAGCCGAAATGAACTGTGGGTTAAAGGCGAAACCTCAGGGCACACCCAAAAAATCGTCTCCGTCTCAGCCGACTGCGACTACGACTCCCTATTGTACGTGGTTGAGCAGACTGGTCCAGCATGCCACGCAGGTCAATATAGCTGCTTCCACAACACAATACTCTAAAAAAGCTTTTTTAGCGTAAAGCAAATTTTTCTCTAAATTCTTTACTTGATTCCCGAATTGCTTCTATGTCCTCTTTAGAGAGAAGGCGTCTGAGTTCATCGAACGCTTCTTTACCTTTGAGCTGTTGCGAGTCGCTATATTTTTCTAATAGAAAGTCGCCCCATGTTTTGTTGCCCTTGATTATTTGCAGACGCTTCTTTACTTCAACGGGAACGCGGATTGTGGTATATTTTCGCAATTTAACATGCCTAGCAAAGAATCTATTGACTTATTGCTAAAATGTTTTGTCCAATTTACCTGTTGCATCCAAAAAAGCTTATGTCTTAATAACACGTAATCACTAACCATGGAAATCCAGATCGAAAAGCTACCTGAACCATTAAGAACAAGCGGTTTAGAGAAAAAACTAGTTGCAATCTGTAGAAAAAATGATGTAATTTTTTTAGCAGTATTCGGTTCTTTTGTTAGAGGCGAACAGCACAGAGGAAGCGATGTTGATATTGCTATCGAATTCGACCCAAACAAGGATAAAAGCCTCTTAGAACTAATTCACCTAGAACATGAACTGAGCAAAGTGTTCAAACGTAAAGTTGATCTTGGAATTTTCAGCAGTATTCACCCGTATGTCATTGATAACGTGAAAAAAGAGATGCTTATCATCTATGAGAGACAATAGCACATATTTGAAACATATCTTAGACACAATTTTTGATATTGAGCAATTCATGCAAGGGCTGTGAAAAGAGGATTTTTTTAGAAACAGAGAAAAGCAATATGCTGTCTTACGTGGATTGGAGATAATTGGTGAAGCAACAAAGAACTTAAGCCGCGAACTAAAGAAAGGATGCTCCGAAGTAAATTGGAGAGACATTGCTGGAATGCGCGATAAACTCATCCACGAATATTTCGGTGTCAATTTGCCGGTAGTCTGGAAAACCGTTAAAGAGGATCTGCCCAACCTAAAGAAACAAGTGCAAAAGTTGCTAACGAGTTCTGAATAAGTATGAGAGCAAGCTCTTGTAGTTAATGCTTTTAAACAAAAAACCTTTCTATTTCTTGTGAGGGTTGAAGGAAATGTCGTTACATGAAGCTATGCTCTATGAGAAACAAAAAGACAACAAAGTAAAATGCTGCTTATGCGCAAGGCGCTGCCTCATAAGCGACGGTTCACAAGGTTTCTGCTTGGTCAGGCAAAACAACGGTGGCACGCTTTACACATTAAATTATGGTAAAGCTGTCTCTGCAGGCGTTGACCCAATCAGCAAAAAGCCTCTTTCACACTTTAACCCAGGCTCGTTGGTGATGTCGGTTGCGGCTGCGGGCTGCAATTTCCGCTGCCAATTCTGCGACAATTGGATGATAAGCCAAGACCGCGAAGTTGCCGGCAAACCTTTTCCGCCTGAAGAAATTGTCAAGTCAGCCAAGGACAGCATGTGCCAGGGAATCAGCTACACCTACACTGAACCCACCATCTTCATGGAGTACGCTTACGAAACAGCCAAACTCGCCCATAAAGAGGGGTTGTTTAACACGTTTGTCACCAACGGCTACATGACCCCTGAAGCCGTAAAAGCAATTGCGCCCTATCTGGATGCGGCAACAGTTGATTTCAAAGGCGGCGGCGACCCGGGCTTTTACAAGACGGTTTCAGCTGTGCCAAACGTTAAAGCCATTTACGAGGCGCTAAAAGAGCTTAAGCTAAACGGCGTGCATATTGAGATTACTAATTTGATTGTTCCAAAAATAGGCGACTCCATGGAAAAAATAAAGACGATGGCTGTGTGGATTAAGAACTACTTAGGTGAGGACACGCCGTTTCACCTGCTCCGTTTTCATCCAGACTATAAAATGACTACGCTGCCAGCCACAAGCGTTGAAGCCTTGGAAACGGCTTACATGACCGCTAAAAATGAGGGCTTAAACTATGTTTACGTGGGAAACGTGCCTGGTCACCCAGCGGAGAACACTTACTGCCCAAACTGCAACGAAACCATAATCAAACGATACAGCTTCGACATCACCCTTTGGAACCTGACAAACGACATGCGATGCCCCGTCTGCGGACAACAAATCCCAATAAAAGGCAAAGTGTACCAGTCGAGCCTGCGTTTTCCTTACGCCCTGTTCTAGGGTAAACCGGGAAGACATATGTGGAGAATCCTAAGACCCGAAGCTGAAGCCGTCCTCAACGATGAATTAGCAAAGAAGAGCCTATCAAGATACTTCTCCATAATCAAAAACCAAAAGCCCGCAAAGTTTCTTGTAGCCAAACGAGTCGAGGCTGAGTTTTCAAGAAACGACTCTTTAGAAGCGCTATGGAGCCAGCACACGCACGGCACACAGGAGTTTTTGAATCTTGAGCGCCAAATTGACAACGGCAAACCCCTTGACTCCATCCCTAAGCCAGAAGAATCCTTCTTTGACCTAAAAAACGCAATCGCCATAAAGACTCTAGAGTGCTGCAACTTTTGCGCTCGCAAGTGTGGCGTAAACAGGTTAGCTGACAGGTTGGGGTTTTGCGGCTGCGGCAGAGCCATGAGTGTTTCCAGTATTTTCGTGCATATGGGTGAGGAGCCTGAGCTTGTGCCTTCAGGAACCATATTCACCATGGGCTGCACCATTAGGTGTCGACACTGCCAGAACTGGACCATATCGCAGTGGAAAGAAGCCCCAAAGGAGTACACACCCGAAGAGTTGGCAAAGGAAGTGGAAAACCTGCGTTTGGGAGGCTGCAGAAACGTGAATTTGGTGGGCGGGGAACCGACGCCTTGGCTTGCGCATTGGCTGGAAACCTTCCAATATGTGGACGTTAATGTGCCTGTGGTTTGGAACTCTAACTCGTATTACAGCGGGGAAACGGCACAGTTGCTGGCAGGCTTTGCAGACGTTTACCTTTTAGATTTCAAGTATGGACCAGGCGACTGCGCACAGAGGATTTCAGATGCACCGGACTACTGGGAAGTCTGCACCCATAACCATTTGGAAGCGAAGAAGTATGGTGAATTGATTGTGCGGGTGCTGGTTTTACCTGGCCACTTAGAGTGCTGTACTAAGCCGATTTTGCAGTGGATTGCCCGGAATTTGGGTGTTGAGACAAGGGTTAATTTGATGTTTCAGTACCGTCCTGAGTGGCGTGCACATGAGGTTCCTGAGTTGCGCCGAAGACTTACAAGAGCTGAGATTCAAAGGGCTGAAGAGTTGGCTGAGGAAGCAGGCTTAAAGAACCTGGCGACTTAGCAACTCTGTTTAGAAAGCCCAAGTAGACTGCAAAAGCTCTGTTCCTATGGTGAATTACCCTTTTTTTCCATAAACTTATATTAAATCACATGTTAATGTTACCTTGTGCGCAAGAATGAAGGGGTATCTCGCAAAAAAAGAGGCAAAAACGTTAGCTACAGTGCTTGTCGCTATCGTTCTTTTAGCATCCTTAGCTTCGGGACTCGTGCAAGCTAGCGGTGAACCTTCAGATTTAATGGCTAACGACATAGATGCGAACAACCAAGATAACGCACAGGACTCTCTGCCTAGCTTAGTTGCGAATTATGACCCGACGGCTAAACAGATTTACGACTTTTTTTCAGCCATAGGCTCAGCCTTAGGAATTTCGTCTGATTCATTTGTTAACGCAACAATAGGCATGTTAATGCTCCTGATAATTTTCACAGCAATATTGGCAGTCGCAACCGTGGGTGTACGCAAACGTAAGGTAAAAAGAAAGCAGAAAGAGCAAGCTAAAACGGAAGATCCTCAACCAACAAAAATAGAGCAGGTTGAAACTGTAACCACTCCAACCGTCAAGCCTGCAGAGATTCCGCCGACCGACATAAAACCAGAAGTCCAGCCAACTCCTGCCTCTAAACTAGCAAACGGCGGCACTCCAGCTTTACCCAGCGCCTTGAATTTGCAGGCACAATGGACAGAAGGCAAAGTCACCCTAACTTGGGAAACCCCGCAAATCAACGCCAAAGGATACCGACTTGACGGATACCTCATTTCAGCGGTTCAGTATGGCCCCATGAGTATCTCGCCGGTTAAGGCGCCTATAGCTCATCTTCCGGTGAACGCTACGCAATGGTCCGAGGCTTTCACGCAGACTTACCGGTGGAACAGCAGAGGAGACACAGACGGCTACATCGTGGAAGCGATAGTGCGTTATACATCAAAGAGCGGATTTAAAGGGATTTTACGCATCGGTGCGATAATCTACGCTCCCTAACCCAACAGGCACCGACTCAATTTCTTCTTAAAGAAAATGAACGCGAACTTAAGCCTTTATTAGGATAAAACCGAAAAGTGCAGGTGAAAGTGCTGATTAGATGGTTAAGTATAACGCGTTGGCAATCTCTACCGACTACTGGAAACCAGGCGACAACTATCTTGAAAAAATAGCCAACGCACTGCAAAACAAAGTGGAAAACGGCGACTTTGTGGTGGTTTCCGAGAAAGCCGTCTCCACAGCATTGGGCAACATCATAGACGAAAGCAGCGTTAAGCCCAGCCTAAACGCTAAATTTTTAGCGCGGTTTTGGATGCGTCTTGTCTGGGGATACAGCCTTGGCATAATTTGCCGCTTTGGTCAAAGACTGATTCGCAGGCTCAGAGAGTACCCGCTGGAATCTGGTAGTCGCCACAAGCAAATAACCCTCCAACAGGCAGGACTGCTACAGGCGCTCATGTTCGGCTCTGAAGGTGCTATTGATGGCTCTAACCTGCCATACTCCTACGTGAGCCTACCGCTAAGAAACTCAGGCGAGCAGGCGGAAAAAATTCGAAGGCAAATCCTGAGTGAATTTGGGAAAAATATTTGCGTAATAATTGCTGACACAGACAAGACCTACAAGTTCAGGAACTTTTTTTTCACCCCAAGACCAAGCCCTCTCAATGGCATACATTCCTTCGGAGGAACCGCCACCTACATCATGGGCAGAGTGTTGAAACTCAAAAAAAGCTCCACCCCTCTGGCAGTGGCGGGATGCAGTCTCCAAGCGGCTTTAGCGCTGAAAATTACTAATATTGCAGACAGAACGCGTGGTCCTGGTTCGGGAGCTACGGTTTGGGACATGGCGTCAAGGTTTGGGGTGGAAGTTAATGGGGTTAGCTGGGATATGCTGTCTAAAATCAAGCATAAACCTGTAGTCATCGTGCGGAAAGCGGAATAAAAAGGCAAAAATATGGTTCTGTTGATTATTACTATAGCTGTTTTTCAAAGACAACACATAAAAACAAGAGCTAAACTGTAAGGAAAATGCTGGGTTAACAATGGAAGAAGCCATACGAAAATTAGACGCTTTCTTTAATCCTCGCTCCGTTGCAGTAATCGGCGCGACTAAAAAAATCGATAAAGCAGGCTACGTCATATTCAAAAACTTCTCAACCAACAAGATGCGCGGGGTTTTCAAGGGCGCCCTCTACCCGGTTAACCCAAAGGAAGAGTCAATTTTAGGCTTCAAATGCTACCCCAACATAACCCAAATCCCAGACAAAGTCGAGTTAATCGTTGTTATTGTACCCGCCAAAGCCGTGCCCGCCATCATGGAGCAAGCCGCATCAAAAAAAGTTAAGGCTGCCATCATTATAAGCTCAGGCTTCAAAGAAGTTGGAAACAAAGAACTCGAA
This sequence comes from Candidatus Bathyarchaeota archaeon, assembly GCA_003589585.1. Taxonomy (GTDB): domain Archaea; phylum Thermoproteota; class Bathyarchaeia; order Bathyarchaeales; family Bathycorpusculaceae; genus Bathycorpusculum. The sequence goes on from QYYE01000008.1 coordinate 21,606, forward strand.
GAACAAGTTGTCGAAGCCGCAAAGAAAGGCGGAATACGCATTTTGGGACCCAACTGCCTTGGAACTTATTACTCGAAAACTGGCGTGGACACGCTGTTCTTGCCTGAAACGAAAGTTCTTTCAACTGGGGATGATGTGGTTGCCACTCCCCGCCCCATGCCAGGCAACATTGCTATGATTACGCAGAGTGGAGCGTTCGGTGTTGCAGCCTTGGATTATTTGACGGGTCGCCAGATGGGCGTTAGCAAATTCGTCAGCTTCGGCAACAAAGCCGATGTCACCGAATCAGACATTCTCCACTATCTCCTGTATGATAAAGAAACTAAAGTCATCCTCGTCTACCTTGAAGATATTAAGGCTGGACGAGAATTTCTGCGGGTAGCCAAAAAAGTCACAGCTAAAAAACCCGTCGTCGTTATCAAGTCAGGACGAAGCATCGCAGGAGCAAGAGCTGCCGCCTCCCACACGGGCGCCATTGCTGGTTCGGATAAAATTTATGATGCAGCTTTTGAGCAGGGCGGTGTGATTAGAGCCCGCGACATGGAAGAGTTCTTTGACATGGGCAAAGCGTTAGCGATGCAGCCGCCAGCTTTTGGCCGAAACATCGGCGTCTTAACAGATGCTGGTGGACCCGGAGTCATGACGGTTGATGAATGCGAAGCGCTGGGTTTAACGGTTGAACGTTTCACTGAGCAGACCCTGCAGAAATTCCAGGAGCTCAAGGACAAGGATGTCATACTGAAGATTGCCGCAACCTCAAACCCAGTAGACCTCACTGGCTCAGTCACTGATGACATGTTTGAAATCGCCGCTGAACTGATGTTTCAAGACCCAAATGTGCACGGCATAATCTTGCTCGGTCTGCACCACATGCCTGGGCTGCGAGAGAAATACATCGATGGAATAGTGGAGATTGCCTCAAAATACAGCAAACCCATTGTGATGTGCGATATCGGCGAGACCGAAATGGCCCTCTACACGCGGTCGAGGTTTGACAGGCTATGTGTTCCCTCTTTTGCTTCTCCTGAGGATGCTGCTCGGGCTATGAAGGCGCTGGTGACTTATGGTTTGTACTTGCAGAAGACTGGTGTTGCTGAGCAGTACATGGCTGAATGCATAAGAAAAGCTGAACTTAAACGGTAACTTTAACGGTGACTTGGCTGCCGTCCTTCAGCTTGAACTGCCCACGCAGGTACACTGGAGCGATGACTTCCAGAACGTCGCTTGGGTAGTTGGGAACCAATGGAAGAACAACTGCGCACACCAGAGAATTCATGTAGGCTCTAAACAGGGTGCCAGGATAGTAGCCTGCCTGAGGCTCCACCTCTAATCCTCCGGCTGCTTCAAGCAAGTTTCTCTTTTCTGTGCTTTCTTTTGTTAAGCGTATGTTGAGTGTTCCCGAGTAAGGTGAAAAACCCAGTTTTTCCTGTATCTGCCGCCTAACCCACGGCAAATCAACAAACCGTTTCCCATCGCCCTTGCCAGAAAAAACGGTGCCCTTGAAAACCAGTTTTTCCAAAGCGCAGCCTTCAGTGGCTATTTTTGCTCTTTTAGCCAACTGGCAACTTTGCGCAGTATAGGGTCAGCTGAAATATCGACCACTGGCACAATCATCTTTTCTTTGGTTTCAATGGTCTGAGCGTACTTTGGCATGAATGCATAGCCGACAAAGGTCCAGTAGACCCTGCGTGTCTCCAGCAAGGCTTTGGCTACCGCGGCGGTTGTAGCGGGCAGAGGAAAATACAAGAAGACCACGCCGTCAACCCAGTAGACCCCTGCAAGTTTGCCTCCTGCAATCACTGAGGTGAATCGTGCTATTTCTTCAGGGGTGTTGAAGTGGGTTTTCTCCATGACTATAATTTCCTTGAAGGGCTCGTAGGTTATGGCGACATCGCTTGTGCTCATCTGCTAACTTCTCCAGTCGGTAAGGGTAATGTGTCGGCAGTCCCCTTTTAATTTTGCCATAAACGATATGTCGGCAGTATGGCTGATAGTGGAAATACCTCTGAAACAAGAGAACTTCACAAACACCACAGGCTTATTAAGCAGGCATAAAATCGACTGCAAAGATGCTCTACTCCTAGCTGCCGCAACACGAGTCGGCGCCAAAGAAACAGGATTCTAATAGCTCAAAAGGTTGCAGAGCTTGGGGAAAATGACTTTCACGGAAAACGCAAAAGACACCACGTAAACACTGCTCTTGGGTGCGTTTTTCGCCGTCATAATAGGATGCAAATATCAAACGTATGCAAAAACCGATAGGGGGAGGGGATGCATGCGGCGCGAGTTTGCGTTTAGCGCAATCCAACACTTGCCCAGAAAACCCTAAGAGGGGTAGATCTGTATTGGCGAAAAGCAGCCGATTAGCATGTTGAAATTAATGCTTTATTAAGGAGGAGGGGGGTCGTGTGAGAGCAACAGCACCTTAAAAATAGCCAGCAATTCACACATTTCAACCCTTAGTAAAGAGGAGCTATAGTTTTTTCCAAGCGCCCAATTCTCAAGAAAACAGCTAAGAGCCAAAAATACATACACCAAGAGCCGCAAAAAACCACTCACCCCAAAAAAACAAGAACCAAACAAAATGAAACGTTCGGCAAACCTAAAAATACCTATTCGGCATGTATCACAACTGTTTCAAAGAATGTTTCACCAAACTATCTTACCATTCCAAGCCCAAGTATGTTTTGAGGTGAAAAAATGCAAAAGCCAAAAACCATCGCAATCCTCCTGGCAACATCCCTGCTAATCATAACAGCAATAGGCATCGCAGTCGCCCAAAGCGTCAGCGCACAAAACCAAACCAACCCATACATTAACCAACAACTACCGCCACCACAAGGATACCCCGCCACATGCCCAAACCCAACAGTTCTCTGCTACAACGGCAGCACATACCTATGCCCAAACCAACCCTACCAAGGATGTTACACCACATGCAACACCTACGGACCAGCAGCCCAAGGATGCAACAATGCCTACCAACAAGGATGGGGAATGGGATATGGAATGCGAGGCGGAATGCACGGTTGGAACCGCTAAACCAACCGGCAAACCCGTCCCCTTCTTCTTTTAATTTCTCTCTAGCCCTTTTTACTCTATGGGTGTAGGGGCATACCTAGAAAGGTAACCCCGAGAAATTTTAGGCTCTCTAGGCTTCCAATCTGCCAACCGCACCTTCAACTCCTGCTCCGACAACTCAACCCTCAAAACACGATTCGGAATATCAATCGTTAACACATCGCCATCCCTCAAAACCGCAATGGAGCCGCCGTCAAACGCTTCAGGAGCCACATGGCCAATGCATGGCCCGCGAGTACCACCCGAAAACCTGCCATCCGTAACCAGCGCCACTGACTCACTCAAACCCATACCCGCAATAGTCGCCGTCGGCAAAAGCATTTCAGGCATACCCGGACCGCCTCTTGGTCCTTCATAACGGATAACCACAACATCGCCCGCTTGGATTTGGCGTTTTTTCATAGCTTCAACGGCTTGCTGTTCAGAGTCAAACACTCGTGCGGGTCCACTGTGCCTGAGCATGTTAGGTGAAACTGCAACTGTCTTCACCACTGCACCTTTGGGCGCAAGGTTACCATACAAAATGGCGATTCCTCCCTCTATGTGCACGGGCTTGTCCAAGGGGCGAATAACCTCAGCATCCAGCACCATAGCGTCCGCGATGTTTTCTTTGAGGGTTTTTCCTGAAACCGTCAACGCGTCAACATGGAGAAACGGTGTGAGCTCTTTCATTAACGCTGGAATTCCGCCGGCGTTGCCGAGTTCTTCCATATCGTGAGGACCGCTTGGAACCATACTGCACAGGTGAGACACTTTCCGGCTGGTCTCGTCAAAGGTTGCCAGAGGCAGAGAAACGCCGGCTTCTTTGGCGATGGCGGAAAGGTGCAGAACGGTGTTTGTTGAGCCGCCAAGAGCCATGTCAACGGCGATGGCGTTTCCGAAGGCGTCTTTGGTTAGCACGCTTGAAGCTTTGAGGTTTTCGCGCACGAGTTCGACGATTTTTTCGCCTGATTCTTTGGCGATTCGTATTTTCAGGGCGCTGTTGGCTAGGGCGGTAGCGCAGTAAGGCAAGGACATGCCGAGTGCTTCTGTGACGCATGCCATAGTGTTGGCAGTGAACATGCCGTTGCATGAGCCACATCCGGGGCAAGCCGTGTCTTCTAGGCGAGCTAGTTCTTTCTGGGTTATTTTTCCTGCGAAGGCTTTGCCCACTGCTTCGAAAACATCGATTACACCAACCTTTTTTCCATCCAAACAACCTGATTCCATTGCTCCGCCGGTGACAAAAATCGCTGGAATATCAAGTCGTGCAGCAGCCATTAACATCCCAGGTGTTACCTTGTCACAGTTCGTAATGAAAACAACGCCGTCAAGTCTGTGAGCTTGAACCATAAGCTCCACTGAATCAGCAATTAACTCGCGAGAAGGAAGTGAATAACGCATGCCTTGGTGTCCCATGGCTAAGCCGTCGCAAATGGCGATAGTGTTAAATTCGAAGGGTACCGCTCCAGCCGCTATGACACCTTCTTTCACGGCATTGGCTACATCTTTTAAGTGAATGTGCCCTGGAACAATGTTTGTATAACTATTTGCTATGCCAATAAATGGTTTAGTTATGTCTTTGTCGGTTAATCCGACGGCTTTTAGCAGAGCACGAGCATACGCTCTTTCCACTCCACGCTTCATTTCCTCGCTTCTCATCTTACTTTCAACCGAATTAAGACACCAATAATTTTATATTTAAGGTTGACGCTCTGAAAAAGAGATGTGATTTAAATGGGGTATTGCTTTATTTAACCGCTTCCCTAAACAAGTTAGATTTTTAGACACCACCCTTCGAGATGGAGAACAAACACCCGGAGTATCTCTTGTACCTGAAAACAAACTGCGCATAGCCCAGCGCCTCGACGAACTCGGCGTAGACATAATCGAAGCCGGATTCGCCGCGGTTTCCGAGGGCGAAATGGAATCCGTAAGCCTCATCGCCAAGCAGGGTTTGAGGGCACAGGTTTTCAGCGCGGCAAGAGGCACCATCGGCGACATCGACGCAGTCCTAAAAAGCGGCGCTGCAGGCGTTAGCATGATTGTGCCCACCTCAGATTTGCACATAGAGGTTAAACTGCGCAAAACCCGCGAGCAGGTCCTAAAAGCCACCGAAGACTGCGTCAGGTACGCCAAAGACCACGGCTTAGCAGTGGAGTTTCTCGCCGAGGACGCGACCCGCTCCGACTTTGATTTCCTAACCAGAGCCTTCCAAACCGCCATTAACGCGGGAGTAGACAGGCTGATTGTATGCGACACCGTCGGCATCCTGACTCCTGAGCGCTCATCGGAACTTTTCTCAAAACTGCGCGAGAAAATCAACGTTCCAATCGGCGTGCACTGCCACAACGACTTCGGCATGGCAGTCGCCAACACAGTCGCCGCACTAGGCGCAGGAGCAGACGAAGCGCACGCCACCATAAACGGTCTTGGTGAGCGCGCTGGCAACGCCTCACTCGAAGAAATAGTAGTCACCCTAAAGGCACTCTACAAACTGGACCTCAAAATCAAGACTGAGCTGCTCTATGGCACCTCGCAACTGGTGTCGCGGTTAACCGGGGTTTACGTGCAGCCAAACAAAGCCATCGTGGGCGAAAACGCTTTCACACACGAATCAGGCATCCACACCCAAGGCTTGCTCTCCAACCCATTAACTTACGAACCGATTGCCCCTGAACTGGTCGGCTCCAAACGCCGTATATCAGCAGGCAAACACTCAGGCTCCCACGCCATACGCGCGGATCTAGCAAACATGGGACTCTCACCCAGCGAAGTACAGTTCAAAGAGATTTTCCAACGCATCAAGGAGCTCGGCGACAAAGGCAAAACCGTCATGGACGCGGATGTCTTGGCAATCGCCGAGAACGTTATGGGGCTGAGTCGAGCTAAGCCAATCCAGCTTGAAGAAATGGCATACGTGGGCGGCGACAAAGTCACCTCAACCGCTTCAGTGCGCCTCAAAGTGAACGAAAAATCCGTCTGGGGCTCAGCAGTCGGCGTAGGGCCAGTGGATGCAGCCATAAACGCAGTCAAAAATGCCATTGCAGAGGTTGAACCCATAACGCTGGAGCAGTACAATGTTAAGGCAATTACAGGCGGAACAGACGCCATGGTCGAAGTGGTCGTGCGCATGCGTAAAGGCGACAGAACAGTAACAGCCATGGGTGTCAGAGAAGACATCGTTAAAGCCAGCATGGAAGCAGTGCTTAGCGGCATGAACGTGCTAATGACCGACTACAACGGCAAAGGCAAAAACGGAGCCGCTAGCGCTCAGAAAAAACCATAACCACCCTTATTTGCTGCCCTTCTCAAGTTCGATGGGTTGGTTGTGGTAGTAACGTAACTACTGCAAACGCTTTTACACTAAAAACCCCTTGATTTTTGGTAGCACTTGCCTGTGTAACAGGTGCATTAGTTTTAGATTATCAGTTTCAAAAAGAATGGAGATTTTTGAATGGTAATGCTCGAAGGCATCCAGATGAAAGCGCAACGCATTCCGAAAAAACAACTAGTCACCGTATGGAAAACTCTAAGCAACAAGCCCTTCCCCAAAGTCAAAGCCCTCAAACTCAGCGACGAAGACTTCAACCACGTAATCGAGCATAGGCGCTGCCCCGAAGATGACCTGAGGGAAATCGAAGAATGGGGCAGGCTTCTCTCAACCAAAGGTACAGACGCATGCGTCTTTAACGCTGACGATGAAGACAATGCCGACTACATCATGCTGGTAAGAGAGAACCCGTATCACACCTTAGACGAGATAATACACCACGAGTTAAACCACATCGCCAAAGGAGACCTCTAACCCAACCCTCCAAGGACAGTTTGGGCAAACAACCGCAACCCATCCACACTCGGCAAATCTGCAAAGAAAAGCATAAAATGAGTCACACCCAAATTCACCCAAACCTGCAGGCGCTCAGGGCATTCTTCGGCAGTCCCCACCAAGTTAGCCCTGACGAAATCCTCAATCGAAACATTTGGGGGCTTGTGTTTGGAAATTTTTTCGTTTAGCTCTCGTTGGTTTTCGGCAATCAGAACTTGCCCGCCTGGCCAGCAGGACTTCTCTATTTCCCCAAAATCCCTGCCGGCACTCTTGCAATGGTTTTCTAAAACTTCAAGTTTACGCTTATACGCCTCTAAGGTTGGCAGAAAACCCCAATCAAACCTGTCCGCATGCTTCGCCGTAACTATCTGCATCAGTTTTTCTCCGCTGCCACCAATCGTTATCGGCGGATGAGGCTTCTGCAACGGCTTGGGCAAACAAACGGCATCTTTCAAGCGGTAGTGCACTCCGCTGTAAGTAGCTTTTTCCTGTGTCCATAGCGCCTTTGCTATTTCCACTGCCTCTCTCAACCGCTGAATCCTAACACTCGGTTTAGGAAAACCCAAGTCATAAGCCGCATGCTCAGCCTCTTGGATGCCTGCACCAATGCCAAACTCCAACCTGCCACCTGAAAGGACGTCAAGTGTAGCAGCCATCTTTGCCAGTAATGCCGGGTTTCTGTAGGTGTTGCAGGTAACCATGGTTCCCAACCGCACTTTTTTAGTTAGGGAAGAGAGGGCTGAGAGGGTGGTCCAGCACTCAAAAATCTGCCAGCCGTCAAACATTAGGTGGTCGTCAAGCCAGACCGAATCATAGCCAAGTTTTTCGCATTCTAAAACGATGGTTTGGAGAAGGCTGAACCGGTCTGCTGATTGTTTGGTTTTGGTTTGGAATGAGTAGAAGGGTAGGAATACTCCGAATTTCAGTTTGACCAAGCCATATCTCCAACCATCTTAAGCTGTACTTTAGAGAATATCTGGCAGGGCAGTAATAGGTTTTGGCATTCATGCATCGTTTAAAAATATGGTTGCTTGGGGTATGATGAAATTCGCTGTTTAGCTTAGATAAGTAATTATAATTCAAGAATGCTATAAGTTCTAAAACAAACCAGATTAGCAGTGGTTCCATATGCCAGAGAAAAAAGCTTCTTCCATCGACATATTCGGCTTGCTCTCAGATGACACTGCTGAGGAGAAAAAGAAGAAGCGTAGAAAAGAGCTTTTGGAACCCACAGGCGTAAAAGAACTCTTCAAAGAAGGCAAAATCAGCATAAACAAGTTTACCTGTGAGGGTGGTCAATGCAAACTCTGCATCAAGGCTTGCCCGACTAACGCTTTGTACTGGAGCAGCGGTGCGGTTGGAATCATCGAGGACTTGTGTGTTTACTGCGGCGCTTGCGTGTTAAACTGCATGATTGACGACTGCATAAAAGTGGAACGCAAACGAGAAGACCGCAAAACCGAAAAATTCAGCAAACCCAGAGAAGTCATCATGCTTGAAGAGAAACTTAATGGGCAGAAACGTTTAGAGCGGGTAAAGGCAATCTTGCCAACTGCTGACGACTACTGCGAAAAATACGGTTCTAAACCCCAAGCATGACAGTTAGCTTTTACCGTTTAACTAGATTTTCAATTGCTGGCTTTGTTTCCAAAGGGATCGAAAGCTGAAAAACTGAACCCTCACCTAACCTGCTTTTCGCCTCAATTTTTCCGCCGTGGGCTTCAACAATGCGTTTACATATAGCCAAACCAAAACCCATACCCTTCGCTTTCGTGGTGAACAAGGGCGTCCATAGTTTACTTAATGTTTCCTCACTCATCCCTATGCCAGTGTCTTCAAAGGTAAAGACTACATAGCCCTTTGCTTTTTTGCTTTTAATGGTTAGTTTTCCACCTTCTGGCATAGAGTCAAAAGCGTTCTTGATTATACTTTTGAAGGCACGCTTAATCTTACTGTTATCAGCCTTAAACAAGGGTTTAGTGTCTGTCTTATTCACAATTTCGATGTTTGTTGGAATCTGTAGCTGGCTTAGTGAACGCTTGGTTAACGATTTGGGGTCAGTTGGTGTGAGTTCTAAACTGATGACTTGGGAGTATTCAATTAAATCATTAACTATTTTGTTTGAGTACTCAATACAAGCCTCGATGCTCTCAAGCATTTCTCTGCAAGTTTCGTTCTCTAAAATACAGCTGTGCGTTTTTATGTAATAAGTCGCACCTGCAATACCCTGTAAAGGGTTACGTAAGTCATGACCAACCAAGCCTGCTAACTCTCCGATTGTAGCTAGCCTTTCAGCTTCATTCAGTTTCTTTTTCATGTCTTTTAGGTTTTGATTTGCTTCGCTTAGTTTCCTCTCTAAAACAACAAAGGACGCTATGCTGCTTGTATTCCCAGCTTTTGGGTCTTTAAACATGAGAGCAACAAATACCGCTCCAAATATGGCAAGCATTACAGGTATCACTCTGGAGTCTCCAAGGTCCATTACTAGACCCTGAAAGAGAAAGCATAGTGTTGCAAGCAAGAAGTGAAGGTCTGCCGAGTCTCTGCTCTTCAATAAAAGGTAAATTAAAATGGGAACCGAGACGGTCATGAAAGCAACAGTTAAACTTAAGCGTAAACTTATCAATGGAAACTGAACAAAGAATATAGCGAGAGAGATCAGAGTTCCAGTCATGAATAATATAAAAGGTATTTTGAAATTCTTTATGTTAACAAGGCTAGAAATTGCTGCTATCAAAACCGCAAGCGCCATCGGCATAAACAACCACTCGTCAAACCGAAAAATCGGGGTTCCGCCTAAGGTTTCTAGCACTGGATTGTAAAACCCAAAAGCCGATACAAAAACCGCTATTGCAAAAACGAGTTTACGCTTGTTTCGGTCTTTAAAAAAAAGGTAGGTCAGGATGAAAGAAAGCACCAGCGAAGCAGCTAGTGGAATGCTAAAAAAGATGCTTTCCTTCAGCGCTTCATACATTTAGTGTTCCGTTCCTGTTTACCCGTTTCTTCGCTTACGCGTTTATCTTGGTCAGAATTCCTCGGAAGCCAATTTGTAAATTTGTGCGTAGAACCACAAACAGCAGAAAAACGAAGAAAAAAACGCTGCTTTTACTGTTTTTTTGTCCAAAAAAGGTGGGGGACATCAACGACTAATTAATGAAAAATTTTAGAAACGTAACAGCAATGCTGATAAAGTAAAACTCATTTACAAACTCAAAAACAAGAAGGCACTTTGACATGAATACAACTTACAATATTGCCGTTCTCAAAGGCGACGGCATAGGACCAGAAGTCACAGAGGCAACCGTAAAAGTCCTCGATGCCATCCAAGAAAAAGCTAATTTCAAACTCAACTATCTATACGGTGAGGCAGGATACCACTGTATAGCTCAATATCGTACGAACCTGCCCAAGCAAACCGTAGACATCATAAAACAAACTAGCGCTTGCCTTAAAGGTCCAATGACCACGCCTGAAGAACCGGGTGCACCGGTTAGTGTGGCTGTTACGTTGAGGCGGATGTTTAATCTTTACGCTAATGTTCGTCCATGCAGAAGTTTTCCAAGCGTAGAAGCCCTAAAACCAAACATTGACCTGGTTGTGGTGCGAGAGAATACTGAAGGCATGTACTCGGGCGCAGAATCCCTGTTAGCTCCTGGAGTCGGAGTTGCATTGAGGATAATCACCCGAGAAGCTTCTCTGAAAATCGCCAACTTTGCCTTCAAACTAGCCAGCCAGCGCAAAAAACACTTAACCTACGTACACAAAGGCAACATTCTACGAATAACGGATGGCATATTCAAAGATGCGGTAAAAGAAGCACAGCAAAAATTCTCAGATGTCGAAGTTGACGATCTACACATTGACG
>QYYE01000080.1 GCA_003589585.1 Candidatus Bathyarchaeota archaeon
TCAAGCGGCCATTGACGCCTCATCCGCAGATGTCAGCCCGTCATGTAGAGGATTTACGGTTACAATGGACCCCTAACCCACCGCTTAAGATCCATCGCCGCATACTGATGGTTTAATCGACCTTTAAAACCTTCTTGATGCAACCATGAGTGTTTCAGGGCTGTTTTACAATTTTTTTGTTGCCGCCTTCAGTGCATGCGCGGCTGCTTCCAGTTCCTCCAGCATGGTTTTACTGTTTTTCTGGATTATATTTATGAACGCGCTTCCCACGATGGCTGCATCCGCCCCCGCACCAATCACAGTTTTTACGTGTTCTGGCTTAGAAATGCCAAACCCAACCGCCAATGCAATTTTACCAGCGGTAAACGGCTTAACCCGCCTTATTAACTGGACAGTTGATTCTTCCACAGTTGTTCTGGTGCCAGTGACGCCGAAATGCGAAACCAAATACAGAAAGCCCGATGAAGCGTTGACGATTTCATTTAACCTCTCGTTTGAAGTGGATGGTGCCGCAAGAAAAATCGTGTCCAACCCGTGCACAACTGCAGTTTTCTTGTAATCGTCTGCTTCTTCCACGGGCAAATCAGGAACAATAAACCCGTCAACCCCATGCTCCTTGGCTGAACCCAAAAACTTGTCCAATCCACTCCTAAACACCGGGTTATAGTACGTCATAACCACCACTGGCACATCATGTTGCTGCTTGATTTGCTTGGCGATTTCCAGCACCTTTGTCGGCGTTGTCCCAGCCGCCAAAGCCCGGATGCTTGCCGCCTGAATGGTTGGACCATCCGCAATGGGGTCAGAAAACGGCAATCCAAGCTCAAGGATGTCTACTCCTCCACGGATTAGCGCATCAGCAATTTTTGGGGTCTGCTCGGGGGTTGGGTCGCCTGCTGTGATGTAGCCGATGAGTAAGCCGTTGCCGTCTGCTTTGGCTTTTTGGAATGCTTCTTTTATTGCGCTCATATTTTTGCACCTATGTAATCAGCGATTGTTTCCACGTCTTTGTCTCCGCGCCCAGACAGGGTAACAACGATTGACTGGGTCTTCTCCATTTTTGGGGCAAGTTTCATGGCGAAAGCCAATGCGTGGGAGGATTCCAATGCTGGCAAAATCCCCTCGTCCCTTGACAGCGTCAGAAAAGCATCTACCGCTTCCTTGTCAGTGGCAGAAATGTACTGCGCTCGCTTGGAGATTTTTAGGAACGAGTGCTCTGGTCCAACGCCTGGGTAATCAAGTCCTGCCGAGACGCTGCTGGTGTTTTGGATTTGCCCGTTGCCGTCTTGCAGAACGTAGGTTAGCATGCCGTGGAAGACGCCTTCTGCTCCAGCGCCAAGTGAGGCTGCGTGTTTGCCTGTTTCTATGCCTTCGCCTGCGGCTTCCACGCCGTAAAGCGCCACTTCCGTGTCGTCTCCAAAGGGGTAGAAGGTGCCCATGGCGTTGCTTCCGCCGCCCACGCAGGCGACCAGGGCATCGGGCAAACCGCCTTCTTTCTGCTTAAACTGCTCTTTGAGTTCTCTGCCGATGACGCTTTGAAAGTCGCGAACAATCATGGGGTATGGGTGGGGACCAACAACCGAGCCAATTAAGTAATAAGTGCACTCAAGGTTAGTTACCCAGTCCCTAAACGCCTCGTTAATTGAGTCCTTGAGGGTTTTAGAGCCCGTTTCCACAGGATGAACCTGCGCGTTGAGAAGCTTCATTCTGAACACGTTGAGTTTTTGCCTTTCGCAGTCTTCCGTGCCCATGTAAACCTCAGCCTTCAAACCCAAAGCCGCACATGCAATAGCAGTTGCCACCCCATGCTGTCCCGCTCCTGTCTCGGCGATGACACGTGTTTTCCCCATCCGCTTAGCAAGAAGCGCTTGTCCGATGGTGTTGTTGATTTTGTGTGCTCCACCGTGTGCGAGGTCTTCGCGTTTGAGGTAGATTTTTGCTCCGCCAAGCTTGCGGGTTAGGTTTTCGGCGAGGTATAGCGGGGTTGGTCTGCTCACAAACTCGGCGAGGTAATAGTTGAGTTCTTTTTGGAAGCTTGGGTCTACTCTGGCTTTGTCGTAGGCTTGCTCGAGCTCGCTTATGGCTTCCATGAGAACCTCGGGAACAAACCTTCCACCGAACTTGCCGTATTTTCCGTCAACTGGGTAGCTGCTTAGTTTCATGCATACACAAACTCCTTAACTTTTTCCTCTATGCAATCTGTTAACATGATGCTTGAACCAATCAGGAAAGCCTCTGCACCGCAACCTCGGAGAAACTGCAGGTCTGAAGGCGCGGTTATACCGCTTTCGCTTATGATTGTTTTGCCGTGATTTTTGTGTTTTTCAAGGACTTGTTTTGTGGTGTCTAAGTCGATTTTGAGGGTTGCAAGGTTTCGGTTGTTGATTCCGATGAGTGCAGCGTTGGTTTGTAGGGCTGTTTGGAACTCTTCTTTGGTGTGTGTTTCTAGCAAAACCTCAAGCCCTCTAGAGTGAGCAAACGCTATCATTTCATCAACGCCTAATTCGCAGTAGTCTCTTTCAAAAAGAGCCTCAATCAACAAAACAACGTTCGCACCAACCTGTGCGGCAACCTCTATTTGTTCAGGAATAATGATTATGTCTTTCATGAGAATCGGCAGCTTCACAGCGTCTCTTGCTTGAGCAAGCGCCAACAGTGAACCGTTGAAGTGTTTAGGTTCAGTTAACACTGAAATGCCAACTGCACCGCCTTTTTGCATGGCTACGGCAATCTCGCCTGGCTTGGCATCCCGTCTTATTGTTCCAAGTGATGGTGAAGCTGCTTTTATTTCGGTGATAACTGCATTTTTCTTGCATTCAAGGATTGCTTGTCTTAAGCTCACATGAACGCTTGCATTTGGCTTAGCGGTTTTGTAGTAGCCGCTATCAACCGTTTCCTGCGCATCCTTAGCCAAAGTATCCAAGAAGTCACCCATACTTGTCATCTAACTCCTCTAGTTTTGATAAACTTCCACCTGAAGCTTTAACCAAAGCCTCAAGCTTACCCAATGCCGCTCCATTGAGAATTGATTTTCTGGCTATTTCCATGCCTTCTTGGAAGGTTTCCGCCAGTCCCCCGACCATGATTCCAGCGGCACTGTTAACAAGCACAACATCTGCCTTTCTGCTGTCTTGGATGCTGCCTTTTAGGATTTTGTAGATGGTTTCCGCGCTCTCCTCAGGCGTGGTCACCTGCAGGTCACCTATTTTTGCTTTTTGCACTCCAAAATCGCCTGGGCTAAGCTCTAAGGCTGACACGTTTCCGTTCTTGAGGTGCGCTAGGGCGGTTTTTCCAACCGTTGATATTTCGTCTAAACCGTCTAAGCCATGAACAACCATTGCTTCTTCACAGCCAAGACTCATCAAAGCGTTAGCCATCGGAACCGTAAGTTTGGCGTCATAAACGCCTAAGACTTGAGCGTTAGCGCTCGCTGGGTTAGTTAGTGGTCCCAGAAGGTTGAAGACTGTTCGGATGCCTATTTCCCTTCTCGGCTCAACTGCGTACTTCATGGCTGGGTGAAACGCTGGGGCAAACATGAAGCCAACGCCAATCTGCTCAATGGTGCTTTGGACCGTTTCGGGGTTCATGTTAAGGTTTAATCCCAGCTTTTCTAGGACATCTGCGCTTCCGCTTTTGCTGGTTACTGCTCGGTTGCCATGTTTAGCCACTGCAACTCCAGCGCCAGCAATAACAAAGGCTGATGCTGTGCTGACGTTGAAGGTTTTTATCTTGTCTCCACCCGTTCCGCAGGTGTCAACTAGGCGTCCTTGCACATGGGGTTGGATTTGGCGACAGTTTTTTCTCATGACTGAGGCGAAGGCGATTAGTTCTTGGACGGTTTCTTTTTTCATGCGCAGGGCTGTTAGGAAGGCTGCGGTTTGGGCGTTTGTGGCTTTTCCCGTCATGATTTCGCTCATGATTTCGCCTGATTCCTCGTAGGTTAGGTTTGTGCCTTCGATGAGTTTTTGGATTCCTTCTCTAATCATCAGCAGGTGCCCTCCAAAAAGTTCTTAATGATTAACTTGCCATCCTCGCAGAGAATCGATTCAGGATGAAACTGCACACCAAAAATCGGGTATTTTACATGGCGTATGCCCATGATTTCTCCATCATCAATGGCTTCAGCTGTAATCTGCAGGCTGGGCGGAATGGAACCTCGTTCACCTGCTAATGAGTGATATCTGGTTGCAGAGAAAGGATTTCTCACGCCGCTGAAAATGCCTTTTTGGTTATGTTTGATGGTACAGACTTTTCCGTGCATGAGCTTTTTTGCACGAATAATTTTTCCGCCAAACGCATGGATTATTCCTTGGTGACCAAGGCAAACTCCGAGTGTTGGGATATTTGGGCTTAGGTTTTGCAGGATTGCAGTGCAGACGCCGAAGTATTTTTCGTCTTCGGGCGTGCCTGGTCCTGGCGAAATGACGATTCTGTCTGGTTGAAGCTTGATTAACTCTTGCAGGTTTACTTGGTCGTTTCGGTAAACGATTGTTTCTGCGCCAAGTTCACCTATGTACTGGACAAGGTTGTAAACGAATGAGTCATAATTGTCGATGACGAGTACTTTCATGGTTGTTTACCTCCTGAGGCATGTTCAAGGGCTTTCATGAGGGCTTTTGCCTTATGGTCGGTTTCAAACCACTCTTTTTCCGGTATCGAGTCGGCCACGATTCCCGCGCCCACTTGAATGTAAGCTTGGTTATCTTCTGAGAATAGCGTGCGTATGGTTATAGCAAAGTCAGAATTGCCGTTGCAACTGAAATAGCCGACTGCACCAGCGTAAGGTCCACGACGTGTAGGTTCAAATTCCTCGATTATTTCCATGGCTCGGACTTTGGGTGCGCCTGACACTGTGCCTGCAGGAAAGACTGCTTTTAGAGCGTCAAAACTCTCTAAGTTATCTTGTAAATCGCCGATAACTTGGGAAACGATGTGTTGGACATGGCTGAACTGGTGGACTTGCATAAACTCGGAACTGTTACGCTTCCGTACTTGCTGATTCTGCCCAAATCATTTCTTGCCAAATCAACCAGCATAACATGCTCAGCACGCTCTTTCTGGTCTTTTAGCAGTTCTGCGGCGAGGCGCTGGTTTTCTTCCGGGTTTGCCGTGACGGGCGTTGTTCCTGCAATTGGGAAAGTTATAACTTTTCGGTTGTCAACACGAACCAGCATTTCTGGGCTGGCACCAACGATTTGGCGTTTATTGGATTTGTAGTAGAACATGTAGGGTGAGGGGTTAATCTGGCGCAGGCTTTTGTAGAATGTTAGAAGGCTGCCAGTGTATTGGAATTGGAAGCGTTTGGATAGGACAACTTGGAATATGTCTCCTGCGGTGACGTATTGCTTGGCTTTTCCGACTGCTTCCTCAAAAGCCTCTTTTGTGATGTTGACCACAGGTTGAGTGTACGCAAAC
Organism: Candidatus Bathyarchaeota archaeon; assembly: GCA_003589585.1. GTDB lineage: Archaea > Thermoproteota > Bathyarchaeia > Bathyarchaeales > Bathycorpusculaceae > Bathycorpusculum. Next base: position 5,416 of record QYYE01000080.1, read on the forward strand.
GGCTCTTCTTCCATGACTGGCTCTTGGAGCAATTCTTGAATTTCTTCCAGTCTGTTTTCGCCTCTAAAATAATAATAAGCCTGATTTTGTGTATGGTCAAACACTAAGCCATCCTCAAAAATACCCATCTCCACATCAGGAAACGCCAAGTCATCGGGTTTTTGGTTGGGAATTTTTTCGATGTATCGTATGGTATCATAGGATATGTATCCTAATGCTCCACCGACAAAACGAAAGTCCACCATGTGGTTTGTGTAGGGTTGCAGGTGCTCTTGGATGAGTTTGATGGGGTCATTGGTTTGTTGGGTGATGATTTGGTTGGTTTTGAGGTTTGTTATAGTTGTTCTGCCGTTTTTTGTTTCTATTGTGATTGTCGGGTCGAACCCTAAGAATGAGTATTGGGCGAGTTTTTGCGGTCCCTCAATGGATTCTAGAAGGTACACTGTTTTGTATTTTTGGTGGAGTTTTGAGAATACTTCTATGGGTTGGTTGGTGTAGTTGAATTTAACGTAGTTTAGGGGTTTGACTGTGGTTTGTGCTTGAGTTAATGCTGGTGTTTTGCCAAATGCGATACCCCATTTTTTGTTCATGCTCCTTTATGGTTCGCAAACATACGTCAATGTATTATTTAAGGCTTACCAGCACAAAAATGTACATACAAAGGCTATTTCAGCACGCTTTCCATCCATTCCAAATAAGCCGCCGAACCCTCAACAATCGGAAAAGCCAAAACCTCCGGAACCTCATAACTATGCAAACCCTTCACTCTTTCAGCAAGCTGGGCAAACAAGTCCATGCGCGACTTCATAACAACAAGGCATTCTTCCCCGCAGTCGATTTTGTCCTGCCAGTGGAAAAATGAGGTGACTGGGTTTATGATGTTGGCGCAGGCAATTAAGCGGTCATTTAGAAGGGATTGAGCTATTTTTTCCGCTTCCTGTCGGTCTTTGGTTGTTACTAAAACGATAAGGTAATCGGTCTTCACTTCTGGGTTCACCATTAAGATGTTAACGTTTTAAGAAATAAAAACTTGCCACCGTGCGTTTGAGGCTGGTTTGTTGGGCATGTTGGCATTAACACTTTTAAATTTGCTCAGGCTAATTATTAGGCAATTGAGGCGAAAGGTTTCTTGAAAGAAGAACAAATCAACATTCTAAGAACAATGAGTCAAGCTACAAACCGTCTTGACCTCTATAAGCTGGCGCAAATGGTCAATTTAGATGCAAGCCAAACCATGACTCAAATCCAAGAGTTGGCAAAAGAGGGGTTTTTGCGGAAAGTAGGCAACGGATACTGCGTAACTGAAAAGGGAAAAGCAGCAGTAAACGTGCTAACGCCAGTTACAAAAGACATGGGTTTTCAATTCTACACACAAATTGGTTACCCAACAGTTTATTCAGCGCAAAGCCTTGCAGAGTTCTACAAGCTTGCCAAACAGATTGGGGCTGACTCGCTAGAATTTCACCTGTCTAGGGGTGACTTTCAAAGATGGTTCAACGATGTTTTTGGAGATTCCGAGCTAAGCGAGGAAATGGATAAAATCAAAAAGGCCTCTCTGCAGGGTGAAAGCCTCAGGAAAGCAATCCTAAACGTAATCCAAGCAAAATACTGCATTGAAGAACTGCTGTAGGCTATTGACTTTTTTCTTTCTCCAGTTTCATCAACCAGTCTGGAACTTTAATGTTTTCAGCTCTGTCCCAGTGGTCGTAGGGTTTGAGGTCTAAAACTGGAGTGCCGTCAAAAGCGTCAAGCCCACGAACAGTCAAAACATTATCCTCAACTTTCAGTAGTTCAACAATGGTTAATCCTATGGGATTGGGTCTGAATTGGGTTCTTGTGGCGAAAACTCCAAGCAGCGGCAAATCAATTCTGCCTCTAGGATGCACCTTCAACGTTTTTTTCTGCTCATCAGATATTTGACTGAGCCAAAAAAGCACAAATATATGCGAAAAACCGCTGATGCCATCCAACGCGTCAACCAACTCTTCTCGAACGATAATCTGCGAGGTTCGCGTTTTATCCTTAACCTCATTACCCACGGCTTCAGTTTTCACAACGGCGATTGGATTTAGAAGGATTTTTTCTTCGAAAACCATACAAGTCACTTATTGTTAGATTGCAATTTGTTAAAAATAAAAAATAAGGCGTTTTATGGGTTCTTTAGACGTATTTCTTGTCGTTATAGCAGTACCAACGTTGGTATTGCGGAATCCATGTTAACGGCCTATTGCATGTTGGACAAAGCGGTTGAGAAGTTGTCTGCTGTTGCTGGGCTTGTTGTGGCTGCTGTGCTTGCTGGGGTTGGTATGTGGCTTGAGGCTGTGGTTTTAGAATGATAAAGTCTGATGCTGCTTGAACATCATCCCAAGATATGTTTCGAACCTCACCGTTCTCACTTTCAACTGTAAGAGAAATTCCAGCTTTCCCAATGGCGAACGCTATGTCTTTTACCTTACCAATTAAGCGGCCTCGTGCATCTATAACTTGCATTGAGATAAGCGCTTCTCTGGTTAATGCTCCGTCTGTTCCTTCCATACTCATTCGGCTCCGCTTCTGAATATGAAAGCCCTGTTTAAAGAATTTTCGTTTCCAAAATCCAGCTCTCTAAAGATTAGCTACTGGTTTTCTTAAACCAGACTATACCTATGACGGCAACGGTTATGGCGGCTATGGCAGCAACCGGGTTAATCCCCTGCAACGTTGCGTAAGTTACAGTAAACAACCCTAAGAATGCCAAAAACGAAACCAAGACCAACACTGTGCCGACTGCTATGTTTCTGTTGCTCATTTTTTTCAAGCCTCAACCCTGTTTGATGTTGCTTACTGTATGATAGGGCTTTTTTTGATTTATTTCTAAGCGTTGGAACATGACGTCCAGAGAATAGCACAACGGGTTAGCAATTGAATGATAAACAAAATAAGAAAAATTAACTAAATTGTAAAGAAGATTAAGCAGTTATTCTTCGTAGAGTTTTCTTTCCTTAACTTTCAGAGCGTTCTCTTCTCCGCCTATAACTCTGAAAGAATCCGTCAGCTCATGCTTGTGGAGGAATTTTTTGACAGTTATTTTTACGTATTTTTTGGAGAGTGCTTCTCCTTCGCCTTTCACTGTTACGGTTTTTGATTCGGTGGAGACTTCTCCGCCTGTCTTCTCCTTGAGGAAGTCAGCTAGTTTCTCGATGATCTTGCTTTCTCCTTTGAGTTCCGATGCGTCGACTTTCATTTCAACCATTTTTTTGTTCACCTCGATTCACACTGCGCCTTTTGATGCGTTAGGTGTCTTTTTTCATGGCTACTTTATTGATAAGTTTTCCGCTTGCATGCGTGTCAGTTCGCCCGTCGAGTCAATATCACCGCGTTGGCTCTGTGACTCTAGTGCTCATCATCCAAAACAATAGTCGGTTAATATAGACTTTCCCTGACACAAAATATTGATATTCAGTCCAATGATCACTTAGCGATCCGGGGTTCTGCATCACCTTTTGCCAAATTTGCAACTGAGAAGACGTATAATCCAACAAATGGACAAACATCGCTTCCAT
>QYYE01000081.1 GCA_003589585.1 Candidatus Bathyarchaeota archaeon
GTTTCCTGCTGCGGGTTTTGTGTCCAGTAGTATTCTTTGCATTTTGGACATTGCTTTCTGATGAACCCTTCTTCCTTGAAGAATGGAAGTTCATAAGCTTCTGCTGTAAACTGCTTCAAACCTTACAGTTCTCCATTTAGTTAACGACTACATCATTAGCTTTTAATGGGTTACGAGATTCATGCATTTAAATAATTTCGCCAAGCTTCAAGAATGCCAACCTAAAATCATAGGCTCCTTATCATATCGGTTCTTTTCTAATCCATAGCGTCGAAGCGGCTTGGTTAGATGCCTCTGTGACCTTGTTGAAGTAAAGTATAAACCAGCCTTAAGCTGCCTTGGCATAGATGCCTCGTTTTTCTTTAGCGTTTTGAATTTTGCTTTGCATTTTTCGCAGCGGAAACCTTGATTTTTACCCATGGACTTCAACCGTTTATTACAGTTGGGGCATAAGGGGTTCTCTGACAGAACCTTTTGAGCCAAGCCTAAGACGTTAATTTTCTCCAAATTAACGGTCACAGGCTTACTTGAAGTTGGCTTGCGGACTGCGCCGTAAACCTCAACCATATCACCAACCATGAGTTCTCTTGCAATCTTGCGCAAGTCGCCTGTGGGTTCATAAGCCGCACAGTCCACTTGGCTTGTTTCATCCTTTACAGAAAAGATTACATGGCGAGTAGGGATAATCTGAGGGTTCTTGGAGACGGTGCCTTTGGCAATGACCGAACTATAAGGTTCAATTTCACTCAATGTGCAAGCACGTTTGAGGTGAGCATCCGTGCCTTGGTTGCTACGGAAAATAACCCATCTCTCCACAGGCTCCAGAGGCTTAACCAAACCGTAAGCTCTCCTGACTATTTCAGGTGACTCTCCTCTGATGCCCAACAGAATTGGGTCTGGACCCCTCGGCGTAATGATTACTCTGCCCTTTTCATAATCAACGTTGTTAAACGTGTAAGGCTCTGTCTGCTTGTCCATCGCGAAAAGGGATTGAACATCAACTTTTCTTTTTGAACCACAATTCTCCGGAGTTCTGTAAGCAATCAACTCGTAAGTGTGGTCGCCTTCAAGGGTTTCACCGATTGCAGCCAAAGCGCCAATTATACCTCTTTTCGTGTTAAAACCAAAGGCTTCACCATCAAATCTCTCGATAAGAGCCAATGCTTCCTTGAGCGTTACAATGCTTGTTTGCGTCTTTTTCGCGAAAGCCTTCAGCTCAGGAGGGATTTGGGGGTTTTTTAGAAAAACGATTCCCGGGTCAGTGCCCCTCTGGTCGATGGCTGAATGCTTCCTCCATAAGCCTATAGCAGCATCTCTAATTTTATCCTCCAGCTCTAAGCTGTACTTGAATCTTAGGCATAGGGCGCCGTTGCCCCGGGTTTTCCACGGCACGTTCGGATTTAGCCTAACCAAAGATGGGTAATCAATGAACTTGACTTGAAGCCTTTCAAGTTTCTCAATGAGGACAGCCGCAAGGTACGTCGTGCAACCTCCCTTTGTAGAGTCAGTGTCATCTAAACCGACATGCATAACTTGTTGCTTGGTCACTTGCAGCTTCCCCCATTTGGATTTAAGGAGTGTGCTGCGAGGGTAAAAAATATTATTTTTAAGTTACTGGCTTTAACCCAGAATTAAAGCAAAATGGGGTTTTGCTCAAACATTACTTGTTCTTGCAGGACAGGCGCTTGCTTATCAACCGTAATCATGGTTAATTTGGAATTTATTCTCGCGATTTTTCCTACTCGCTTGGTAATAATGTATCGTAGTTTTTCCATACTGTCTGCTCTTACGTTAGCGATTATGTCGTAGACTCCCCACAGGCTGTGGGCTTCCTCGACACCTTCAATTTTTTTCAGAGCATTTAGCACTTGGGTTTCAGCTCCGATTTCAGTATTTAAGAGAATGTATGCTGTTGGCATTTTCACATTCGACTCCTTTCATGTTAACGTGGGAGGTTGGCTTCAGAGGTTTGGATGCTCTTTATTGTTCAAGGGGAACACAAAAAGGCTCAATGGGGGTCCAAACCTCGTCATCCAACCAATAAAAAATTTGGTGCACCTGCTGACAGTGAGTGTTCCTACCGCCATTTGGCTTTTCTTGGGAACATTATCGTTGATTTTCACCTGTGTCTGCATCTCTCACTACCGTCCAGATACACAAAAGTGTTAATCAGTCGCAGAAAATTTAAAATTATGTGACTGTACCTAGGCAGTCACAACTGTAACATTAAATGTGCAACAACACGTACAATCAACCCTCAAAAATTAGCAACTGCATTTGACATAGTGGTCTTTGGCATGGGAATCTAGTTCTTTACCGCTTTGAAAATTAGCTCCACACCATGGACACTTCAATTCAGCACTCATAAATTATCCTAGAATCAACTTGTGCTGGAGAAGTTTTTAAAAATGTGTGACTGTATGCAGGCAGTAACAAGGTTGCAACATTAGCTTTTTGGGGTTGAATAAAGAAAAGGAAAAAATTGTTTACCGCTCTTCAACAACTATCATTGTCAGCGTGGATCTCACTTTGTCTAGTCGTCGAATGCGCCATGTAACGATTTCTTTTAGTTTATCCATGGTGTCAGCTTTAACCCTTGCAACAATGTCGTAAACGCCATAAACCGCGGATGCTTCTTCGACACCCTCGACTTTCTTTAGGTCCTTTAAAACATCTGATTCTGAACCAATCTCTGTATTTATTAATACAAACGCTGTGGGCATTTAATACTCCTCTACTAATTGATTAGCTTAGTGTGAATTAAAAAAGTTTCCTACAGATTAATCAGCCCTCACTTGCCAAACAACCGCAAAGCGCCTTCTCAAAAACAAACTGGCGTTTAGTCAACTTCTTTTTTCTTCAAAAAGCCTATGCCTACCCATTGCAGGGCTGTGTAAGAAACGATGAGCCTAAACCAGAGGTTCACAACCCTTGTAAGCAGCGTCACCGAAAAGCTCAAAGCCACCGGTATGCCGAGAATCGTGTAGGCGGTACTCATAACTATTTCTGTGAACCCAAAGACTGTAATCCCCACCGATTGTAATGTTCCCGTCAGGGTGAAAACTATCAGCACTGTGCCCACAGGAACAGAAAAACCTAACGCAAGAAAGGTAAAGAAAACAACTGAGACCTCAAAAACCCAGCTTAATATCGAATACATGATTGGCTTAACCAGTGCCTTTGGATTCTTTTTTAATTGCTCAATCCCCGCATGGTATTTCCCAAGCATTTCATCTGCCTTAACCCGAAAGTCCTGCGGGTTCCAACTTTTACGGATAAACGTCGCCAAGCGTATTGCCCAGTTCAGCAGGGTTCTTGTTGCTTTTGGGCTAACACTCATATAATAAACCAAAAACAGGGACAGAATTGACAGAAACAGGACAGTGCCAATCAAAATGGCTGCTGTGAACGGTATTTGGTAAGTAAAAAGCAGTGACCCTAACCCAAGGCTTAACGCAACAATGGTAATAGCCATGTTGAAAACTTTTTGCCCCACCGATGAAGCCCCAATTCTTCCAGCGTCTTGGCTTGAGTTTCTTGAATACAGGTAAGTTTTTGAAATTTCTGCAGACCAGCCTAGCTGCGGCACTGTGGCATCAAAAAATAGCCCAACCCAAGTAAACAGCAACGCCTTGCTCCAGCTGATAGTGATTGACAGGCTATTAAGCAGACTGCGCCAGACCAGAGAGGAAAACAACACATAAACTGCATAAGCGATGAAAGCACCAGAATAGTAAGCGAGGTTTGTCTGAGAAATCACCAAAACAACCTGCGCTGGGTCAATGAAAAAGTAAAAGTAAATGATAAAGGCTACCAATCCTAAAAGCAAAAGCACAACAATCTTGTTTGGGCGCAGGGTATTCTTCGCTTGGTTCATTAGTGTTTGCAAGCCTTCAATAAAAAAATCAATGGTTAACCTATTAAGCGTTACATTAAAAAGTCCTTTGGCAACCAGTTCTTAGGGGATAGCTGTTTTTCACTTAATCAACCTGTTTTTCCTTCTATACCACACAGCAACCACTACCGCCGCAGTAGCAACCAACACAGCAGCTGCAACCAAATAAACCACAAAAGAATTCTCCGCCCCTCCGCTCGAAGGCTGCCACAGGTTAGTCCTATCAACTATAGTGTGAATCGAGTATTGCGGGGTCAGGGAGGTTCCTTCAACGCTAACGCCTGTGGCTTGATCCCAAACATACATGTTCTGACCAACACAGGCAAACAAAACCGTCCGCAAATCGCCAGCGTATAGGCGTTCTTCTGCCCTGTCTATGGTTACATTGCCCAAGTTTTGATCGAAAAAGGTGTCGCCTGCATTGAGGTTGGCGGGTATGATGAAGTCGTCGATTAATTGGCCTGTCTTTAGGTTCAAAGTGGCGTTTAACTCTTCAATTGTGCCGTCAGGAAACATAGAAGTTATCTTAACCAGTATCGTTGCTTCCTGCACATCGACGATTTCCATTCGAGCCCAAACAACATCATGCCCCTTTGTTGGAGAGCCAGTGTACGTCACTCGGTACTCTATCCAATCGCCACTTTTCACGCCTACCGCGATTTCAGCCGACACAGCACTAAACAAACCAAAAACAACAAGCAACACTATTAGCGAAAGAAGGCAAAATCTTCTGCCCATGCCCATTCAAAGTTAATATTCCCCACATTGCTAATAAAACTTGATAGTTTATGTCGGCAAAGTCGGTAGCGCAAAAGCTACTAATCAAGGAAAACATCAAGGTAATGCTTGTTAACACACCCAAAGACTACAAGTCAACGTTAGGAGCATTGCCCTCTAATACAATTCTAAACCCTAAAACCGATGAACCGGCTGATTTAATTCAGGTTTTTGTGACTACAAAAAAAGAGCTCGAGGAACAGCTTGGCAAGTTGAAGCCTCGTTTAGCCCCGAAAGGACTGCTTTGGGTGACCTATCCTAAAGGTACTTCAAAGGTTAAAACTGACCTAAACAGGGACAGTATTGCACAGTATGCTTCAACTGTTGGACTACAGGCGGTTGCTATTATTTCGGTTGATGAGACTTGGTCAGCTTTGAGATTGAAAATGGTTTAAGCCAGCGTACGCTTCTGGGCTTAAGGTTAAGTTTCAACTGTTCTAACAGAGCAAGCTGCCTACTTTACAGTGCCAGCCCCTTAGATTCAAAAATTAAAGGCAGGTAAAAACAAAAATGAGGAGGCCAAAGTTGCCATTCCTTAGCACTTGTAAATGCAGGTCACTCTTCCATCATTATCAATGTAAGAGTTGAGCGTACTTTTGGAAGGGTTCTTATTTTTCTGGTAACCATGTCTTTGAGTTTATCCATGGTTTCGGCGTGGATTTTTGTGATGATATCGTATACTCCATAGGAAAAGAATGATTCTTCGACTCCCTCAATCGTCTTTAGTTGACCGAGGACTTCGTCCTCTGCGCCTGACTCTACGTTTATTAATACAAAGGCTTTGGGCAATTCAAATCTCCACTATACCTTAAGCTAACTTGTAATTAAAATTTTTCTGCAAACCGTTTCTTTGGCAAACACCAGATATAACGTATTTATAATTTTACGCTCCACCAAAAATCTTATGAGCAAATGACCTCTAAAAATAGGTGAGGAGCAGAGAAAATGGTTTATTGCACAAAATGTGGAACCCAGAATCCAGACAGCGCCACTCACTGTTCTAATTGTGGTTCACCACTTTATGGTTCAGTTGCCTACACAAGGCAAGAAAGCCGCGAAAGATACAGCGAGGGATATGGTTATCGTCGAAGAGGCAGCGGCATAGGCTTAATCATCGGCGGCGTAATAGTGCTTGTAATTGGTTTAGCAGTTCTATTTGATGCGCTTGACTTACTTTTCAGGTATCTCTGGGCAATCATCATCATAATAATAGGCATCTGGCTTCTTGCGCGAGGGCTTACTTACCGCAGCCGCAGGCGACCACCTCCCCGTTAAATGCAGTTTATCTGTCGAAAACAAATCATATCAAACTGCACAATTTTCTAGCTCCGCACACAAAAGAGTTATATTAAATTAGCATAAAAGGAGTAGGTTATAACGGGGAACAAGAGGCTATGGTTAAGTACATTTTCGTAACAGGTGGCGTGTTAAGTTCAGTAGGCAAAGGCATCTTAACCTCCTCCATCGGCAAAATGCTTCAAGCAAGAAAACTAAAACCAACCGTTGTAAAAATCGACCCTTACGTCAACATTGACGCAGGCACCATGAACCCTTACATGCACGGCGAAGTCTTCGTTACCGACGACGGAGGCGAAACCGACCTGGACTTAGGCTGGTACGAACGCTTCTTAGACCTAAGCCTCAAACAAAACAACAATTTAACCACAGGCTTAGTCTACAAGTCAGTGATTGAAAAGGAGCGCCATGGCGACTTTCTGGGCCGCTGCGTGCAAATTGTCCCCCATGTAACCAACGAAATTAAAAACAAAATTCGGGCCGTAGGCAAAGCTGTTAACGCTGACGTGGTTCTAACTGAGGTCGGCGGAACAGTCGGCGACATTGAAGGCTTGCCCTTTTTGGAAGCTATCCGCCAGATGCGCGTCGAAGAAGGCTTCGAAAACACGCTTTACGTACATGTGGCTTTAGTGCCGATTTTAGATGTTACCCAGGAAATGAAAACTAAACCCTTACAGCACAGCGTAAACGAGCTCAGACGCATCGGTATCCAACCAGACGCTATTGTGGCGCGGAGCCCTCAGATGATTGATGCTGAAGCCCTCAGAAAAATCGCCTTGTTCGGCACTATCCCTGAAGAAGCGGTTTTCTGCTCGTACAATGCTGAATCGGTTTATCAGGTTCCGCTTATTTTGGACAAGCAAGGCATGGGTGACTTCATTTGTCACCGCTTAGCATTAACCTGTGAAACTAAAGATTTCAGCGCTTGGCAACAATTCGTCGATGCAATAGTTCATCCTGAGCACGAGGTCAAAATTGCACTCGTCGGCAAATACGCTGGGTTAACCGACAGTTACGTGAGCATGAGCGAAGCACTGCGACATGGTGGTGCAGCCTGCAAGACCAAGGTTTGCATTTCATACTTAGAAGCTGAAAAACTAGAGCAGAACCCACAATGCGTTAATGACCTCGCTAGTTTCGACGGGGTGTTTGTTCCTTACGGGTTTGGTCCTCGGGGCACTGAGGGAAAAATTGCCGCTGTCCAATATGCAAGAGAAAACGACATTCCCTTTTTAGGCATATGTTACGGTTTCCAGTTGGCGGTTATCGAGTACGCCCGAAACGTCTGCGGCTTAAAAGATGCTAACAGCACCGAGATTAATCCCGAATCTTCACACCCCGTAATTGACCTGATGCCTGAGCAACGCGGAGTAGAGTATAAAGGGGCTACCATGCGTTTGGGCTCTCATAAAATAATCTTACAGAAAGGAACACTTGCTTACAGTTTGTATCAACAGGAAGAAATCTACGAGCGACACCGTCACCGCTTTGAAGTCAACCTAGACTACCTTGACATCCTAATGAAGAACGGGCTACACTTTACTGGCAAAAGCACTGACGGCAGAAGAATGGAAACCTTAGAGTTGCCAAACAACTACTTCTATTTCGCCTCACAGTTCCATGGCGAATTCAAAAGCCGACCTGGAAGACCTTCACCTGAATACTTTGGGTTCATACAGGCATGCGTAAACAAAAAGCTTGGGAAGCCCAAAGCTCCCGTTTCTTAACAATCTAAAGCATTTTACTAGAAAAGGCTATAATGATTGATTGATATTAACCGTTAAGGATATGTTAAAAATGACAGAAGAAGGAAATTGGGATTCGACAGGTTTTGACCAGTTGATGAAAGATAGCAAAGATGAATTAGTAGATTTGCAGAACCAACTGCAGAATTTGATGGTTAGGTTTTGTTTACGTGCACTTCGGGTTTATCAGGCCACAAGGCCGGAACCGCTACGCCCAAGTGAGATTGCTTTGTTAACAAAAAATGAGTTCAACAATGTAATAACTGATATTTCGATGCAAAGCAGCATGGAAAACATCGCCAAGATTGTTAAGGCAGAATGGGAAAAGCAGCAGCAAAAACCATAAGCTATACTGCTGTAACAACACCCTTTTTTAGAACACTTGATTCCCAAAAATTGGAAATAAAAAAATTAAAAATTGCTGATTTTTATCTTGGACGGGAAAATTCTTCCATCGTAGGCATCAAAGCTGGAACCGAGTAGACAACATCTCTGTCGTTTATCATTCCTACGAGGGCTCCGTCTTTGTCAACGATTGGTAAGTGTTTAATTCTCCAGTGCTTCATGAGTTCGGCTGCTTCTTCTACAGTCGCGTTCTCTTCGATAACTACTAGCGGGTTGGTGTATACCATTCTTGCAATGATTGCTTTTAGGGGGGTTCCTGCCTCGACTGCACGGATGAGAAGGTCTTTGACTGTTATGATTCCGGTTGGCTTACCGCTTTGAACCACAAGGATAGCATCTTTGTCGTATTTGTTCATTATTTCAACTACTTCTTGCACGGAGGTGTTGTTTTCCACGACCTTAACGTCTTTTGACATTATGTCTTTTACGAGGACATTGCTTGCCATTCAAGTTTTCTCCTTTTGTCTATGACAGAGTCATTGTTGTTTATCAATTTTACGTTTTCCGAGCGCTCTATGATGTAACACTTAAAGGCACGTGCCTATTCATTGTTTTATGAAGGCGGTTTTTTTGTGCTATAATAGTTCCGTTATTGAACGGTTTAGTGCTAATTTGGATAAAGCAAAAAGTTACGCTGAGGTTTGGTCGATTGTTAAAGAAAGCGTGCAGGTTTCCCTCGGCACGCGTCGGGAAAGCATGATGCTTTTTTTGGATGATTTGCCGCTGCAACTTGGCGCTTACTACCCGATTGGAACAAACAACATAGTTCTAAACCGAGCGCTGGTGGAAATCGTTGAGGCTTCCGTGAGT
>QYYE01000082.1 GCA_003589585.1 Candidatus Bathyarchaeota archaeon
TTGAGGAAATTGGGTTGCTTGAGAGAGTAGTGGTTACACCGATAAAGTATAAGCCCTTGCCGCTTTTTGAAGCTCTTTCAATTTTAATTGGGCGAAAGGAAAAAGAAAATATTGAACTCCAACATAAAGCAGCTAAACTATACGAGAGTTTGAAAGATAATAGTCTAATCTCGCAGTATGACGCTACCTATCAATTTGTCTTAATTCCCCAAGGGGAAGCTCTTCTGCTTAAACAACAGAAACTAATTCAAGATGCCAAAGAAGGAATTAGTTTTGCGCTTCCCAAGAAAAATCTCCTTAATTGGCTATTAAACAACGAATGTGTAGATAGAGCACTATCCAAACAAGTAACCATAAAAATTCTTACCGAAAGAAATTCCATGGCAAAAGAGCCTAAAGTTATCCAAGAACTCATAAACAAGCAAACATTAGACCTTAGATACACTGATGAGCCCTTAACCTTCTGCTTTGCAATCTATGACAGAAAAGAAGTGTTGCTGACTATTTCATCAAACACCAAATCACCTGCTGTTTGGTCAAACAACCCTGGTTTTGTAGAACTAGCCCAAAGTTACTTTGATACTGAATGGTTTGCGGCTTCACAAATGCTAGAGCAATTTGATTTCCTATTTACAAAGATGGTTGGTGGTTTCTCATACAATCGAATAGTTGTTGACTCGACTGGTAATCCCATTGGTTATATCGTGATAAAGGCAAATGATGCATTTCTTAAAATGTTCGACCTAAGCCGAGATGTTATAGGCAAGCAAACGACTAAGCTACTTTCAGATATAAAAAATGAGAATTTAAAGGGTTCCTTGCTTCGGATTGCTCAAGGTGAAATGGATAGATTTACTTGTGAATTAATGCATCGAGAACAATTGTACTGGTTGTTCGCGTACAGCCCCCAAAAAGACCATTTTATTTTAATCGCCCAAGAAAGTTAAGTTACCAATTGAATATTCACTGTTAACTTACCGCTGAATCTGAATTTTTAGTTTAAAAGCTTAATTAGGGCTTGGCTAATTTATTGAGCACCAAGAGAGGCCAAGTGATAGTTGAACAGTGAGAAAATAAAGAAGGTATTGTTCAATTGGCGTGCTGTCTTACAATCACCAAACTTTATGCCCCTCAGCATCAAACTCTTTTTGCTTGTTCTTTTTCCCTTGGTGCCTTACTTTCAGGATTTTGGGCAGGTATTTAGCCTTGCCCTGTCAGATTCCGAGGCACAATATGTTTTGCTGGTTCCCTTTGTGGTTGCTTACTTCTTTTATAAACGTAGGAAAGCTTTCCTGGTTTCACGCAAAAACTCAAGGGTTCACGATTTATTTGGCGCCTCTCTTTGCTTGTTAGCCCTTCTCATATACGTTCTAGGCTCATACTCTTTCTATTCACTGCAACTTCACCTTCTATCCCTACCCATATTTGTTGCAGGTGTGACCATGCTCCTCTTTGGTACTGACACGCTAAGACTGCTTGTTTTTCCAATTGCCCTTTTGACTTTTTTGAGCCCCTTCCCCCTCTTTTTCATGGATGCCTATGGCGGAAGTTTAATGTCTTCAGACGGCGCTTTGGTAACATTCTTTCTTAGCCCCTTTATTCCCATCCAGATAACTTATCAACCGATTGTAGTGTTAAGTATCGTCACTGCTGCAGGAGAAACCATACAGTTTTCCCTGAACGCCGCTTGCTCAGGCATATACTCGCTAACCGCATTTCTCTTCTGCGCCGTAGTTTTCGGCTACATAGCCGCAGGCTCGATTTTCAAAAAAGTTCTTTACGGTGCGCTCGCAATTGTTGCCGCCTACTTCCTTAATGTATTCAGGATTACGGCAACGGTTGTTTTAGGGTACTTCTTTGGTTTAGGTTTGGCAGTGGACTTTTTCCATTTGGTCAGCGGAACGGTACTTGCTTTTGTAGGAACGTTAATCCTGCTATACTTTGGAAGTAAGCTGCTTAAGCTTTCTTTCATACAGAAAAAAACCTCTTCATGCTCCTTCTGCAAGGAGTCGCAAACAACATGTTCAAAGTGTGGACGCATCATTGAATGGAGAAAAATAAAAATTCATTGGAAAAGAATGGTATTTGTCCTGCTTTTTCTGGTTGTTTGTACTAACCTAATTGCACAAGCCTCAGCAGTAAATTATAACGTGATAAGTAATCAGGAAGACGCATCTATAGACTTCAACCCTAGTACAGGTGAGCTTGGAGCTTTTTCTAATGTTACTGGTTGGTCCTCAACCTTTGTAGGTCGAGAAAGGCAAGCTGAAGAAACTTTGGGTTTGACTTATGTTGGAGATTACCTTCTGTCAAAAAATAATGGTTCTGACATAGTATATGCAATTTTTGAGATTGCCGATCTCCGATCGAAATTTCACACATGGGAAGGCTGCCTAAACTATCAAGCGTACCCAATAGACATTGAGAAGATAAGCTACACGACCATTTACGATGAAAACAACAACATCATAAATGGAGAAATAATCATTGCTAACGCTCCAACCCTAAACCAGACAATTAATCTAGTTTACTGGTTTGACACCCTAAACCTAAAAACAAACGGAACTATAACTAATTGGAACGTCAAAATAACGCTGATAAAATATCTACTCAACCAAAACAATCAAACCATGCGTGAAAGAAACATTGCGATAGCTACAGACCAGCTATTATCACTTGCTCAAAACTTGGAGAAAACCTGGAGTCAATACAAAAACCCCAATAGCTCTTTTGTTGTTGATATATACAAGAACAAAGAAGCTTACGCTGTAGTCGTAACAGCAGTACTAATCATAGCAATAGCTGCATTATCGAGAAAAAAACTATCCCTTCGTGCAGCGGCTAAGACAAAAATCGCCAGCCTCCCAGAATCAGACAAAGCCCTGCTTAATGAACTTAAAACTGTCCAGTTCGGAAGCTCTGATACGCCTGTTGATGATAGTGCAGGCTATGCGGCAAAGATGGAGGAATTTCGCCAAATGCAGATTTTGCATGAAAAAATAACAGCCAGAGACGATGAAGTCTACGTAATCTGGGTAACTTACTGATACTACAAAATTTTGTTCGCACTGCTTGTGATGAAAGTTTGCACAACCAGCCAGCAACCTAAATCAGTTGAAGAAAAAGAATCATTTTTCTACACATTCCGCTGGTCGTAAAAAAATCGTGAGGGCGAGGGGAGCCGGCTACAGCGAAAAGTGTCGAGCACAAACAGAAATAGAAAGACACCCACAGAATAGTTTTAGCTATTAGGCACTCTTAACATTCAACTTTAATGCTAAAGACAGCTTTTTGAGGTCTTCATTGTTTATCAAGTCACATTTCAAATAATCGATAATTCGCTCCCTGCTTAACCTTAACTTTCTGGCCTCAGCAACCGTGATGCCGTAAGCCTCAATCTCTAAGGGGCGCTCAACATAACTCACGTTTGGGTTTGATGTTTTTCCCTCCATGGCTTGCTTTACATGCACCAACTCATGAATGATGTCCAGATACAAGTCAGTAAAGCTGGCTTTTCGGAAATAGCGCGGGTTAATCAAGATTCTCCCCTCATCAGTCACGCGCATATACAAGGTATCGCTTGTGAACTCTACAATAATATTTTCTAATGTTTCTGCGGTTGCTTCTCTAAAAAGCCCTCTTACAGATTGCACTGACTCAAAACCCCTAAAATTCTGGGTAAAGCAGCATTCCGTATCCATTATTTGCTTGATTATCTCAACGTTTCCATTAATTGTTTCCACTAATTTTTCCCTCTCCCTATTTGAAAGCGATAGTAAAACTAATCCGACTATAATTATATGTTTCTGGTGATTTTAATAAAAAATTAGGGCGCAGCAAACGGCAAAGAATAGGGGCAAAAAGATGCTTGCAGATTATTAACCGCAAAATTTAATGAGCAATGTTTAAGTGTAACAGTTAAGCTTTATCTGCAAGGTGAAAATTAATGCCAACTCACGGTTCATTATCCAAAGCGGGAAAAGTAAGAAACCAAACGCCTAAGATTCAGGCTCAAGAAAGAACAGCGCCCAGCCCCAAAAACCGAAGCAGACGCAACTACGAGAAACGCGTGGTTCTGCAAAGGAAACCTGGGCAAAACTGGATGTAAACGCAAAAACCAGCTATCTTTTTCAAGTTACAATTAATTGTTAGACTAGAGTAGTTTATTTATCAGCCCTCAAGAATCATACTTGGTACCTTCAAAGTGAACACAAAAAAAGCCCACCGAGAAATCATAAACACCCTTCTACAGCAACCATCACCGACACGTGAGGATGTTAACCGCTTGAAAATCAAAACTGCAGCCAAATACCACCTTGAAAAAGTACCGTCCAACGCAGACCTCATAAGTGCGCTAACCCCAAGTGAAACCAAACAACTCCTACCCATCCTGAAAAGGAAAAACACTCGCGCCATCTCAGGCGTAACCGTCGTCGCTGCCATGACTAAACCCCGCCCATGCCCGCAGTCTGAACCTTGCGCGTACTGTCCAGGAGGACCAAATCAGGGTAGCCCTCAAAGCTACACGGGGCATGAACCAGCAGCCATGCGCGGAACCCAAAACAGCTTTGACCCTTACCTGCAGGTTAGGAGCCGAATTGACCAGTTGACTGCTATTGGGCATAAGGTGGATAAAGTCGAGTTAATTGTTATGGGTGGGACTTTTCCTTCCACGCCAATGGAGTACCAGAACTGGTTTATTCAGCGCAGTTTAGACGCCATAACAGGCAAAACCTCAGCCAGCTTGGAGGAGGCAAAAGCCAACGCAGAAGTAAGCAAAACCCGTAATGTGGGCATAACCGTTGAAACGCGACCTGACTGGGCAAAACAGCCCCACATAGACTCAATGCTTGACATGGGCGTAACCCGCATCGAGCTTGGCGTGCAAAACCCAAATGACCAAATCTACCAGTTGGTAGGCAGAACTCACACTGTTGCCGATGTGGTTGAGGCAACACGCATAGCAAAAGACGCCGGGCTAAAAATTGTTTATCACATGATGCCTGGAATGCCAAGCTCAAACCCGCAAAAAGACCTCGAAGCCTTCCAGGAGATTTTCACCAATCCAGCCTTCAAGCCGGATATGCTTAAGATTTACCCTTGCCTATGCATCGCTGGCACCAAAGCGCATGAATGGTACCAAAACGGCAACTACAAGCCATACGGCACAGAGGAAGCCGCAAGCTTAATCGCGCAAGTCAAAAAGCTGCTTCCGCTATGGGTTCGCGTTATGCGAGTGCAGCGGGATATTCCAGCGCAGTTGATTTTGGCAGGAGTCAACAAGAGCAACCTGCGCCAGCTTGTCCATGAAAAACTCGTTGAGCAGGGCAGCAAATGCCAGTGCATACGTTGCCGAGAAGTTGGGCATCGCTTGGCAGTTGACCATGTGAAGCCTGACTTGGAGAAAGTCAAAATCTTAACCCAAACCTACGAGGCTTCCGAGGGCAAAGAAGTCTTTATCTCAGCCGAAGACCCACAAAACAACGTCCTACTGGGATACTTACGTTTGCGTGTACCCTCAGCCAAAGCCCATCGACCCGAAATCACCGCAGCACCATCTGCCATCGTGCGGGAGCTTCACGTTTACGGTCAACTGGTGCCTGTTGGAAAGCGCTTGGAGGACGCTTGGCAACATAAGGGCTATGGAGCAGTTCTGCTAAAAGAAGCCGAACGCATCGCTAAAGAGGATTTTGATTTGAAAAAGCTTTTAGTTATAAGTGCATTAGGAACAAGAAGGTACTACATGCGTTTCGAGTACGGGCGCGATGGAGTTTACGTTTCAAAGAGGTTGAACCAAGCATGAGTCAAATTGAAAGTTCAGGTTACAAGGGTGAGGCATTGCGCCTTCTCAAACTAGCCGACTGCGACATTGGCGACATAATAAAAGTGACCAGCAAGGGCAAAGTCTACGAGGGCATCCTGATTCCCCGCTCGGAGCTAGGCGAAGGCACCAGCATCATTGTTAAGATGAAGAGCGGCTACAACATCGGCATCCAAGCCACCGCAGACGTTAAAATCGAAAAAGTCGGAAAAGGAACCAAACCAGCCTTCGCCTCGCCGCCTATACCCGAACAAAACCCCGCCTTGCCCCATGTCGTCATCATGAGTACCGGTGGAACAATCGCCAGCCGCGTTGACTACCGCACAGGAGCCGTGCGCTCAGCGCTTTCAGCCAGCGACCTCTACGGCGTTGTTCCTGAACTCTCTGATGTTGCTCAGGTTGACACAGAGATTGTTTTTAGCCTCTACAGCGAAAACATCACCCAACAGCATTGGACTGAACTTGCAGTGACCGTGGCTAAACGCATTGAGCAAGGCGTGGATGGAGTGGTGATTGCCCACGGCACAGACACAATGGCGTACACTTCGGCTGCTTTGAGCTTTGCACTGCAGAACCTGCCTGTTCCAGTAATCCTTGTCGGTGCACAGCGCTCTTCTGACCGCCCTAGCAGTGATGCAGCCACAAACTTGATTGGCGCTGTGAAGGCTGCTGGGGAAGCCACGTTTGCCGAGGTTGGCTTAGCAATGCATGAAACCGTGTCGGATAAAGCCATTGTGGTTCACCGAGGCACAAAAGTGCGCAAGTGCCATACCAGCCGCAGAGACACCTTCAAATCAATTAACGGTTTCCCCATCGCCAAGGTCAAAGACCTGCAGGTAACCATGCAGACAGGCCAGTACAAAAGACGCGACCCCTCAAAGAAGCTGATTCTAAAGCCAGATTTCAGCGATAAAGTTGCGTTGGTAAAGTTTTACCCTGGGCTTGACCCCTCAATCATCGACTTTTACGTGGACAAGGGTATGAAGGGCATTTTGCTGGAAGGCTCAGGCTTGGGGCATGTGAGCAAGTTCTGTTTTGACAGCATCAAAAACGCCGTGGACAAGGGCGTGGTGGTCGCGTTGGCTTCGCAGTGCATTTGGGGGCGGGTAAACATGAACGTTTATGATACAGGACGGGACCTGCTGTCTTTTGGCGTTGTCCCACTCGATGACATGTTTCCAGAAACAGGGCTTGTTAAGCTCATGTGGGCTTTGGGACAAACCAGTGACCCGCAACAAGCAGTTAAACTCTTTAAAACCAACATTGCAGGCGAGTTTTCCCCACGAACGCTTCCTCAAGAAGAAAACCTCACTGAAGGAGGACAATAGACTTGGCAATCGACTACTCCAAAGTCGGCTTAAAAGTGGGCTTAGAAATTCACCAGCAGCTAAAAACCCAAACCAAACTATTCTGCCACTGCCCCCCTGAACTCTTCAAAGAACAACCAGAAATCACTTTCCTACGCCGATTGAGGCCAACCCAGAGTGAATTGGGACAGATTGACCCTGCCGCCTTCTTTGAGTTCCAGAAAGGAGTAAGAATCCTCTACGAAGCCAACAAAGCCAGCTCATGCTTGGTCGAGATGGATGAGGAGCCCCCGCATCCACTAAACATGGAAGCTGTTGAGGTTGTTTTGACTGCTTCACTAATGATGAATATGCAGCCCATTGATGAGGTGCATGTTATGCGCAAAACAGTCATTGACGGCTCCAATACAACCGGGTTCCAGAGAACCTGCATCATAGCCTCGGACGGCTGGATAAAAGTCGGAGACAAAACAATCCCGATGCAGGCGGCAAGCCTTGAAGAGGATGCAGCGCGCAAAACAGGCACAGAGGATGAGGGCAAAACTATTCGTTACCGTATCGACCGCTTAGGCATACCGCTCATCGAAGTTGCAACTGCGCCAGTCATTTACTCTCCCATGGAAGCGCAACAAGTCGCGTTTGCCATCGGCAGGATTCTGCGTGACACAGGCAAGGTCATGCGTGGCTTGGGCACAATTCGCCAGGACCTCAACGTGTCTTTGCCCAACGGCGCTTTGATTGAGATTAAAGGGGTTCAGGAGCTTGAGTTGATTTCCACGGTTGTGGAGTATGAGGTTCAGCGCCAACTTGGGCTAATCAACCTACGTGAAGAGTTGCAAAACCGAGGCGTCAACGCCGAAGACCTTAAGGAAGAGTTTGTCGATGTCTCCGAGGTTTTCAGCAAATCCAAGAGCAAGGTCATCCGCAAAGCGCTCGATAAGAACCAGAGGGTGCTAGCGGTTAAGCTTCCAAAGTTTAATGGGCTTCTAAAAATTGAACTAATGCCCGACTTCCGTGTTGGAACAGAAATGTCTGACCGCGCCAAATTCTGGGGCAGAGTCGGCGGAATATTCCACACCGATGAGATGCCAAACTACGGCGTCACCCCTGAAGAAGTGGAAGCGCTCAAAAAAACCGTTGATGCCGGCGAGGGGGATGCGGTGGTTTTTGTTGCTGACACAGCCGAGAACACCATGGATGCCCTGAAGGCGGTTGTGGAGCGTGCACGTGAGGCGCTTAGGGGTGTTCCAGCGGAAACCCGCACTGCAAAAGATGATGGGACAACAAGGTATATGCGTCCAAGACCTGGTGCCGCAAGAATGTACCCAGAAACTGACATACCCCCAACATTGATCACTGAGGAGTTGGTGCGGAAGGTCAGGGCGAGTTTGCCTGAACCCGCAGAGAAGAAGCTTGCGCGCTTGATGAAGCAGTATGGTCTAAACGAGAAGTTGGCAGGGCAGGTCTCCGACTCGGAATACAGCGTCTTGTTTGAGGAAGTCGCGCAGAGTAGCGGTGTCGCGGCTTCTACCGTTGCGGCGTTCTTGAGTGAGACTTTGAAAGCTCTAAAACGCGAAGGCATCAAAGTTGAAAACGTGGGGGACGAGCAGATAAAGAGCATATTTAGCAGTGTCGGAGCTGGAACGCTTGCAAAAGAAGCAATATCAGACGTGTTCACTTGGCTATCTCGCAATGAAGGCAAAACCCTTCAAGACGCCATCGATGCTCTAGGCTTCAAAATGCTCACTGAAGAAGAATTAGCCCCGATTGTTGACCGCATGGTTTTGGCCAACAAGCA
>QYYE01000083.1 GCA_003589585.1 Candidatus Bathyarchaeota archaeon
CTTTGGGGTATGCGCCAAATTCTTTGACGCCTGACTCTTCACTTATCAACGTGAAAGAATCACTGTTTTGCTGCAAGCTGTCAACAATGGCTTTCTCTGCGGCCAAATCGACGAGTTTCATGAGGTCTCCGCCAGCGCCTCTGCCCAGGTCAGGCTGGGGCTCTTTTAGTGTTTTAAGGCATGGTTGGATGTAGGTTTTGATGTTGTTTGTGCATTGGTTGAATATTTGTGTCCAGTCGGGTTGAGTGTTCATTGGGTGCGCCTTCTTTAGGGTTATTTTATGCAGGCGGGTTCATAACTCTTCTTTTATGAAAAGAAAAAGGTTTGTTTTTTAGCCTTGAAGGCTATGCTTAGTCGTTTTGGCTGTTGCTATAGCTTGTCTGGGTTATAGCGGCATCCTGATGTGTTCCTTCCCAACCAATGGTCAAGTCGCCTTTGTTGTAGTATGCGGTGATTGAGTATATTGGGTTTGGAACTACAGGGTATTCCACGACAACCGTCCAGTCAGAGCCAGTGTAAATGTATGTTTCCGCACCTAAACCCTGTGGTTCTTGCCTGCCACCCCTCCAAGGAGAGGGCTGTCATAAGCGCTTCTGTTTCAGGATGGTTAGTTTTGATGTATTCCATAGCTGCATCGCGTACTTGTTCTTGTATTGCTGGTTCAGGTGTTGGAGTTGGCTCTGGGTTGGCGTCAGCTGGGTTTTGGTTGTATAGTATCCAAGCTGCAGAACCACCCACAAGAATGACGATAACGACTATAGCAAGGGCTACTATGAGTTTTTGATTCAAGTTTTTGCACCCCGACTCATATAGCAAGGGCTAACTATTAGCAGTTTCCAAACCACAAGAAATGGAGGCAGAAAACAAAGAACATTGGGTTCTGAGAGTGTCTGTTCACTTCATTTTTCTGCTGCCTATGCCTTGGCAAGAAATCGTTTTTGAGTGATAAGGCGTAAGCTTAAATTAAGCCTGTATTCTATTGAGAGTTGCTTCTACGCTTTTAAGCGTTGGAGAAGTAACATTGACGATAATTTGGAGGAAATGTATTGGGAAAAGTCAAAACTGAACAGATTAAACGAGTCGGTAAAGAGCTGATGGCGCGTTTTCCAAATAAATTCTCCAGCAACTTTGAGGAGAACAAACGTTTAGTTGACTCATTAACTCAAGGCACAACCACACGGGTAAGAAACCAAGTTGCTGGATATATAACACGCACTATCTCGCTATCTAAAGCCGACACAGAAACGGAATCTGTAGCTGAAGAAGAAATAGAAGAGTAAACTTTACTGGAAAGAATCCTCCATGATGGATGAGTACAGGAAGGGCTGGGCTCTAAGATACCTTCGAGAGGCAAAAGCTGAGCTGGAAGCAGCGCGGAAAATGCCTTACATGGCTTCTGGATTAATGCTGGAAGCAATCAGGAAAGCCCGCAACGCCATTTATTATAGTTTGGGGGAGCCTGCGTTTATTGAAATACTTATTCGTGAAGAGGTTATGAAGAATCCTGTAACGAACGATTCAGTGCTTAGGTTTTTGATGGGAATTGAAGGAATTGTTCAGCAACTCTCCCAAATGGAGGAGGTTAACGGCGATGCCATGATGAAGCAGGCTGATTCGCTTGTGGAAATCGCCACCGACATTGTTGAGACGTTAACTGAAGAGAGATTTGATAACTAACTCGGTAATCCCACAACTGTTTTTTCTTCTCTCATTAACATTGAAATAATTTATTAGCTCTAACCCGCAATCTTAATGCCATCCTAACCTAAAGCGTTCAAATGGTTCTCCTAAGAATGGTTCAGATAAAAAATAAGCAGCAACTAATTGAGAATGGCAAAACAGAGCTTGTGCGAAGAGCCCGAGCATTAGCACTTGACAGTATAGAGCATGCTTTGAATGCTGTTGACCCTAAAAAGATTGTTAAAGCCAAACTTTTACTAAATGAGTCATTGTTGCAAATCAAGGAACACTCTTTTGACCTGGCAGAGTTCCATAATGTCTTTGTTGTGGGCGGGGGGAAAGCGGGTGGTCCAATGGCTGAGGCGCTGGAAGAAGTCTTGGGCAGCCGCATAACAGAAGGCATCGTTAACATTCCTTACGGCAGCGCCAGCAAAACGAGCATAATTATGCTGCATGAAGCCAGTCATCCTTTGCCAGATGAATCGGGGGTAGCTGGAACCCGACTGATGCTGGAGCTTGCAGAGAAAGCAAGGAGTGATGATTTGGTGATTTGTCTTATTTCGGGCGGTGGCTCTAGCCTTATGCCCTGCCCAAAAGAGGGCATATCGTTGCAGAATAAGCAGGAGCTTACAAGCGCTTTGCTCAAAAGCGGTGCTACCATAAACGAAGTCAACTCCGTCCGAAAGCATCTTTCAGGTTTCAAAGGCGGCTGGCTTGCCAAGAAAGCTTATCCTGCAACGGTTTTGAGCCTTATTCTCTCAGATGTTGTGGGTGACCCATTGGATGTAATTGCTTCAGGACCAACTGTTCCCGACTCAACCACCTATGCTGATGCACGAAAGGTTTTAGAGGAATACGGCTTGTGGGATAAGGCGCCATACTCTATACGGAAAGTCTTGTGTGATGGGGAGGAAGGCATGATTGATGAAACCCCAAAGGCACAGGACAAGGCTTTCCAGCAAGTCTACAACATAATTGTTGGAAACAACCGAACAGCTACCCTTGCAATGTGCCAATACCTCAAATCTCAAGGGCTAAACACTGCCCTGTTAACGTCGACTTTGGAGGGCGAAGCCAAATGCATAGGACCCGTGCTGTCCTCTGTTGCTAATGAAATTCTTGTTTCAGGCAACCCAGCTTCAAAGCCTGCTGCCATTATTGCGGGCGGAGAAACCACCGTCAAAGTGACTGGGAAGGGTTTAGGCGGGAGAAACCAAGAACTTGCCCTTTCTGCGGCTTTGAGGCTTAAGAAAAGTGATGTTTCGGCGGTTGTGGTTGCTTGTGTTAATACTGATGGTGTAGACGGGCCAACTGATGCTGCAGGCGCAATCATTGACCAATATACTTGCCTTAGAGCGGAAAAGTTAGGGTTAAAACCAGAGAGGTTTTTAGCAGATAATAATTCTTATAATTTCTTCTCTAAACTCGCAGACCTAGTTTTTACAGGGCAAACAGGAACAAATGTTAACGATATATCTTTAATTATCGTCTTGTAATATCGTCGTTGATGAGAAAGGCATGGCAATCACTGTTAAACTGATTGGTGCGTTACGGCACATTTCAGGCAAAAACCAACTCAGCATCAAAGTCCAAGAGGATATTTCTCTAAAGGAGCTAATTGACGCCATTACGCAAGAGGTGCCCGAGCTCAAACCAAGCCTCATAAGCCAACAATCTGGTGATTCAAGAGCTAACGCGTTGATTCTGGTGAACGGCAGAGAAATCAGCGTTCTGGAAGGTTTAGAAACAAGGTTGCATGATAGGGACGAAGTGGTCTTTGTCCCTGTTGTCCACGGAGGCTAACTAAACGATTACTTTGACAAGCGATTTTGGGGTAAAAGACCCATACGTGGCACAAATGAAAGCCGTTATCCTGAGCATAAACCCAAACGCCACAATAATCGACATAACACACGATGTCGAAAAGTTTGACATAAAAATGGGCGCTTTTATGCTGGCTTCTGCAGCCCCATATTTCCCAGAAGGAACCGTTCATGTGGCAGTTGTTGACCCGGGTGTTGGCACCAAAAGGCGCTCGATATTGGTACAGACTAAGCAGGGCTTTTTTGTTGGACCCGACAACGGCCTGCTGATGTTAGTTGCCCAAAACCAAGGCATAGAACATGTGTACCAACTTGCCAATCCAAAGTTTATGCTGCCACATGTTTCCAGTACTTTTCACGGAAGAGACGTTTTTGCACCTGCCGCAGCCCACTTAGAGAAAGGAGCGCCACCATCCAGTTTTGGTCCAGAAATCACTGACCCGATTAAACCTGCGTTTGTAGAGGTTAAGCGAGAGAAGGGTTCTTTAGTCGGCGAGGTCTTGCACATAGACGGCTTTGGCAACATAATCACAAACATAACCCGAAAAGAAATTAAAAAACCCGCAGAAGCCTTTAACGTGGAATTGGCTGGTGCTTCGCTGAAACTCAGGTTCGGTCAAACCTATGCAGACGCCAAACTACAGGAGTTCATCACTTTAGTGGGAAGCCACGGTTTTCTGGAAATAGCTCTAAACCAAGGCAGTGCTGCTGAGTGGCTTAAGGCGAAGGCTGGAGACAAAATTTCTGTCTCGCCCGCTTAGTAAAAAAGCACGTTCACTAAGCCATAAGTTTCTTAAGCATAACGCTCATACGTCTTTTAAAGGTAAGATTACGTGAACCTCCAAGAAATCCTAAGCAGCTTTGCATTGCAGTACGGATACCTCGGCATTTTCCTAGTGAGTCTGCTTGGGGCCACGTCAATCTTTTTCCCAATTCCTTCTTCGGTTGTAATTTTTACTCTCGGGGGACTTGACATCTTTGACCCGATATGGATTGCCGTGGCCGCTGGTCTTGGCGCTGCTGTGGGTGAATTTACCGGATATCTGCTTGGTTTTGGCGGTCGCAAATTCATCGGAGAAAAATACAAGAGAAAAATGGATTTGCTTACCCGACTGTTTAAGCGGTATGGCTCAGTTGTGATTTTTGTTTTCGCCCTAACTCCTTTGCCAGATGATTTACTGTTTATTCCGTTAGGTGTGATGCGCTATAGCATTATTCGGTCTTTTGTTCCTGCCCTGATTGGCAAGTTCTTCTCTAACTTGATAATAGCGTATAGTGGGCGCTTATCAATTGGAATCATTAGAGATTTGTTCGGGGTTGAGGGTGAAGGAGTGTCTTTCTTGATTGGATTTGTAGTTGCTATACTGCTGCTTGTTATTATTTTGATTATCATGTTCAAGGTTAACTGGGAGAAAGTGGTTGAAAAACACCTTGATGAGAGAGATAGCCAAGACTCAAAGAAAGCAGTAGTCCAAAACCCTAACCAACCACCGCAACCAGAAAAGAACAGCTTTTTCAAGCCAGAAGCCGATAAAGCTGATGATGGATAATACTGGCAATAAAAGGATTGTTAAGCTTCAAGGTTTTCGCTGAGCCACAATTCGCTCGATAACGTCAACCGGGTTTTCTAGGGCAGCCATTTTCTCTTTAACATCAAACCGTTTTCCCAAGTATTCTTTAGCATACCTGAAGACTTCTTTGGGCGTGGTTATGATTAATGGGAAGCCTTTCTGCGCCAGGTACCTGTTAACGTAGGTTTTAGCCATGTCAGAAATTGCTATGCTGGGAACGCCTTGCAGGGCAGCTTCCCGACTAATCGTTCCACCATAACTGACAACCAAATCCGCGTTCGCAACCAAATTCGCCGTGTCCACAAAGCCTTCCTTTGTACCAAACGCTTCGCCCTGCTCGTTATATCTTTGAACCAACTGCACGTTTCCAAGTTCGGCAAGTTTTTCTGCCAAAGGTTTTGCGAGGTCTTGTTTGCCCTGTGCATAGGCGGCTTTTGCTTCTATTTGCCTAACAACAATCAAAGGCTTCTCTACGTTCTTGGTTTTTGAGGGCTTAAAATCCTTAATCCAAGCAACCTCATCCACACCTTTGAAGGCAACGACCTTTTTGGCGCAGAATTTTCTGGTAAAACTTTTAGGCAACGCCTCGGAGACCACGACGGTGTGGGCAAACGGTATGGTTAGGGTGTTGACGGCTGTAGCGTATGGGGTGTCAGCGGTCAAGATTATTGGGATTCCAAGACCATAGGCGGTTCTGCACAGTTCCACGGATTGGTGGGCTATGGTAAGGTCTGGCGGGTTATCTTTGAAGAGCTTGCTGAATTGTATTATGCGCTCGGCGCTCTCTTGCAGCCTTGAAGAGAGAGTAGCTGGATTGTATTTGCCGACAACAATCGGGTTTTCTCCGAGCGCTTTTGCAAGGGGTATGGTGTCAGGGTGCTCTCTTGTGGTGAAAACAAATTCGTGGCCTGATTTCCTAAGACGCTGTGCAAGGGCAATGGCGTACCGGGTTTGTTTGCCTGTGCAGGCGTCATACCATATCCTCATTGGTTCACCTTGCTTTTTGCCGCTATGAAAGCTTCCCGTTTAGCCTCATACTCTTCAAGCGTCATCACGATTTTTGCCGGGGCACCTGCCACAACCATCCTGTCCTGCACGTCTTTGGCAACCACGCTTCCGCCGCCCACAACAGCGCTTTCCCCTACGGTTACACCTGGCAGTATGGTGACTCCTCCGCCGATTGCAGCGTTGCTCTTGATGGTTGGCGGGGTCATGAAGGTGCTTTTGGGGTACTTGTCGTTGAGGAGGCTGCTGTTTGGGGCGATGAATACGTTGTCGCCTAGGATGCAGCCGTTTGAGATGGTTACGTGGGCTTGTATGTTGCAGTTTTTGCCGATGGTTACATCTTTGCCGATATCGCAGAAGCTGCCGATGAGGGTGCCCTCTCCGATTTTTGTGTTGTCGCCGATTACCACGTAGTTCCATATAGCAGCGTTTGCGCCTATTTGCACGTTGGTGCCCTGAATGATTCCTGTGCCCCGTTTTTGATTTTGCATACCTGTCCTTTTCTGGATTCAGATTTAAATAGTTTAACGCTTACCTTGATGTTTCAGATAGAGGAGGCAAGCATGTTGGCTAAAGAAGTGGTCTTAGTTGTGGGTTTAGGCGAAATCGGCAACACTCTCTTTACCCTGTTGAATGATAAACGGGAAAGTTTTGCTGTTTACGGGTTGGATTTAGATGACGCAAAAATGGCGGCGCTAAATCAAAGCCGAGATGCGATTCCAAATGAGGTGGATACTTTGCATGTTTGCCTTCCTTGTCCAATTCAGGAAAAGTTTGTCGGCATAGTGGCGGGTTACATCGGCGAGTTCAAGCCCAAGCTCATAATTATCAACAGCACTGTCCCGCCTGGAACCACCATGAAAGTTGCAGAGTGGTGCGGCTGTCTTGTGGCTCACTCTCCAGCTCGAGGGGTGCATTTGAGTGCTGAGCATATGCAGTGGGAGATGAGGCGCTGGAAGAAGTATGTGGGCGGCGCAAGTGTGGAGGCATCTGAGGCTGCGCGGTTGCATTTTGAAAAGTTGGGTTTAACGGTGAAGGTGCTTAAGAGTTGTGCTGAAACCGAACTGGCTAAGCTGTTTGAAACCACTTATCGCGCATGGATGATTGCTTGTTTTCAGGAGATGCATCGGATTTGCAGGGCGTTTGGCGCTGACTTTAACGAGGCAGCGGATTTTTTGGAGGATACGCATCGGTTGCGGTTTGACCGTCCGGTGATGTTTCCAGGCGTGATTGGGGGGCACTGTTTGATTCCTAACACACAGCTGCTGCTTGAGGCTTACGACTCGGAGTTTCTGCGGCTAATTTTGGAGTCCAACGAGAAGCGCAAGGAAGAGGTTAAGGACGAAGCCGTTGCGGCTGAGGTTGGGGCGGTCGCGGCTAGGGCGGAGAGGCTGCAGAACGAGTTGACAATGGAAAAGAGTAAAGCAACTAACCAAGAATGCCCATAATTGTTCTTGTTTTCACCTGTGGCAGACTGCAGCCTATAGTTTTTCAGAGGCTAACTCTTTTGCCCAGCCAGCGATAAACTCAACATTCAGCCTTGTCAAATACTCAAAGGTTTTAAAACTCAAATTAGCCAGCGCGGCAAACGGTGTGAAAATGAAGCGTGCAACCACCCGTCTAGCCAGCTGGAAAAGGCTAAAGTGGCCATATCGCCGATAGGAGACGCCGATGGTAACATAGTTTTTGGATGTGCCCAAGTGGGTTGCGCCTAGGAACGGCAGGACTTTCCATGTGTAGCCTGTTTTTTGCACGTAGCGTTTGAAGTATTGGTCTTCGCCGAAAAACAGCAGTGGCGGCTCATAGTTCTCCATTAGTTTGCGTCGTATGATTATGTTGTTGATGTGTGGGTTGGTGTCTAATTTGCTTAAGTTATATACGGTGCCCACGACTCGTTCATAGGCTGCTGCATGCTTGTTTTTGTGCACTGCCACTGTTCCAATCGCGCCCACGTTGGGTTCAATAGCTTGGGTAACCAGTTGGAGCCAGTTGCCTGGCAGAAGCATATCATCGTCAACCATCGCTACCCACTCGGTGCTGGCTTTGAGGACCGCGTGTTTTCTTGCGATGCTGAGCGGGCGTTCTTTGGTGAGTATTATTTTTCCAACGCCGGGCATGCGCTCAAGCATGCGCAACAGAGTAGGGTTTGGCTTGTCCCTTGAGGGAACAACAAAGTCCACTTTCATCTTGTTTGCGTCGGATGCTTGCGGCATGGTGGATTAGTACTATTTTTTGGAAAATAAATAGTTTGTTTGCCAATGCTGATTTGCAGGCTGCAAAGTGTTGAATCCGAGAAAAGAAGGGTGGAAAGTCATCTTTTGTTTGCGGCTTTGACCGACAGATTTATACCTATGGGCACAAAAACATACATAGACCCCTTATGTGGAACAAAATCAAAAAAGCACTCGAAGAGTACCCTGAACGACTCAAGGTTGCGCGTGTTTTGGTAGAGAATGGGCTGAGCGCCAAAGATGACAAAATCTGCCTCAACCAGATTGAGATTCCGCCTGTGCGCATAGCACGCGTGGCAGGAGTGGATAGGCGAACCGTCAATGAAACCCTAAAATCGATACAAGAAAACCCTGAGTTGAAAATGATTTTTGAGCAACTACGACATGCTGGGCACTCGCTAAAAGAAATCGCAAAACCCCTCAACCTAGGCGTCTTAGAAATAACCGTTGTCAACGCCAAGTCACCCGGAATCCTGGCAAATGCAGCCACAATACTAAACAGGGCAGGCTTAAGCATACGGCAAGCAATCGTAGACGACCCAGAGCTTTCACCTGAACCAAAACTAACCTTCAATGTAGAAAGAAAAATCCC
>QYYE01000084.1 GCA_003589585.1 Candidatus Bathyarchaeota archaeon
TTAACGGTGACTATTCGAGTTCTATTTGGACCTTTAACTTAGCCCAAGGGCAAGTTCAAGGATGGGTAATCATTCATGCAAACCTCGGCACCGGAGATGCGTTTTTTGATGCTGCCAAATCAGCCAACATAACAATTGAAGGAGAAGGGGAGAAAACACTGTTAGGCGCAACCCGAATAATAACGCATGCAAGCGACCCTGAACGAGTCTATATGGAATGGGATAAAGCTACGGGCGTTTATGTACACTCAGTCGATTACACCACCGACTACACTGTTATAGTAGATGCTGTTGCTACAAACATGTGGAGTCCCAAGACTCTGGGGCAAATTCAGACGGCGTCTTATCAGTTAGTTACAGCAACCGTGGCAGCAGCTGCTTCTATATTTTTCTCGGTAATATGGATTGCGAGAAGTAGGCGTAAAAGATGGATGGGCTAAAAGCGTTTAGCATTAAATCAAGCCTTGTGTGAGTCAGCCCCTTATTTCTGCTCAGGTTAACCGTACCTTAAAAGACCGGTGTTTCCACATTTGTTTCTTTATAATAGATTGCTTGCATGGTGTAGACGTCGATTGCTACCGTTAAGCCAATATCACCGACGGTGATGCTGTCAGGGTTCTTAACGTAAACAAGCATGGACCGCCCAGCTGGAAGAGGCAAATCACCAGGGGCACCAACAATGCTCTCGAAAGAACCTGCTCCGTCACTGACAGGAGTAAGCGAACCCTCAGAGATATTCTCTATATACGTGATGTCAGTGTTTGAATCTAAGGTGAATATGCCGCAATAATAGAATGTTTCACTCCAATTCACCGTCTGCCCCCTAACAGTCACCTTCTGAACAACCACGTCACGACCGCCCGTGTTCACAATCAAAATGGCAGCCTGAGAATCCCTAGCTAAACTGTTGTACCAAACATGTTGCTTAGCCAAAAGAATACTTTCTTCCTGCTCTCGAGTACTAGTAACGTTAATGGCAAAATATGAAACGGTTGATGCTAGCAACACCGCAACTACGAGAATAATCAGCGTTGTCATAACAGTGGTCAAAGCACAGTGACTACTAAAGAGAGGCCTTACTGTAGCCGAAAAGACCATAGGGGTTCCCTTAATCATCGCAAACACTGCATTGTATTCAATGCATAATCAGTTGAGTTTGTTTAAAGAAGTTGTGAAGGACAGATACATATGTTAGCAATTCAAAGCAAAATGGACTAGTTACATTGAGCCGAAACAATGCAGGCCATGTTAAGGCACGCTTCTAAAAAGAAATAAAGAGGGATTTTATTCCTGCGTTTGTTAAGCGCCTATACTTGTTTGCCTTTTGAAGGAAGTTCCCGATGCTACTTCTGGCAGTCGTTCTTTAAGTCTGCTCTCTGCCGCTACTTCTGCCTCCTCCAGGATTGCCAGTGCGTCTGCGCTCGCCATAATCGTGTTCACTGATGTGTCTGACGATTGATTAGTTGACACAACTATCTCGCCTAGCAGGTTGCCGATGTTTCCCAGCTCCTGACTTGCCTCAGGCAAAATACTGCACATTTCCGAGCGAATATTGTTTAGCAGGCTTTTTGTGGGATTAAGCACCGTGACTAAATCGCCCATTTCTGAAACTGTGCTAAGTCGCATAGAAACGCTCTCTAAGGCAAGTGATGCGTGCATAAGCATTTTCTTGACTTTGCGTATCTCCCCAAGCTCTGTGGCAAGAATGTTTGACCGTGCGTTGTCTCGTTCTGAGAGGGCTTTAACAACCCGCTGGAAAATCTCAGCGTCCCGAGCCTCAAACCGCGCTACCGCGTTATCCAATGTTTTTGCTTGGATGTCTAGGCGTTGGGTTACCAAACTGATTTGTTCTTTCAAGCCTTCCTGTGGCTTGCCAATATTTTTAATCTTCGATGCCACAGTTGGTTCACTCTCTTTTTCCTTGCTCTTCCACCTATCAACAAAGCGTCTGACCAAAACAGCTAACTCCTTAGTCTATTTATGTTTCTAAACTAGGAGCCGAGCGATAAAAGAGTGTTCTAACTGATAAGTTTAAAACTCAAAGCAAAAAGCAACTGGTTTTTACTCTTCTCTTTAAAACAGGACAACAGCTCGGGAAGCTTGCTCCATAACTTTAAGGGGGAAAAAAGGGCAGCAGAGAAAAAATTGTATTTAAGCAACCAAAAAAAACCGCCACTTTCAGCCTGTAAAGGCTTGGAAAGAAGATGGTTGTTTATGTTATCTTGTAGGAGAAGTATGTTGCCCAATTGTTGCCTGAGAAGTAAGAGTTGCCGCAGTTGCCCCAAGCAGTCTCTTCTCCGCCTGGTCCACTGACAACTGCATGAGCAGCTATAACAACAGAGTTTCCCGGGCTAACCCCGATTAAAGATAACGGAATAACATACTCGTCAACTGTTGTGCATCCGAGTTTTTGGTGCTTGTATGGGAAGTTGCCGACTTTGGGATTCCCGCTTTTTGTCTGCGGAATGCCATCAACCGTCTCGGCTACTGCCAGGTGTGTTTCCGTCAAACTCCAAGATGAGAACGTGCGGTATTCAACGTGCAGGTTGCTGCCGTCGTTCCACGTATGCATATAACCGACCTCTGTTTTGTGAGAAGTATACCAGTCGGCTGTTTTTGGTCCTGGCTCCAGATAATAATGTGGTGAAGCGGCAACAAGATTGTTACACTGGGGATTAATGATAACCACTGCTAATGCTGGTGAACTAAATATCGCTACAAGCGTGGCGAGTGATAGCAAAGCAACTAAGATTTTCTTTCTCAAGTAAATGCCCCTAAATTTTCTCTTGCCTTTTAGAATATAGGCTGATATGCAAAAAATCGAAATATGTTCCAAATTGAGCATATAAGTAGCATTTGCTCTCCCAAAAAAACGTTAGTTACTGCGACCATGAAGTCACACACGTTATAATACAACATTTTAATCCCATACTTTGAATTGCTCTTTTTTCTGCCAGAGGCTTTAAATAACATTAACCGTTTCCGAGAGCAAATTGTCCCCGCCAAGCGAGCTAGGGCAGTTCCAAGAAATAAAAGGGGTATCATCATGGGACGCTTTTTGGTGCTTGCCAAAAAAACCTTCAGCCTTTCCCTAATCTTCAACGCACTGCTAACCATAGCCTGCGCAAGTGGAATCATCGCTGGTTTTTACTGGTTCTTCCCAGACTGGAAACCATTCTACCCCTACCTTGTGGACGGCAACGTTTTCTGGATGGTAATTGTTGCAGGAGTGATGAACATTTTTCCAAGCGCCCGCATCGGCAGAAGCTCAAAAATAGGCAGGTTTTTGTTTCACCACTACTTTTACGGCTTCCTAGTTCTGTTGACCTCGGCATTTTACGTTGTCGTGTTTACGCCTACCTCTTTACTAACCATATTTTTAGTAGACAACACAAGCGTCGTAGTTAACGTTGGACGCTTCTTTCTCCTGGGCGGTTTCACGCTGGTTTTAGATGACCTTCCAGACGTTTCAAAAAGGGTTGAGTCAGCCCTCAACTGGTTAAAAACCAAAGCACACCAAGGAGGCAAAATCCTCTCAACGATTCAACTGCTAACTGGCACGGCTTCGTTATATCTTTTCATAGCCGTCGGATTTGCCGTTTCCCAGACCTCTCAATGGGTAACATTGGCTAATTTCATTTTAATGGCAACTATTCTCATCACAAGCATTACGTCTTTTGTGTTTGCAAAGAGAAGAATATGGCTAAATATTGCTGCAAATAAGCAGGGAAGCGTACAAACCCACCACTAGAGTGTTTGCCGTGTGACCGAAAAATAAATATTCTTAGTTCACATCTATGTATCGTAAAAATGGAGAGTTACGAATGCATAAACGACTGTTTGTCATGTTAGCACTTGTAACCATACTTTGCTCAAGTGTTTTAATCCGGGAAGGTGCCGCAGATCTGTTAAACTCCCCAGCAAAGGTCAAATTGTATGTTGGTCCGTTAAGTTTTCCTGCGGATAATAGTGCGTCTAATTGTGTTTTTGTGCAATTACAGGATGTTAATGGGAAGCCAGCCCGCGCTTTGCAGGACACAATAATAAGCCTGTCGTCTTCAGCTACAAAGGTTGGAACAGTTGATTCATCAGTCACCATACGCAAAGGAGAAACCTGCGCATCAGCGAACTTTTACTCTTCCTACACCCCGGGAACAACAACAATAGTAGCTGCGGCATCAGGCTACACAACGGTGCAGGCTGCAATAACCACCTTTGGGCCGATTCCCTCAACAATAGCTGTGTACGGTTTTCCGTCAACCCTGCCAGCTGACTGTGGCTCGTATGATACCATAATGGTTCAATTGCAAGATTCCAGTGGTTCTCCGGCAAAAGCTCCTAATGAAGGTTTGCAGGTTATGCTTTCATGCTCAAACACTGCAGTGGGGACAATCAACCCGCTCGTCACGATTCAGGCAGGCAAAACCTATGCCGTAGCCACTTTCACCACGACCACAACAACGGGACAGGCAATAATCACTCCAATGGCACAGGGATATACATCTAAACAGATAACAATCAAAACGCAAGTCAAAGCCATATCTCCCAGTAAAATCCAAATCCAGTCAGGATCAACAAAGGTTCTGGCGGACAAAACTTCATACCGTCAAGTTGCAATACAATTACAAAACTCCGCAGGAACCATTGCATCCGCTCCTATGGACATGGTGGTAACTATAACCTCATCCAATGAGGGCGTGGGCACTGTAGAATCTCAAATTACTGTTCCCCAGTCAGCAACTTATGCGGTTGCAACACTGACCACAACTTACAAACCAGGTACAACAACCCTAACTGCAGCGGCTTCAGATTGTGTAGCTGACACTGAAACTGTAAGCACAGTTGGCTTTGTTCCATCCAAATTAGTTGTCTATTGTGTTCCCTCCATGCTACCCTCAGACAACATCAAATACCAAGCAATCAAAGTACAACTTCAAGATTCACAGGGGCGACCGGCTCCAGATCCCGAAAAAGAAGTAAAGGTTAACTTGTTCTCTTCAGAGGCAAAAATTGGGAGTATAGAGTCAACCCTGACAATTCCTTTCGGCAAAACGGAAGCAACAGGAGCCTTCACGGTAACAAACGCCCCTGGCTCAACGACAATCACTGCTCAAGCATCAGACTATACGGCCGGTCAAGCGAAAATAACAACATGCGTTATTGACTTTGCAAGCTTGAACGTAAGGTTGACCGCAAATCCGGAAAGTGTATCTAATGGTAATAAAACAAAGATAACCGCCTACTTGACTGTGGATGGGAATCCAATAACGGGCGCAAAAGTAAAATTCACATCCGATAACGGTGGAGTTTTCTCGACGGTTGAAGAGCAAGAAGGCAATTACAGGACAACTTTTACGGCTCCAAGCTTTACTAAACCAACAGTTTGCACAATTACTGCAAGCGCTTCGAAGAGTGGATACATTGATTCGCAGGCTACGTTAGAAATAACTGTTGGCTTAGCCTCAATTAGCAATAACACAGCAAGCAACAGCACAAGCGGAATGTTACTATTGTGCATAAAAGATTACAATGAAAACCCCGTTGGTGATGCAAGCATTTCTTCAACAACCCAACCTGCTGGAGTGAAATCTCTTTCTGGTTTCACAAACGCAACGGGTTATGTGAGGTTCAATAACGTTACGGCTGGAATGTACACTTTCACCGTAGTTAAAGAAGGGTATGAAGAAATGACCCAAACAATTAACTTCAAAGGTCAACCTATGACAAGGACTTTTCTCCTCTCGCCTGTACCTGACAATACACCGCTAATATTATTTGCAGTAGTAATTGTTTTGGTTATCGCAGTTATTAGCGGCGTAGTTATAATCAAGCGAAGAAAGAGCGCTTCAATGTAGAGAGGATAAGCAATTCTTATTTGGAAAAATGCTCTTTACTTAATTTAGTCCTTGTTTATAGGCTTATATAGCTGCTTTTCAGTTTAAGGATCGGTATTGTAATCCGGAAGAATAGTGCACTTATTCCTGAGGCAGAGGCAGGTTGTGTTTACGACACGACCTTCAGGCAGCCCCAAAGAGCAAAAGACGAAGTGATTCAAAAAAAAGGTTAAACTCAAGAAAAAAATTGATAAGCTGCCAAAGAAGAACAAGAATCTAAGACTCAAATAACGAGTTAGCTGTTTCTTTGGCAATAGCTGCAAGGTCTTTCTCTCCAAAAAGTTCAAGAATGTGCTTTCACAAAATTTTCATCTACTCAGGAGCCTTAGCCCAAAAAAAGCATTTTATAGTGTCCGGCTGATTACTTAAGTTTTAGGGTGAAGCTGGTTTTGCTCTTTATGTGGGTGTGGCAGCTTTTAGTGTGCCACAAGACTGCAATCGAGGGCGATTGCTTTTTGCTCCTGCAATGTTTCCCAGCCTCTGTTTCGGTGTGAGATAAGCGATTTCTTTCACATGCCGTATATGGCTCCATGCTGAAGGCACCTTCTTGTGCATGTGAATGTGCATAGAGACCCAGAAACCCCCCACATCGAGTACTTCCGAAAAAGAAAAGCAAGCGCCAAAAAAACAACCAAAAGATAAGCAAAAGAGGATTAAACAAACATTCTTTTTAATATGCTGATAACTAAGGGAGGGGAGGTCACCAAAGAGAGACCAGTCTAGGGTAGCACCAGATTGTACTTATTTGTTTGGTCAATCTCTATGGTCGCATTTCTTATTATGAAGTCAAGCAGGTGCCCGCCTGCTGAGTGGTCATCTGTGACCATGTGAAGATGGTATCCCGCAAAATCAACCCCGTCCATGCTGGCTGGGAACCAAAAGCCAACAGCCGTCGCCGAAACGTTGGTTAAATTGAAAACTGACTGGCTTTTTAACGCTTCAGTAATCGTGGGGTAAGGATGTGTTTGTTTTGGTACGCTTCGGGTTTGTGCATACTCGTAGGTGCCGCTTACTTTTATAGCGTATATCGCGTTTTGAGTCGGCAATAGCCCGTCAATGTAAGCCTTTAGCTTAGTGTAGTTCATTGCGCCGTCAACGTGGAAGGTATGGTCTGCCTCAAAGAATATAACGGTTGCATAGGGCGCCTTCATAGCTGGGTCTGCTTGTATGGGCTTGCCATCTACAGGTATTTGGTAAAAAACGCCGTCTAACGCTATCATCTCGCCATCCAGCCCATCGAAGGTGCCAATGCCAAAGTCGCCATGCTTAGCCAACTCAGCATAAGACATGTAACCCTCGTATTGCCCATTGGAGAAAGTGTTGAATGCTGCAATCTGAAACAGCGTTTCTCTGTCCACAGCGGCGTTTGCGTTAAAGCTAAACTGTCCAGAAATAAAAAGCGCTGAAACAACAACCACTACCAGTACTAAAACTGCAATGACCCCTAATTTGCCCTTAAACTGCATCTCCAATCACATGCAAAGCATACGGCGGCTTGGTTTGTTAAGCCTTTCTATCTCGGATATACAGCAGAATTGCCAGTACAACAAGAACCGCCAATACAGCGCTTAAAATAATGAAAGAGTACAGCAGTGAATCATTTGGCAGGTCATTACTGGGCTCTTCAGTAGCCGGTAGTTTCCCGAAGGCGTAAACAATGTGGTCATACGAACCCACATACACTACGCCGTTGGCGATTGCAGGTGAAGAAACCACCCTCTCATCCGTTTGGAAACTCCAAACCAACCCGCCGTCAGAAGCATTCAACGCATACACCTTTCCATCGTAGGAACCGACAAAAACAACACCGCCTGCTATTGCGGGTGCAGATGCCACGCCTCCGCCTGTAGTGTAACTCCATTTGAAGGTGCCGTCCTGGGCATCAAGCGCATATAATTTGCCATCCAATGAGCCGATATAGATAACGCCGTCGGCAATAGCAGGAGAAGAATAAACTGCGTCCCCAGTCTCATATTCCCATACAAGTGTGCCGTCAGATGCGTTTAGGGCGTAGATTTTGTGGTCCTGCGAACCAATGTATATCAAACCATCTGCGACGGCGGCTGAACCGACAATTTGGTCACCTGTGGTAAAGTCCCAGAGTAAGCTACCGTCTGAAGCATTGACTGCATGGAGCTTCTTATCAAGGGAAGCAATGTACAATATGCCACCTGCCAGCGCTGGGGAAGAAGAGACAATCACATCTCCAGTCGCATAACTCCACAAAAGCGACCCGTCAGAAGCCTTTAAAGCATAAACCTTGCTGTCTTGAGAACCCGCATAAACCACGCCGTCAGCAACCGCGGGCGAAGACACCAGAGGCTTTCCGGTTGTATAATTCCAAAGGAGCTCTCCTGTTGCCGCATCCAGAGCGTAAATGTTATGGTCATACGAACCCACAAACACTTTGCCGTCAGCGTAAGCTGGAGAGGAGAAAAGAATCATATCTGTAGCTTGGAAACTCCAGATAACGTTATTGTGAAGTTCAAAATCATAGCCCGTCATGCCTGTAGAAGCATTTAGCGCGTAAACGATTCCGTTATGCGAGCCCACGTAAACCACACCGCCTGCGACAGCGGGAGAAGAATCAACTTTGCCGCCAGTTATAAAACTCCACAAAACCCCGCCATCCTTTGAGTTTAAGGTGTAAAGTTTGCCATCCCAAGAACCGAAGTGAACCCTGCCCCCGGCTACAGCGGGGCGCGCGATAACCAAGTCGCCTGTTGTAAAACTCCACTTGAAACCGCCATCTTTTGCATCTAGAGCATAGATTTTGCTGTCATAAGAGCCCATAAAAACCACTCCTTCCTCAACCGTTGGACCCGACGCTATGCCGCCGCCCGTGGTGTAATCCCAAATAGGGCTGCCATCCACCG
>QYYE01000085.1 GCA_003589585.1 Candidatus Bathyarchaeota archaeon
AACAATAAGTCTGTCCTTGCTTATTTGTATCTGAAGTCCTCTTAAATTCCAGTATATTAGAAGGATAAAGGTGAAGAGAATCCAGCTGATTGCAGCTGAAGCTATACTTTCAACCGATACTCCGATAAATATAAACAAGGCTAAAGTTACAAAAAGAATAATTGCAAAAACCATTGCTACTAAACCCTTAACTAGACGCCCAGCTGGCACCCATTCAGCGTAATTGAAGTTGTCCATATTTTAGTAGTAAGCAGAAAGAAATTTAATTTTAACCGTACAGAATACCGCTAAGCACTCATTTGGCATGAGTACTTATCAAAATTTCGATTTCTTAAAGGGAAGACTTGACCTTTAAAATCGCAACACATAAATTCTCTTGTCTAATCTTTTTAGTTTTTGTCGGGAGGTAGCTCAGCCTGGCAGAGCTCTCGAGCTGGCTAACTTGCTTAGCTGGTGGAGACGCTGTAGAGGTCTACCCACGGTGGGCTTCATTCTAGCCTGTGCAGGCCACAGATACCGAGCTGTCGCAGGTTCAAATCCTGCTCTCCCGACCATCTTCTGCTTGTCAAATAAATATGCGGTAAAGTTCTAAAATAGAAAAGACAGGGATCATGCGGTTTGTACCAGAGTTTCGGTGCAGTATACTCCTTGGGTTGTTGTAATTACCATGCGCAGTGGTGTTGACAGGTCGTAGACCATGACGCGGTTGGGTATGACTATGTAGAAGGCTATGGACCAGCCTGATTTGATTGTTAAGCCTTCACCAGCAGCCTCAAAGATGTAGGGTTGTTCCCCAATGTTTATTGTCGTGTTGCCTGAGCGGTTAATGCTTGTAACTAACGGCAAGTCACCTGGCATTGTTCCATTGATTTTGCAATAAACCACATAGTTGGAGGTGCCGTTCCACTCGCACTGCAAGCCCTTCACGTCAATTTTGTTTAGGACTATGTCGGTGGGTCCAGTGTCTGATATGGCTATGGCGGCTATGCTTGTGGAGCTGTTGACGTACCAGACATGGCTGGTTGCAATGTACATTTTCTCTTTCTGGACCTGGCTGCTGGTCACGTTGGTGGCAAACAGCACAACGGTGCTTGAAAGTATAACCGCAGCAACCAAAATAATCAAGTTGCCAACAGGCGCACCCAAACCACGCCTGCTCCAAAGAAACCGCCGCAAACTAAACTTCCCCAACCCAATCAACCTCCCCCACCTCAAACCCAAACAAAAAAGCAAAACCCCCAGCATCAAAACTCAAACAACCGCCCCTAAAAACACCCAAACAAACCAACAGCCACTGACAAACAACCAAAACAAACTCAAAACCCCCAATCAACACACCAGACAAAAAAGACACAACACGCCCACAATTCCCCCTAAATCTCACAGTCATCCCTCACTTACACGACCCGTTATAGTAAGTATTGAGTCTTAATAAAGATTTCTAATTAGGAATTCGAATTTCTTTTCTCGTTGGATGCAATTGTTGTGTTCAATTTTGGGTGGATGGGTTTTTGTGTTTGGTAAGTTGTGTGTGTTGAGTCTGTTGTGGTGCTATCAAGTTAGGGTAATGGTGGTGCAGTTGGAAATTGTTTGCCTATTGAGGAAGCGGCATATGGAATTTTCGGGTGGCGTGAAGCTTGATTCCTGCATATGTGGCTACGGCAGCCATTGCGCTGGCAATTGTTACTGTGCTGATGGGTCCTTCTGGAACAGGATGATTGATTCCAAAGTAAATTTTTGTATGCGATGATTGAGAGTGTCTGCCACGTAGACATAACCTGTGCTGTCAACGGCAATACCATAGGGATGGTTAAATGCTCCATTGGCAGAACCACCGCTCCCCCACTCATCAACTAAACCGCCTGAACTACTATTGAATTTTCGGACACGATTATTGTTCGTGTCGGCTACATAGACGTAACCTGCTTTATCAACGGCAACACCGTAAGGCTTGTTGAAGTATCCGTCAGCACTGCCACTGCCAGGGCCGCCCCATTTAGTAGCAAAGACATATGTTTGGGCTTGTGCAAACGAGGCTGTGCTCGCCAAAAATAGGAACGCAATTAAAACCGCTACTAGAGTTTTTGCATGCATAGAACCTGTACGGCCTCTTCTTAGTTTCTTCATTGGTTGTGATAATTTTGCACTAACTGTGACCCCTATTAAAGAATAATCCCTATGCATGCTATGGCTCACTCCTTACTCTCGCGAACGAAAAATTGTGTGGCGTTTAAATTTAATCTTGACTCTTATTTGCATAATATTATTGGAATTTGATTCATATCTAAACAAATTTAAGTGGCAAGCCCGAACAAGTGAATTTGAAAAGGTTATTATTATTCCCTAAAACTAAGAGGGGCAACGGACCCTTAGCCTCTGCTATGCATGCGTTAATACCACTTCACCTGGTGCATACCAAATCTGTCTGTAAAAACTAATCAATCGAAAACCAAAAAGCCGACATAACCCCAAAAACCCTGCCTGTTTAAAGTTG
This sequence comes from Candidatus Bathyarchaeota archaeon, assembly GCA_003589585.1. Classification (GTDB taxonomy): domain Archaea; phylum Thermoproteota; class Bathyarchaeia; order Bathyarchaeales; family Bathycorpusculaceae; genus Bathycorpusculum. The sequence goes on from QYYE01000085.1 coordinate 2,495, forward strand.
GCTTTGCTTAAGGTTGCCAGAGCTCCAGGGTTCCTTCTTTGGGTAGAAGCAAAAACCGCTATTGCACCATGAGCTCTTAAGTATTCTACGCTGGAAACTGTTAAAGTCAGCGCAACTCCCCTACGGCGATATGCAGGATGAACAGCGAGCCATAAGATGCAGCCGAACTTGCCTTTGCCGACATGAAATTCGATTAATTTTGCAAAACCTGCGATAACTCCTTCCCCCTCGCTTACGATCAGTGGCTCATCAGGTTCTAATATGCTTTGGTTGGCAAAGTAGCGGAAGAACCTTGGAAAAGACAGGTCTATGATTTCCTTAATTTTTTCCCTGTCGTCCTGAGTTGCTTCTCGGACTAAAAAATCGCTTTTCAATTCAACACCAGTATTGCTTACAACTAAATGACCGTTAGAATTGATAAACTCCTGGCTAAAAAGTGAAATGCTTAATCTTGCACTGGCATTTTGGCGTTTGTTTGATTTTTTTTCTTGGTAAACAAGATGCTTGAAGTTTTCACTATCTGTGGCACGCCTATGAGGTCCTCAATTACTAGCAGTCCACGAGCCAATAGGGCAAAGGAAAGAGCTGTAACTGATGCAATGCCGAATAATTGTAAGACGATGACTATGCCCCATTCCTGAGCGCCCATTCCAGCCGGGGTAGGTGCAAAACCTAGAGCTGTAACCAATGGGTGGATTAGGAAGAAGGCAAGCCATGCTACGGCAAAGTTGGGGTTGAGAATTATTCCTAAGGCTAAACCTAAAAAGAACCATTCTAACCCTTTAAAAATCCAGCATGCAAATGATAAAGATAGGATTTCGGGGAAGGCTTTGCGTGTTTTCTTGGCGTTGACGGCGTATTCTTCAAGTTTGTCCATCAAGCCGCCAGTGAACCGTTTGAGTAACTTGTGGTTAGTGATTTTTTGAACTATGCCGATGACGCGTTGGGACCAGCTCATGGCGGCTAGTACTATTCCGCCGATAAGCATGAGACTCACACCCAAAATTGCTAAAATCAAAATTTCCTGAGTCAAAGGAACCATTTGCACCAAGAAGATTAAGGCTAGTGTGCCGCCTAAAACTTTGATTAAAAACTCGACTGACTGGATTCCTAAAATTCCCGAAAGGCTTACGGGGGCTGGGACACCTTGGTCTCTGAGGTAAACGGGCGTTAATATGTAGCCTGACCGTGCGGGAGTAACATCGCTTGTTAACATGCCGGCATACTGAGCGAGGAGGGTTTTGGTGAAGGAAGTTTTGATGCCCTCCCTTCTTAGTACACGCTGAAGGCGAATAGTAAATAGCACGTTAATGGCTAAGTATGAGAGGAATGCAAGCAAAAGATACTCCATTTTGATGTTTGTTAAAACGTCAATGAAGGTAACGCCCTCGCTGCTTGAGGTTGCAAATACATAATAGAAAAGCGCTGCAAAAAGAGCAATCATGATTCCTACTTGCAGAACGATGCGCGTTGCCTTTCGTTGGGAACGTTTGTTTTTTTTCTGTTCGCGGAAGGCTTCTGAAGTTGTCAAGGTGCTTCAAATTTCCACTTTGAGCGTTAAATCTGTTATGGAAAAACACTTTAAGATTAAGCCTAAGGACCACTTCGCAATGGAACCATAAGGAGCCTATATCAGCAGGGTCAAGTTTTCCTTGTCCTAAGGGAATGAACGCTTAAGGCTATTTTTTGTTGTCGCTCTTTGTGTGGGTGTGGCGGTTTCTGCGGTGCCACAAGACGGCAATTGGGGGCGGTTGCTTTTTGCGGCTGCAACCTTTTCCTACGCCTGTTTCTGTGTGAAATATACATTTTTCTCTACCCCCCAACATAGCCCCATGTTGAAAACGCCATGGTGTGGATGTGAAACCATGTAAAGCTTGATTTTATTTCAACATCCCTAAATCCGTTGCCGACACAACACTCCAAAAGAAAGCGCTAGGTTTGGTTATGGTCTTACGCATTCAGCTTTTGGTCTATATGGCCGCTTCGTGGTTCGCTTTCGCTTGTGGTATTCGCATTCGTTGATTCTTGTAAGTATCCAGCCTTTATCTTGGTACACGCAACCGCATGGCAAGTTAACAGCCTGCACTTCTGCGGCTTTTTCAACGCTTTTTTTAGTCTCTGACATTACCAGTAGCCAAAGTATCTCTATGCGTCTCCAGCTTTTAACTACTCCCATTGTAGTTTATGCTATACTTGCGTAGTCTACTAGGTGTGCTGTTCCGTCTGGGCAGTAAACTTTCTCGCCTGCAGTAACTTTGCGGTAGCGTTTTATGCATGGCTTTTGCAATCCGCAACCATCGCAATCTCGTGAAATCATTTTTGTTTTTTCACCCCTCTCTTTGCGGATTTGTTAACCAATGGTGAATGATGGATTTAAGGTAATTTACATCTTAGAGCTTGATGTTGCGATAGTCTTAAGTTGTGGCAAACCGTGTTGCTTGGGGAAAAGGTCGTTAAAAATGGATACTTTGGCGTTAGCTAATTTAATTATCGATTATGCAAGTATAGTGAACTTTGCAGCTTTACTTTTGATGCTAAGAGCGGTCATAAAAAACAGAAACGTGCTTCGTGGATTTAGTGTGGTTGGTTCTTTCCTGACATTTACCTCCATCGTTGGCTTTGTATTAGCATATCACCTATTGGGGAACGTTATTGGTTTTGCGTTGGGATGGGTAACTGTTTCCTTTTGGTTTTTAGTTTTCATTTACAGCGTTAAACAAAAATTGAAGGGTACAAAAGAGAAAAAGGAATTGGTTGAGCCCTAATTGGCTGGGAAAACTATTGTGAATTTTGCCCCTTTCCCTGCGGTGCTTTGGAAGGTAATGGTGCCGCCATGTGCTTCCATTACTCGTTTGCAGACGGCTAAGCCGAACCCTTGCCCTCGAGATTTTGTGGTAAAAAGGGGAGTAAAGATTTGAGGTTTAATTTCGTCAGGTATACCAATGCCTGTGTCATTCACTGTCACTGACACTTGCCCTTCTCTATTAGATTGTAAGGTTACTGTTAGTTTGCCACCGTCTGGCATGGCTTGTACTGCGTTAGTTACTAAATTGATAAGGACTCGCTTGAAGAGTTGAGGGTCAGCATTCGCTTGGTTAACTTCACTCTCGACTAAGGTTTCAACCTGAATATTTTCGGGTATGGCGACCGTTTCCAGCACGCTGCTAACAAGCTGTTTGAGGTCTATTATCTGCTTGTCTAGTTTAACGGGTTTAACGAACGCTTGTAAATCAGAAACAATTTTATCCATGTAAATGGCTTGCTCTTCTATGGTACGTATGCTTTCCTGCAGGCTGGTTTTTTGTTCACTTACCGGAAGCGATTCTACTTCACTTTTTGCTAGGTACAATTCACCGATTACTGTCTGCAGGGGATTGCGAAGGTCATGTCCCACCATGCCCGCGGTCTGCCCAATAGCGGCTAAGCGTTCAGTATCTTTAAGTTGCTTTGTTCGGTCATCAATGATTTTTTCCAAGATGCCCGCGTGGTTTTCCAAATCTTTTTGATGTGTCTTTTGCTCGGTTATGTCACGAACAATCGACCATATGCCCACCAATTTTCCTTTTTCATCTGTTAACCGCCAGGTTCTCACAGATGCCGGAAATATGGAGCCGTCCTTGCGTTTGTATTCTCTTTCAAAAAGAATTGAACGCCCAGTTTCTAGTACTTTGTTGACGACTGTTTCTCTTTGCTCATGCCATTTTTCAGGCAGTAAATCCTGAACACTAAGGCGCTTTAGCTCCTTTTTTGTGTAGCCCAACATATTAGCATAAGCTGTATTGCAGTCAATCACTCGACCCTTCAAATCCCGTGCCATAATTCCATCCTGGGTTGTCTCGTAGAGCCTGCGGTATCTTTTTTCTGCAAAGATCAGCTCTTGTTGTGCTTTCTTGCTTGCCGTAATATCATGCGCAATTACGAATGCACCTTCAGGGTTTCCATCTTTGTAAGCTAACTTGACGTTTAAGAAAGCCCATATTCCATGACCATCCTTTGTTTTAACGTGGAACTCAACCGAATCATCCACTTTTTTCCCATTTAAAATCTTAGTGATTATTTCTTGGAAACGTTTTCTGCTTTCATCATAGAGAAGGTCGAATGGATTTTTAGCAAGCAGTTCCTGCTCTGAATATCCGAGGATTTGGCACATAACCTCGTTTACGCTAATAAATTTCGGACCGTTAAAATCTATCTCGTATATGCCTGCAGGGGCATGTTTTACAAGATATTGATATTTTTCCACGCTTTCTTTAAGGTCAAGCTCGGTTTTCCTGCGCTCAGCAATTTCCTGTGCAACACTTCTTTTTTGCTCAGTAATATCCATGATAACTGAAACAAAATAACCCTTCTTTAGGCTATAAGCATAAACTTGAAAATACTTGCCCCCTTGTCTACGGTAAATTTCAAAATGTTCTGGTACACCTGTCAGGGCTACTTTGCCATAAGCATTTAACCACTGAGCAGTGTTCTCCCTAAATTCAGAATAAAAATCGCCAAACTTCTTTCCGAGCTGTTTTCTTGTTAAACCGAGAATTTCTTCATAGGTTGGATTAACTTCTAGATGAATGAAGTCGACTGGCGCTTCCTTTTCATCAGTTACTATTTTGCAGAGGGCAACGCCTTGAGGAAGATTGTTAAATAGTACTTGAAACTGGTGATGGCTTACTCCTAACTCTTTAAGTAAATCTGTGTTTTGATTACTCAAAGCCTTGTCTTGAGAAGCACTTGCATACGTTTTTAAGTTATGTACTAAAGGGATTGCCTGTTTGATAGGCTTTTGAGCAACGTCGATAGAGTTTACTATCTTATTACTCTCCTCGCCTATAAGGGTAGGTTAGATATGCAATAAAAATTTTTCCAAATACTATACCTTTGAATTAACTGTTGTATAGTTTGTTTATTAGTACTATTCTTTCTCTAAGCAGACCGTTTTAGTAACCCTTTTTGTTTGCACACAATTGTTTCTTGAAAAACGATTGTAGACAAAAATATAACGCTGACCGCAAACTATTCTAGTGAGGATTTATTTTTTGCAATCAACCAACAACAGTTACATATCAGACAGAGACATCCTTTTGGTTTTTCCTGGCAAACATCATGCGCCAAACCCTCAAGTTCCTTTAGCCCTTCTGCATCTAGCCAGCCCATTACTAAACGAAGGCTACAACGTACGCATTCTAGACATGCGAATTGATGATTACCGCAACTTCAGTGTAGGCAACCCGGTTTTTGCCGGAATAACCTCTATGAGCGGACACCAAATAAAATACGGGCTGGAGTTTGCCAAAAAAGTAAAGGCTGAACTACCTAATTGTCCTGTTGTTTGGGGCGGCGTTCACCCCACTCTTTTGCCAGAGCAAACAGTTCAACATGAATTGGTTGATATTGTGGTTCGGGGTGAAGGCGAAGCAACCATTGTGGAACTTGCAAACAAACTCTGCAATAGCCAACCCTTAGACAACGTTAAGGGCCTAACATACAAACACAACGGCAAAACAGTAAGCACTCCCGACCGCGAATTCATTGACCCAAGCACTCTGCCCCTAAGCCTCCCTTACCACCTGCTGCCCAAAGAACGGTACCCTTCCCTGCAGGCTGGCCGTGTTCACATTCAAACGAGCAGGGGATGCCCTCACAGGTGCGGTTTTTGCTATAATTCAATTGTTAACAAGAGTGTTTGGCGAGGCAAAAGCCCACAGCGAGTGCTTGAAGAAATAAAAACCATGAAACAAGAATTCCCAAAAATCAAATGTATCGACATCATTGATGACAATTTTTTTGTTGACAAAGAGCGAGTAGCTCAAATCTGCAGGGGCAAGATTCAAAACGGATTGGAAACGCCTTGGAGGGCAAACTGCAGGTTCGACTACCTCGCCAGTTATGAGGGAGAGTTTGTTTCTCTGCTTGAGGAGTCACGCTGCAAGGAGCTGAATTTTGGCGCTGAGACAGGCTCCCCACGGCTTCTCTCTTTAATAAGAAAAGACATAACGCCAAATCAGATGGCAGTAGCTTTGCAGAACCTACAGCGTTGGGCGCCTTCAATTGAGCCTTATGTCTTTTGGATGAGCGGCTACCCCACCGAAACCAAAGAGGACCTCTATCAAACCTTCAAAGTGATGGATGACCTAAAAGAAGCAAATAAGAAAACCCAGCACATCGAAATGTACGTTTTCACGCCTTTCCCAAGCCCCATGCTGGAGATGCTAAGACCAGGATTTGAGCCTCCTCAATCGCTTGAAGAATGGGGTAGTTTG
>QYYE01000086.1 GCA_003589585.1 Candidatus Bathyarchaeota archaeon
CGTTGGTTTTGCTGTTTTGGCTTCGGCAATCCTTCGGCTCCATACCCTTCGTCATCGCTGGGGCGGTTTTGTTTAAGGCAACGTTTGCTGTGAAGGGCATGGGGTATTACACTAAACCAATTGCCAAAGCTCTAAAAAATGGTGATTTGGATGAGGCTCGAAAGTGGTTACCGTTTATAGTTAGGCGTGACCCAAGCAAGCTTAGCGAGAAGCAGATAATTTCCGCAGCAGTTGAATCTATAGCGGAGAGTACCACTGACGGGATAACATCGCCGTTCCTTTTTTATGCTTTTTTGGGTGTTCCAGGGGCTTTTGTTTATCGAGTGATTAACACACTAGATTCAATGGTTGGCTACAAAACCGTTGAGTACCGCAATATCGGGTGGTTTTCAGCACACTTGGATACATGGGCAAATTATATTCCGTCTAGATTAACGGCGGTTTTGATGGTCGCTGCATCAGGGCTTTTAGGCGAAAACTGGCGGGAATCCCGGCGAATTCTTATGCGGGATAAAAATAAGACTGCAAGTCCAAATGCTGGCTGGACCATTTCTGCCATGGCTGGAGCGTTGAATATTCAGTTGGAAAAGCAGGGGTATTACGCTTTGGGCGATGACCATGCAATGTCTCCTGAACACATCATGAAGGCTTTGAGGGTTATGTGGTTGACGTCTGTCTTGTTTGGTTTAGCGGTGGTTTTGCCTGTTTTGGCGCTGAGAGTTTTTGCGGTAGGTTTCTAGTGCTATTGTAGTCTGTAGTCAAATTTTTGTTTTATTATGTTTTTACCATAGCAGATGTTGGTGACCCCCCTCCCCTCCACAACAACCAGCGGTTTGCTTTGCCATTTGTTTCTTGATTTCTGCGTTGGCTTTGGTTTGCGCACTGGTAGTGCAAGACGCCACAAGCAGCAACAAAGAGATTTTTGTTACCGAGAAACGGGGATAAAAGTGCGTAACTGGTGCAAGACATAATTATAGATTAGCGATTTGATTGTTTATTGACTAAAAAAGGCCTTAAACAATTAGGCGGAAAGCATGCTCGAGGGAGATTGTAAGAAGAAACGAGTGCTGACTAAATCGGAAAATTAAAAAAGGCACTGCTTTTATGTAGTTGAAACTGCCGTATCCTGCGAGTTATGCATGGAAGAACTAACAGAACGCTAATCTTACAAAGCAAATGATTGGACAAGAAGCAAGATTAACCTGAAAGGCTTAATGATAGTACAAAGACACCATCGCTCACAGAAACTTTAAGAGCACAATTGATAAGCATCTCTCCATAGACTAAGGCGAGGACCAAACAGTGAAAATCGGAATAATGACGCGAAACATGGAAGCATGGAGCTCCACGCAAGTACGCGAAGCCCTAACAAAAAGGGGCCTACCCTATGAGTGCTTCACATTCCCACGACTTGTTGCAAGATTAGCCTACAAACCTTACTTCAAAGTCAACAACACAAACATAACAGAAGACTTAGACGCGCTCATCATCCGCCCCATCGGACGAGGCTCACTTGAGGAACTAGTTTTCCGAATGGACATGCTCTACAAGCTTGAACGCCAAGGCTTCTATATGGTTAATCCGCCGACCGCCATCGAGCACTGCGTTGACAAATATGACATTTTAGCAATCCTTGAGGACGAGGGTATCCCTGTACCGCGCACGCTGGCGACAGAGAGCGTTAACGAAGCACTGAAAGCCTTCAACGAACTAGGCGGCGACGTTGTTGTCAAGCCGATTTTTGGTTCCAGAGGGCAAGGAGCAACACGCATCGTTGACGTAGACGTTGCTGACACCGTCTTTAAAGCCATAACCTTCCACCACGGCGTAATCTACATGCAAGAATTTGTCGAGCATTGGCATTCTGACATACGCGCGTTTGTGGTTGGTGACCGTGTGATTGCTTCGATGCGACGTGTTGCGGAAGGCTGGAAAACCAATTATAGCCGAGGGGCAAGACCGGCGCCTGCCCAAATTAGTGAAGAATTCGAAGAGCTAGCCGTAAAATCCGCCCAGGCAGTAGGCTGCAAAGTTGCAGGCGTAGACATCCTTGAAGGACCACAAGGACCACGCATCGTAGACGTGAATAGTCAACCAGGCTGGAAAGGCTTGCAAGCAGTCGCGAAAGTCAATATTGCCGATGAAATCGTAAAGTTTATGCTCTCCGAAATCAAGAAGTAGCAGTGTTAGCAAGCATCATAGTGTAAGGGTCGTCCGCTTGGCTTGGAAAAGCCGTTTTCTTTTTGCCCCTAACAAGAACTCGCTCTTTACTCTCGGTGAATTCACCTACGAAAGACGCTGAAAGCCCAAGTTTCTGCAATTCTGCCTTGACTTTTTCTTGCGCTTGAGGGTCAACGGCTGCCAAAATCATGCCCGTTGAAGACATCGCCAACACCTGTTCATCACTAAGCTTAAAATGTTCTTTAAGCACCAAAGCCTCATCTGGAACGTCGATTTTTTCCCAGTTAACACTAAACCCTACGTTTGAAGCTTCAGCCAACTCGTTGAGCGCCGTTGCGAATCCGCCTTCAGTTGCATCATGCATCGCATGGACACCTTTAATGTCAGCTAATTGCCGGGCTTCTTTTACGCAGCTTTGCATGTAAACTAGCCTGGCAAATTCTTGCTGCTTTTTAGCGCCGAAGAGCTTTCGTGCCAACGCCTTGTGGATTAGCGAGAAGTTAGTGACTGTTTCCAAACCCAAAGGCTTAGTACACACTATTAGGTCGCTTGGCTTTGCGTTTCCTGGAGTAATCAGCTTTTTAGGTTTCACGATTCCATAGACGGTGCAGACTCCAACAATTTCTTTAAGGCTATCATACATGCCTGTATGTCCCCGCACGATGGCTATACCCAATTCATCGGCGGCTTTGCATGTTTGCGCCATCACTTTTTGAAAGCACTCAGGCTGGGTTGGTCGTGGCCCCAGCAGGTTAATAGTGCAGAATTGTGGTTTAGCGCCGAAAAGCGCCACATCCGAAGCCGCATAATTAACAAGTAGCCACCCGAACCATTCTTCAGGAACCCCAGTGCATGGGTCAGACGCTACAACCAAGTATTTGTCATCTAAAAGGTGCACGCCTGCATCATACCCTATCATGGGTGGAACAAGCACACGCTCGTCTTTTCTGATGCAGCTTAGTAGTTTCTGTAGTTCATTTGGGGCAAGTTTACCCATATCTACTGGAACCTCAAAGGTAAATGTCGAGGACTTTGCTTTTCTGCATTACACCAATTATGATAACACATATTATAATGCTTGGTATAAGGTAGGTTCCGTTGTATAGGGCTGAATAAACTATGGGGCTCATGCCTTCTGGAGCGAATTCAGCAAAGTAAACCACACCTGATATGAAGTGGCTAACAAATCGTCCTATACCACCCATAGCAACGCCGACAACTGGGTATTTTTGGAAGAACCCTGCTATTCCAAGGAGTGCGAAAGGTATTGGGTAATCAAGGAGGAACTGCGCAGGATGGACGATGAATGGTTCGATGGCAAGGTCAACAACCCCAAAAACAGCTCCTGCAAAAATGCCTACTTTCCAGCCTCTCCGAAGAGCCAGCCAAAAGATAGGTATCATCCCAAGGTTTATGGAGCCTCCCTGAGGCAGACTAAAGAAACTGTGGCTGATGAGGCTTAATGCACCTGCCAATGCCACCATTATTATTATTTCTGCTAGAGTCTTGGTTGAGAAAATTTGTTTCCTATGTTTCTGATTTGTAGATTGATTTCTAGTATTCAAGTGCTTTTTTCCCTCCGCCAGTATTACCTGGTTCAGGTTCATTGGGTCGACAGCAATTAGCCGTCCTCTCAGCCGGGTGGTTCCCAGCTCCCCATAGACCTTTGTTATGGAATAGTGTTGTAATGTTGCATATTAGTTTTGCTGGTGCTTTGCTTTTTCTTTAGTAGATGTTGTTGGCATAGGCTCCCTCTCTCCCACAACAACCAACAGGTTGTGCTGCTTTCAGTTTTTTGTTACCCGATTCGGGTTTGGGCTTTGCTCTGGTTGTGCAATCTGCCACAAGTTGCTCTGTTGCATTAGGGACGGCTTGATTCTAGGATAGTCGATGGTTTTTGTGTAATTCTCCTTAACATATGTTGTTGGTCGGCACTTTGGGGAGTCGATTAGAAAAATGCTTCATTCTCTATTTTTCATTAGGGTAATGTTTTTAGGTTATTTTCTTGTTTTCCCTAAGCCATCGCATTAACGAGGTTACAAACGCATGCAGCCTTTGCCTAGAGAATACAAGTTTGCCGAAATTGAAGCTAAGTGGCAAGCCAAATGGGAAGAGTTAGGCATCTACCAGTACGACTGGAATGACAAAGCTCGAGTCCCCTACAGCATAGACACTCCGCCGCCTTACCCATCAGGCGAACTGCACATGGGCAACGTGCTCAACTGGACATACTTTGACATAGTCGCCCGCTACAAACGCATGAAGGGCTACAACGTGCTGTTTCCTCAGGGCTGGGACTGCCATGGCTTGGGCATAGAAATCCAAGTGGAAAAAGCCAGAAACATCCGCAAACGAGACGTGCCGCCTGACCAGTTCCGCAAATGGTGCATAGAACTCGTAGAGAAGTATATTGCCATGATGAAGGAAGGCATCCTCAAATTGGGCTGCAGTATCGACTGGACCACCGAGTACCGCACCATGGACCCTGACTACTGGAAACGCACACAACTCAGCTTCATCTTGCTGCACAAGAAGGGTTTCATGTTTCAGGGGACGCATCCTGTGAACTGGTGTCCCAGAGACGAAACCGCCATAGCTGATGCAGAAGTGGACTACCAGACCCGCGAAGGCACCCTTCATTACATACGCTTTCCACTTGAGGGCAGCAATGAATACCTGCTTATAGCAACTACACGTCCAGAATTTATCCCTGCCTGCGTTGCCGTGGAAGTCAACCCCAAAGACGAACGCTACAGCAAATATATTGGCAGAAAAATCGGCGTACCATTGATGAACCGCACGGTAACCATAATAGGTGATGAATGCGTGGATCCAGCCTTCGGCACCGGCGTAGTGCAGATTTGCACTTACGGTGACAAGGAAGACGTTAAAACAGTCATAAAACACAAGCTCCCAGTTATCCGACTGCTAACTGAGAACGGAAAAATCACAGAAGCAGGATGCAAATACGCAGGCTTATACATTAACCAAGCACGAGCCGCCATAGTCCAAGACCTCCAAGACGCAGGGTTGCTTGAGAAAACCGAGAAAATCACCCATGAAGTCGGACTTTGCGACCGATGCAAGGCACATGTAGAGATTTTGGAGCGCAAACAGTGGTTCATGAAAACCATGGCGCTAACCGACGCTGTGGAGAAAGCAGCAGACGAGATTGTTTGGTATCCTGATTACATGAAGACGCGCTTAACTGACTGGGCGAAATCGCTGGATTGGGACTGGGTGATTAGCCGCCAACGCCTATTTGCCACGCCCATTCCTGTCTGGTATTGCAAGAGTTGCGGCGAGTTAATTTTGGCGCAGGAGGATTGGGTGCCTATTGACCCGAAAATGGAGAAGCCACGCATCGATAAGTGCCCCAAATGCGGCGGCACCGACTTTACTGGTGAACAGGATGTTTTTGATACATGGATGGATTCCTCAATCACCTGCGCTGTGCACGCGGGCTGGCCTGACCGAGCCGATTGGCGATGGCTGTTTCCAGCTGACATTCACCCGTCAGGCACCGATATTATCCGCACTTGGGCATATTACCTGATGGTTAGGCACTTAGCCCTCTTTGAAGAAAAACCCTTCAAGAGCTGCCTAATCAACGGCATGGTGCTGGGCGCAGACGGCAAAAAAATGAGCAAGTCGCTTAGGAATTATGTTGCGGCGCCTGAAGTGCTAAACAAGAATGGGGCTGATGCCACTCGTCAGTGGGCAGCTGGAGGAGGTGCAACAGGCTCAGACATTCCTTATCGCGCTCAGGATGTTGAGTATGGCAGGCGCTTTCTGGTTAAGTTGTGGAATGTTTCGGGCTTCACCAGCAAACTCTTAGCCGACTACAAACCCGACAAGAAAGCGAACATTGAGTTTGAGCCACTGGATAAGTGGATAATCAGCAAAGCCGAAACCCTCACAAAGAAGGTCACTGAAGCCTTCGAGAAATGCCAGTTTAACATAGCCGTCGAGGATATACGCAACTTCACATGGCACGTTTTCTGCGACTACTACGTTGAAGCAGTCAAAGACCGACTATACAACCCAGCCGTGCACGGAGAAGCAAAACGGTTAGCAGCCCAATACACGCTCTACGAGGTGCTCTACCGCGTGCTGCAGTTGCTGGCGCCCGTGGTTCCGCATCTAACAGAGGAAATTTACCAGTACATGTACGCTGAAGACAAGGGCTTTAAGAGCCTGCAGGTTTCAGCTTGGCCAGAATTTAATGCGGCGCTTGTGGACGAGGCAGCGGAGAAAGCTGGGGATTTGCTGGTAGCCATTATGGGTGAGGTTCGCCATGACAAGGCAGAAAAGAAGATGCCGCTTAATGCCCCAGTTAAAACCCTGACAGTCTATGCTGGCAGTGAAGAGAACGCCAGTGTGGTCCGTTCAGGCGGCGGCGATATTGCTGGAACGCTCAAAGTTTCCAACTTCAACGTTGTTGCTGAGAAACGCTCTGAAGGCAGGCAAGTCGGCCAATATGACGTGTACTTGGTAGCTGAGTATTAGAGGTGTAAACGCATGACATCAGATGGGGAAGCCAAGAAGATCGGGTTGATAGGCTGCGGCGCCATCGGCACTGTTCTGGCGGAAGCCATAGAGCGCAAAATTGTGGAATGCGACGAACTGGTCATTTACGACTCTGACGCCTCAAAAGCTGAGAAGCTGAAGGGCTCGCTTGATTTTCCCGTCACCATGGTTGGCAGCGTTGAGGAATTGCTTGAGTCTAAGCCCAAAGTTGTTGTGGAAGCAGCTTCCCAGCAAGCTGTTAAAGAATATGCCTCAAAAATCGTAGCTGAAGGCATAGAGCTGATTGTCATGAGCACAGGCGCCCTCTTAGACTTAGACGTTGACTTCAGCAAGGTTCACGTGCCTTCGGGCGCCATCGGCGGGTTAGACGCGCTCTCAAGTGCAGCTAACGCAGGCATAGACGAGGTCACGTTAACTTCACGCAAAAACCCCAAAGCACTTGAAACCGCCGACAAGGAAGAAAAAGTCATCTACGAGGGATATGCACAAGAGGCTGCACGGCTTTTCCCTAGAGAGATGAATGTTGCAGCTACTTTGGCTTTGACGGTTAAGCCTGTGAAGGTGCGGGTGAGGGTGATTGCTGACCCAGCGGTTACGCGGAACACGCATGAGATTGCGGTGAAGTGGCGTTTTGGCGAGATGTTTTTGCGGTTTGCAAATGAGCCGCATCCTGAGAATCCGCGGACCAGCGCTTTGGCAGCTTGGTCTGCAATTAAATTGTTGCAGTCCCTATTGAGGGAAGCGTGTTACAAAAATCAATAACGCAAAAACTGCATTTAAGTGTAATCTTCTTAGAGAATCAGCCTGGTGGTTGTTCCCTAACTAGGGGTCTTATTTTTTCAGCGTCTTTTTCTAGGTCTTCTGGTTCTCGGTAACCGTTGTCGTGGCGGAACATATTGTGCGGTTTCATGGGGATAACGTGCACGTGCAGGTGAAAAACCACTTGTCCCGCGACCTCTCCGTTGTTTTGCACAAGTCTTATGCCCTCAGCGTTCACGGCATCTTTTACCGCGTGAGTAATTCGCTTGGCAATTCTAAACAGGTAAGCGGCTTCATCTTCAGGAATACCGTAAATATTCTCATAATGCTTCTTTGGGACAACAAGAGTGTGCCCAATGTTCACGGGACGGTTGCTTAAGAAAGCGATAACTTGCTCATCCTCGTAAACCACGCTTGCAGGCGCTTCTTTGCGGGCTATTTGGCAGAATATGCATTCGAACATAGGAGTCATACCTTTCAGCGGTTTAAAAGTAGGATTAGCTTTAATAGATTTCTAAAGCGAATAGTACCTTATGAACGCTTTAGTCGATGACATAGGCAGCTTCCCATTGCCAAACAACACAAACCGAGAAACCTTCATTAAAGCCTACAAGCTTGCAAGAGAAGCCATAATCAACGGCAAAGACCCCGCCAAAGACGAATTCACACAAAAAAACTACTATCAAATCGTCATCGACTCATTTAGGAAAAAACTCGCCACTGGCTTAGACGTGGTAAACTTTCCTCAACAGTACAATGGGGTAAAACAAGTCGGCGACGCCATCCATGAAGCGATGGAAAAGGGCACCTTTACGGTTGAGAGAGAAAAAGCCGTTCTCCCAGAAGTCCATGTAATCAATCAAGAAGCAAAAAGTCTAAGCGAAGAATTCGGCAAAAAAATTCAATTGCGAGTCTCAATTTTTGGACCCCTTGAGCAGTATTTGCTTGAGGTCGGAACCACGGCTTTCCCAGACGTGTTAGCGGAATTTGCTGAAACAATCAATCGTTTCGCCAAAAACTCCATCTTAAACAACAAGTACATCGAAACCAAAGTAGTGTCTATCGATGAACCCAGCTTTGGCCACAACAGCCTTACAGCGTCACCTGACCTGATTTGTAAAACGCTCCAGAAAGCCTGTGACTTTGTGGGACCGATAAAACAAATCCACCTGCATACAACCTCAGGACTGCACGACCTGTTGAACGTTGTGGGTCTTGATGTGTTA
>QYYE01000087.1 GCA_003589585.1 Candidatus Bathyarchaeota archaeon
ACATGCATAAAACTGTTAAGCCAAAGTACATCAGTTCCGCTCAACTGCCTCAAGTGAATGTCTGCAAACTTGGCTAACTGGATCTCTCGAGGGTCAACAACTATGAGTTTGGCGCCTTTCTCTTTGGCCTGTAAAATTTTTCCACCCATAATCGGATGTTGTTCTGTGGTGTTGGAGCCTGTTACCAAAATGACCTTGGCATCCAAAACTTCATTGATGGAGTTCGTCATCGCTCCACTACCAAACGCAGCGGCTAAACCAGCGACAGTTGAGGCATGGCATAACCTTGCGCAGTTGTCAACGTTATTGGTTTTAAAAACGGCTCGTGCAAACTTTTGCATAACATAGTTTTCTTCGTTGGTGCATTTTGCAGAGCTCAAGCATCCTAAAGCGCTTGACCCGTGGGCTTCTTTGATTTCCTTAAACTTGTTGGCAACATAGTCCAGAGCTTCATCCCAACTAACCTCAACAAACTTGCCCTCTTTCTTAATCATAGGCTTCTTGAGTCTCTCAGGGTGTTGAATAAACTCATGTGTCTTCCATCCTTTTATGCACAGTTTGCCTTGAGAAACTGGGTGTGTTTCGCAAGGAGTTGCGCCGATAATTTGTCCGTTTTCAACATGTAAATAGAGGTTGCAGCCTACGCCACAATATACACAGGTTGTTAGAATTCGTCTCGAATTTTTGTTCATTTTCACTCACCGAGTAAGCCCATTCCAAGCACTTTAAAAAAGGTTAATACCTTCTATAGCGCTATAAATGTTGCTGTTAAACGCTAATTGTATAGGTCTTCGTCATCTCGAAGCTGTAATCCTTTCGGGAATGGCATTTACCTGCTTAATTTGAGGGTGATTTATCGTGGTTATCATTCATTTTTACAAGAAAAATATAAATTGAGCATACATGGCTTTTTCCTTAAGCAATTATCAATCTGGGGGAGAAAAGATTGAAAATAATATCAAAAGGAGACTTCAAGTCTTTTGTTAATGCCCTTATAATGGATTCTTCATTAAACGTAATAGGCGTCAAATCCAAAGCAGACAAGTTTGCTTTTGGATCCTTAGAATCAGCTGATGACCTCATAATGGACTATGATGTTACACTTCTTCCGCCGAAAAAGTACTTTTTCCCTCAGAGAGAAACTTTGGTAACTTATGATGTTGCTAAAGGCTTCTCTGCTAAAGACCCAGTCGAAAAAAAACCCACAGTAATAATTGGCGTTCACCCATATGATATAGTAGCACTTCTACATATGGATGAAATCTTTAGGGAAACCAAATCTGACCCATACTACTTTGAAAAACGAAAATCATCAATAATTATTGGCGTTAACATTCAGAAAATGTCTAAGTGGTGTTTTGCCGCTCACATGGGTTGTGCTACAATCGACCATGGTTATGACTTAATGTTAACAGATTTGGGGAATAGATATGCCATTAGCATAGGTTCACAAAAAGGGGAGTTACTTCTTGATAAGTACGCCAAGAACGTACAAAACGCCCTCGCAAGAGACATACAACTGGTAGGTCAGAAAAAGCGAGAGGTCATCGCCATGACCCAGCAAAAGCTTGATTTTTCCCCTGAATTAATCCCTGAATTGTTAAGCAAAAGTTATGAAAAAAGCGCTTTTTGGGAGAAGCACTCAGAGAAGTGTTTAGCCTGCGGCTCCTGCGTTCTTGTTTGTCCCACATGTTACTGCTTTGACGTAAAAGACAACCCTGACTTATCCCTTGAGCAAGGCGAACGAGTAAGAACATGGGACGGATGCTTACTTGAAGACTTTGCGAAAATCGCTTCAGGAGAAAACTTCCGCCCCACAAGACCAACAAGGTATAGACACAGGTACTTTAAGAAAGGCAAGTATCTTTACGACCGATTTGGCTTTATCTCATGTGTTGGATGCGGCAGATGCTCTTCAAATTGCCTTCCCGACATCGCTAATCCAGTCAACCTCTTCAACGACATGTATCATGAAACTAAGGCTAGTGGGGTACAGATAACTCCTGCTTCAACACCTGAAGTTAACATCCAAACTGAAGGCAACATTGATTATGTTCCCAGACTTGCAACTATAGTAAGAAAAGAAGTCATGACCGTCTATGAGACATTATTTGAAATCAAGTTAGACGACGGTTCAGAGCTAGGTCATGCACCAGGGCAATTTGTGGAAGTTTCGGTTTTCGGCATAGGCGAAGCACCCATTTCCATTTCCTCACCGCCCACTAAGAAAGATACCTTTGAATTGTGCGTGCGCAAACTCGGAAACGTAACAACAAAACTGCACACCCTACAAGTAGGCGACAAAGTAGGAATTAGGGGTCCATTTGGAAAAGGCTTTGACCCAGAAGCTCTCAAAAACAAAGACCTCCTCTTCATAGCCGGCGGACTTGGACTTGCACCATTACGCTCACTATTCAACTATGTCCTTGATAACAGAAAAGATTACGGAAAAGTAACCCTGCTTTATGGCTGTAAAGAACCACGCGAACTACTATTCACCGAGGAACTTTTGGCGCTGACAAAGAGAGATGACGTTGAATACAAGCCCACAGTTAACTGGTGCCCAGAAAACGAAGTCTGGACAGGCAACATAGGCGTAATCACAACCCTGATTCCTCAAGTTGAATTTAATCCTGAAACTACTTATGCCATAGTTTGCGGTCCACCCATAATGTACAAGTTCGTAATCGCAGACTTGAAGAGCAGAAATGTTCACGACGACCACATAATCCTTTCACTTGAACGAAGAATGAAATGCGGAGTTGGAAAATGCGGTCACTGTCAAATCAACCATGTCTACGTCTGCAAGGATGGACCAGTGTTTAACTATTCAAAAATAAAAGGTGTCCCGGAGGCGCTCTAAAAATGAAGCCAAAAGTAGCTTTCTTTGATTTTGCCGGTTGCGAAGGCGACCAACTGCAAATCGCCAACTTGGAAGAAGACCTGCTTGCCCTTTTAGGGCAAGTTGAGGTTGTAAGCTTTAGGGAGGTCATGAAAGAGCACAGCGATGATTATGACATTGCTTTCGTTGAAGGGTCATGCACTCGGCTCCAAGATGAGGACAGACTAAAGCAAATCCGCAAGAATGCCAAGATAGTGGTTGCCATTGGTTCATGTGCAACAATCGGCGGAATAAACGCTCTAAGGAACTATAGAGAAATCGATGATGCAAAAAGAATAGTGTACGGTGACAGCGCAAATCTCTTTGACGCTTACACAGCAAGACCCATAGATGCTATCATACCAGTAGACGCCTATGTCCATGGATGCCCCATAGACAAAGACGAGTTTCTCCACGTGGTAAAATCACTGCTACTTGGCAAAAAACCGGACATACCAACTTACCCAGTTTGTGTTGAATGCAAAAAGAATGAAAACATTTGCGCCTTTGAAAGAGGACAATTCTGTGTTGGACCAGTCACTAGAGCAGGCTGCAACTCCTGCTGTATCAACGAAGGAACAATATGTTGGGGATGCAGAGGCTTAGTGGATAATCCAAACGAGAATGCCCAAAAAGAAGTCCTAATCAAAAACGGCTTGACAGTAGATGATGCCATTAAAAAGTTTAGGTTATACTTTGGCTGGCAGGAGAGGAGAAGATGAATAATCGCAACTTAAATCTGGAAGTACACCATGTCACACGCGTAGAGGGACATGGCAACATATACGTAAACGTTAAAGACGGAGTAATCGAAAGATGCGAGTGGGCTGTCCCGGAAGCACCCAGATTCTTTGAAGCAATGGTTGTAGGCCGTCCGTATGGCGATTTACACCATATAACCTCTCGAATCTGCGGTATCTGCTCGATAGGTCACACGCTAACATCTCTTAAAGCAACCGAAGCAGCGATGGGCATAAAAATTAGCGAGCAAGACCTCAAACTAAGGAAACTAGCGCTTCATGCAGAAAACCTGCAAAGCCACGTTTTACACTTAGGTTTCCTAGTTTTGCCCGACCTGCTAGGCGTAGGTTCAGTTATTCCATTGGCGTCCTCTAACCCAGAAGAAGTAAAAACGGTGCTACGCTTACATAGAAAAGCAAACGAGATGTCTAACCTCCTCTGCGGCAGAACCACTCACCCTCAAAGGCTGATACCGGGCGGCTTCTCAAAAATCCCCTCCATGAAGGAATTAACAGCACTTAGAGAGAAACTAAAGGAGTCCATTCCAGATCTACAAGCAGTAGCAGCACTATTCAAGGCTCTGTCTCCTAAACTGCCTGACTTTAACAGAGAAACAGAATTCATAGCCTTAACCAACTCTGACGAGTACGCGCTTTATGATGGAAAAATCGCTTCTACTGATACAGGCACTGCACCAGTAGGCGAGTACATATCCTACACAAACGAGTACGTCGTGCCCATATCTACCGCTAAACGTACAAAACACGCCCGAGAATCCTACATGGTAGGCGCCCTTGCCAGATTCAACCTCAACTATGACCAGCTTTCACCTTTAGCCAAGAAGACTGCGGAAATGTTCAACCTCAAACCCGTCTGCCATAACCCCTTCATGAACAACATAGCGCAGCTCGTTGAAACTGTCCACAGCTTAGAAGACTCAATCAAACTGATTGATGAGCTAGAAGCATCAGGACTTAAAAGCCAACCTGATTATAATAAGCCAGAAATCAAGGTTAAAGCGGGACGAGGAGTCGGCGCTATAGAAGTTCCAAGAGGCATTCTGTTCCACGATTACACATACAACGACAAAGGCTACTGCACCAAAGCAAACTGCATAATTCCGACAAACCAAAACCATGGAAACATCGAGTTAGACCTCAAAGCCCTGCTGCCGCAAATCTTAGACAAGTCAGAAAAAGAAATTGAGTTGACCTTTGAAATGCTTGTCAGAGCCTACGACCCATGCATCAGCTGCTCAACGCATGCAGTTAAAGTCCACTTTGTTTAAACTCTAAACCCTTTTTACCTTTTTAGGCAGATGCAACCTCAGGGTGCGCCTGTAAGGCGTCACTTTTTTCTTTCAAATCTTTTGTCTGCTGCATTTTAGTTTCTTTTAGTGAAGGCTGTGGTTGAGGGCATACTTCTAAGTCTTCTTGTTTGAGGTCTAAAATTCCTTTGACGGTGCCGTCGCTCAAATATTCAAGGTAGAAGCCCATCTTCTTTGTGAGGCTTAGCGCTCGGTAATTGTCTGGCAGCATTATGGCGTAAACGTTTTCAACGCCCATTTCTTTAGCTATATCAAGCGTGTAATCAACCATCTTGGTGCCTAAACCTAAGCCCTGCCAATAATCACTTATAATGAACGCTATCTCGCCGCTTTTGCCGTCAGGTTCGATGCTGAGGCGACTAACCCCCAACAGCTTCTTTTTTCCAGCCTCCAATATCTCGGCTACTATGGCTATTTCGCGGTCATAGTCAATGTTGCAGTAGCGCACGCGAACCTCATGCGGCGTATCTTTAATCAACTGGAAGAAGCGGTACCGAATGGCTTCTTCTGAGAAACTCTGGAACATCTCTAGCCACAACGGTTCATCTTCTGGTTTTATGGGTCGCAAGAGCACTTCTTGACCGTTCTTTAGAGTCCATAGCAACTCGTATTTTTTAGGGTAAGGGCTAATCACTAAATGCTCATGAGGCTCAAACTTCTTGCAGACTTTATCTTTTTCGATGACTATGCGAGCGTCGAGAATGCAGGCTTCCTTTTCGTTAATCAAAAGTGGGTTGATGTCGATTTCTTTTATCTGCGGGTAATCAACAAGCAACTGAGAGAAAAGCAGCATGGTTTCTTCAAGCCGTTTAATATTAACTGGGGGCGCTTGACGATACCCTTTTAGTTGGCGGTAAATCTTGGTTTCCTCCATCATACGCAGAATAAGCGTAGTATTCAGCGGCGGAAGCCCAATCGAGTAATCCTTGAACAGTTCCACGCCTACACCGCCCATGCCAAACAGGATTACTGGACCAAAAAGCGGGTCAGTTTTACCGCCGATTATGACCTCGTAACCTTTTTTCTCAACCATGGGCTGAACAGTAACACCAATTATTTGCACGTCCGGGTTGTAGGCGGTTGCTCTTTGAATCAGGGTTTCGAAGGCTTGGCGAACCTCAGTTGCCGAATGAACGTTAAGGATGACACCGCCTGCATCACTTTTGTGCACGATTTGCGGAGAAAGAATCTTTAGCACCACTGGAAAACCCATTTGCTTAGCATAAGCAACCGCTTCATCAACATTGTTGGCGACGGCTGTTTTGAGGACGGGAAAATTGTAGTATTTAAGGACATTTTTTGCTTCATATTCGGTTAGGACTTCGCGGTTTTCAAGAGCGGCGTTTCTCAGGATAACCATGATGGGGCGTTTGGGTGGTGAGGCATAAACTGGAAGCTCCTCAGGAGTCTCATAGAGCAGTTCGACGTTGCGTTGGTAATTGTACATGTACATGTACGTTTTTATTGCCTGTTCAGGTGTCGAGTAAGTGGGAATGTTGTTAGCGTTGAGGATGCTGTTGGCCTCTTGCACAGCGCCAAACCCCATGAAAGAAGTCAATATAGTCTTGTTCTGATAGGCTTTGTTACGCACCAGTTCAACGATGCCATTTGCAATCTCAACCGCCTCTGACACGGCTTGCTGAGTAAAAACTATCAGTATGCCATCAATGTTCTCATCGTTTAGGCAAGCTTCCACTGCAGCCCTATAACGCTCAACCTTAGCATCACCCAAAACATCGATGGGATTGCCATGGCTCCAAAAAGGCGGCAAAAGCCCGTTCAAAACATCCATGGTTTTTTGACTCAGCATAGCTAGTTCTCCTCCTCTGGCAATCAGGGCATCCGTGGCCATAACGCCGGGGCCTCCAGCATTGGTTATTATGGCTAATCGTTTTCCTTTTGGCAGTGGTTGAGTACCCAAGACCTCGGCTGCATTGAATAAGTCGGCTATTTCTTCAACCCGCACTACGCCAGCGCGCTTGAACGCCGCATCATAAATGTCATCTTCTCCTGAGAGAGAGCCTGTGTGGGAGGCGGCGGCTTTGGCGCTTTCACTGAACTTGCCCGATTTAACCACAATGATGGGTTTGGTTCTTGCGAAGTGTCTTGCGGCGCTCATGAACTTGCGGGCTTGCGTTATGCCTTCCACATACATGAGGATGCTCTTGGTCTTGGGATCAGTGCCGAAGTAATCGATTAAGTCGCCAAAGTCCACGTCAATCATTGAGCCGACCGAGACAAAGTTGCTAAACCCGATGTTTTCATGAATCGCCCAGTCGAGAATGGCTGAGCCTAAAGCGCCGCTCTGCGAGATGAAAGCGACGTTGCCTGGTTTAGGCATTTTGTCAACGAATGTTGCGTTGAGGCTGTTTCTTGGGCGGATGACTCCTATGCAGTTCGGTCCAACAACCCTAATGCCATATTTCTTTGCTATTTGCTGAATCTTTTCTTCCAAGGCTTTGCCTTCTGGACCCGTCTCCTTGAAGCCTGCCGAAACAATGATGACGCCTTTAACCTGCGCTTTCCCACATTCTTCAATGACCTCTGGGACAGTTTTTGCTGGTGTGGCAATCATAGCTAAATCGACAGTTTCAGGAATATCAATGACGCTTGGGTAAGTTTTTACGCCTAGGATCTCGGGTTTGCGAATGTTAACAAAGAAAACTTTTCCTGAGTAGCCAAGACTCGTGAAGTTTTTTACTATGGCAAATCCAACTGAGCCTTCGGCATCGCTGGCGCCGATGATTGCTACTGTTTGGGGGTTAAAAATTTTGTCAAGGTTTACGGTTACCATTGGGAACTTGACCTTCTTCGGTTATGGGTCGATGCAACGGGGAGAATTAAAAGGTTATGTTTGGTGTTTTCTTGTTTGCTTGAAATTCTGGCAAAAAGAGAGGGAGGGTTGCAGGGGTTAAAGTGCTAGGCTGGGAAGCAAAAAATCGGTTTTAGACGTTATTATTGGAAGTACTTTCTCATTTGGTCAAGCGAAAGAAGAACCACTCCATTTGCTGCCAACATTTGTTCAGCCTGCTCTACATTGCTTGGTCGCAATATCAATGCCACTTTGCCGTCCACATGAACGGCTGAGGAGTAGGCGTACTCGATGTTTATTCCGCCTTCGCCTAAGATTTTGGTGATTTTGGAGAGCCTGTCTTGTCTGGAGCTGAAGATAGCAGTTACCTCCGTGTTTTTCTTGGATTTTGCTAGGTTAAAGCCTGCGTCTTCTAGGAGGCTTGCGGCTTTTTGCGGTTCCTCAGTTACCAGCCTGACTAGGCCGAATTCGCCTGCGTCTGCGATTGAGAGGGCGAAGATTCTGATTTTGTTTTTGTCTAGTTGTGACATGGCTTCGTAGAGGGAGCCTGGTCGATTGTCTAGAAAGATGCTGACTTGGGTTATAGGCAAACACGACACCTATACCATCATTGTCATCTGTTGATATTTAACTTTTAACCAAATACGGTTGTTCTGTTTTAGTTTTTGTTGCCAAGAACCCCTTGTCAGAAATGCTTGTTTATCCAAAGATTGTGGTGTGAAGTATCATAAAATCCAACACTCCCACCGCATACGACGGCACCCAAAAAGCCACTGTTAACAGCGCAATCCTTCTGCTTTTAGCTGCAAACGTGATAGACCCTGGACGCCAAAGTGCAACAAGCCATAGTGAAAAAGCCAGTGCTGGAATTGAAAAGATAGCGTGCAAACCGTTCATTATCAAACGTAGGGTGTACCG
>QYYE01000088.1 GCA_003589585.1 Candidatus Bathyarchaeota archaeon
CAGGAGTTTTAGTCTCAATCATAACCACATCAGGCGCAGCACACTCCAAATCACTTAGCCATTGACTGTAAGTTTTCTCCTCTGCTATGCCATCATCCCAAACCACATCATAACCAGCATTCGCCAGCAAAGTGGCAGCATACGCTGGAACAACAGGGTAAATGTACGTGGGCGAATTAAAGAACTGGAATTGCCTGTTTTGAGATAGGAGCGGAACGCCCTTATCTGAAACTATTGGCGGATAGGAAATGCTAACTTTCATCGCTTCAAATCACGTTTTGCTAAACCAAATAAAAAGAACGTACCATACACCATATGCGTCACAATAATACCAGCCCAAACAGAAAGCATCAGCTTTACAGTTTTAACTTGTAACACCGCAGCAACCAAACTCAAAACAAGATAAGTCGATACCGCAAACAGCATAACGTAAGAAAACAAAGGAAAAACCAAAGACAAAGCCAACCCAGCGAAAAGCGAAGCTACAAGTAAAGATGGAAAAAAGTAAGTTAGCTTCATGGAATTTTCAGGAAACTTTTTAGCAAAAAATCCCCTATGCTCACCAAACCTCGAAACCTGCCTCAAATGAAGCCTGAAAAGAGAACGCCTATGATGATAAACAACCACATCAGAGGACTCAACCAATTTCTTGCCCAGCCGCTTAATTGCCAAACACATCAAAGTATCCTCGCCAGGCCAATACTGCTCATTCCACCCACCAGCCGCCTCAACCACAGACTTTCTAGCAATAAAATTGCAAGAATGAATATCATCAGACTCAAAACTACTTTTACTCTTATACCTGCTTGACAAGTTGCCAACCATAAACGAGGACAAAACATAACCACCAGCCCGCTGCATAAAACCATCCTCACTAGGCGTCAAACCAGGTCCACCCACACCCCCAACACACTCATCCTCAAAAAATCTTAGAGCGTTAGTCAACCAATCACTACGCGGGTAAGCATCATTATCAATGAAAGCACAAAACTCGCCAGCAGCATTTTTAACGCCAATATTTCTTTTAAGCCCTGGCGAAACAGGACCCGTGCCTATAACTCTTACACCCTCAATTAACTCGTCCGAAAAATCAGGCAACAAAATTATCTCTAAAGTATCATATTCCAACCGTTTACAGCTCTCAACACATTCATGAGTGTAAGCATCCACTCCTTTGCATGGAATGATAATCGAGACGAGTGGGTTTTCAGACATTTTATTGCCCATGAAAAATAAAAGAAGCGAAATTTTGAAGACTGGTCTTTCTGGGAACCGGATGCTGATACCAATGAATAACTCTTAACCTATAGGCTATACCAAGCAAATCAACAAACATTTTTCCAACCTGGCTTAAGCTAAAAGAAGCATTCAGCTTTATATTCACAGGCATCTCTACAACTTTCAAGCCGCAAAGACGTGCAACGGCTAACAATTCAACATCAAAAGCATAACGCTTCACAGCTAATTTAGGAAAAACATGCATAAAAGCACTTTTTCGCATAGCTTTGAGCCCAGCTTGGGTATCCCTTACCGAAGACCCAGTAAGAATTCTAACGATAATGTGAAAACTATGACTCATCATCTTACGAGAAAAGGGTATCTTTACACGAGAATCTGGGTGCCACTTCGAAGCAATGACAATGTCACTGTGCTCCAAAGCTTCAATGTAATTGGAAATCGTATGAAAATCAATCTCCAGGTCTCCATCCGCAAAAACAACAATCTCTCCTGAAGCTTTCATAAAACCGTTTTTTAAAGCATACCCTTTACCCATATTTTGAGGATAGCTTAATATTTTTACATGACCATTTCGCTTAGCGTACATTGTTGCCTTTTCAAGCGTCTTATCTTTACTGCCGTCGTCAACTACAACGATTTCATATGGCAAATTTTGCTTCTGAAATATTTTATCCAAAGTCTCTAAGGTTGCGTTGATGAATGCTTCTTCATTGTAAGCTGGAACTACAAACGATAAAGCGAGTTGATTGATGATCAAATGACACTATATCCTCGCTTTACTGCTGAAGGCTTAAACCACAAATGACAAGAGACTTGTCTCATCAATGAACCTTATCTCTAGCATACTTGCGCACACAAATTGTTGCAAAATTACGGCTAAAATCCATATTAAGCCAACGTTCCAACAAGTCACCAATCTGATAAGAGAAGTGTTTTGCAACAACCCGAAATAGTCTGAAAAAAGCCATTAAATTACTAACCCCTGAAAGTACTTGTTGTTAATTTGCATTACAGCAAGGTATACTGCAAAGTCTGAATCGTGAATCCAATCCTTAGCGGAAGTGTTGCCAAGTTTTTTAGCTATTGAGCTTAGCTTTTGAGCAAGGGGTAAACCAACTTCCCTGATAGCGCGTGAGAAACGGCTTTCCATAGCACTTTCAAGCTTATTTGTAAGCATAAGTATACTGTTTGCAAGTTTTGCACTGCGAATGGTATCTGTAACTTTTATCGTTAAATCTATAAGCACTCGGTCTATTCTCTGCAACGCTTTGAACCACACACCACTGCGTATGGCCCTCATCTTTGACTTTATCAATTGCCCTTTCCCAATAATGCGCAAAGCACTATGGTTAGCTAAAGCTCCAAGCACTCAATCGTTCCTCTGCCATCTCTCTCTTAATTTCCCTTCATTCTTAGTACAAACTATTTAACGCTTATGGAAAGAAATTTTGAGCAACAAGTAAGAAAAAGCAAGGATTTTAACAAAAACTATGTTGTAGAACAATAATACTCCTGTCACTAAGCAAAAACATGTCTAAAGAATTAATTCTTGATGCCCTAAAAAGACAGATAAGCATAAATTGAGGGATTTGACACTGTTTCCCTTCTGTCTTTTTCAAATACTAATCATTCGTGTTCTTCAGGTTAAATTCAAAAGATTAACCTAATGGAAGATAAAAAGATACCAACAAGTAACGATAAAAATTTATCATGAAAAGGAATGGCTTGAATAATGCACCAGTACATGCTTCTCTTACCCATAGGCACTAAACCTTAGATCATGAACGGCAAATTATCAAAATAGATCCTAACAAAACGACCTAGATACCTCTTACTCACTTTCCAACCTCTATAAAAGTCGAACCCGCTACTAAACAGTTGAAGGCTATCTCAAGAAATGACTTCGCAGAAGATACAGATAATGGTTTGTGTTGTTCTGGTTACTTAACAAAGGACAGGTTACTGAGTGCTTTTCGCTAAAAAGTTAAATAACTAAGTGTCAAATCTCAAATATGGAAACTCAGCTAACAATACATTATAGTACAGTTGAATCAACGGCGAAGTTTCTAACTGCAATAAAGGGAACCCAAAGTTTTTCTAGCAGATTGGAGCAACTGCTTGTACGCGCACATAGAAAAAAGATAAAATCATGTTAAACTTAATTGAGAAAAAGAACAAACTAACGAGGGCTGCCAAAATAATAGGGAGACATCAGACTTCAGGAGAAAATTTTCTATTCCTCACAGGATTAGGCCTATTTGCATTCTATCTTATTATGGTTCACCCATCTACCCCAAACTTTCTATTTGAAACAATAGTTTTTTGGATGGCAACCACTATTCTAATCCTCTCTATAGCTCCAGACTACTTAAACCATCAAGTAATCCAACAATGGTTAACAAAACACAAAGACTCAAAACTGGAGAGTTTATATGAAAAAGCACACTATGCTGCCCAAACAAGCCATAAATACCTTAATCCAACTATCTTTATCGCCGCATTCATCCTAACTCTAACAGCAATAGCAATCCTATTATTCACCGGAGACATCTCAGAAGCATATTTTGGCATATCTTACGGGTTATTCATGAAAGCGCTACTAGCTCCTGCACCTAAAACAACAAGGCAAAAAAAGATACAAAAATGTGAAAGCATGCATCCAACAGATAAAAGCTCGGAGAACACTGTAGGAGTCAAACAAGAAAATCAGAACATTCCAAACGCTTATCCTACAACCAGCAAAGAATAAAAGGGGAAAGACTTGAAACGAAGAATTATCAGGAGCCTACTCGAAAAAAACACGGCAATATCACTCGCTATTCTCTTATTCATAACTTTAGCAGGATTAGCCCTAAGACTTCACAACCTAGGAGCACCAAGCGTCTGGTTTGATGAAGCCATATCTGCCATCACCGCACACTCCCTAATAGAACCAGGAACACAAACAATTCCAACAGTATCCCTAGAATACAACAGAACAATGCTAAACACAAACATAATAGCACTATCCTTCAACCTTTTCGGTTACACTGTACTAGCTGGCCGAATTCCCGCAGTGATTTTTGGAACACTATCAATTCCAACAGCATACTTGCTAGGCAAAAGAATCAAAGGAAAACGCTTTGCCCTTTTATTTGCCTTCTTTATAGCATTTGCCACTGTGCAAATAGCATGGTCACAGCAAATCCGCTTCTATCCACAACTCCAATTCTTTTTCCTCTTAGCACTATACATGAACGAAAGATTCCTAAACAAAACTTCATGGAAAAACCTACTTCTCCTAGCAATCCCCATAGTAGCAATGCCATTAACGGAAAACAACTTTGGCTACCTGCTAATAGCACCGATTGTGGCATGGTTCTTTATCGAAAAAGCGGGCTGGATTAGAGAAAAAGCAAAATTTATCACTAAATTAAGACCGAAACACTCAATCGGTCTAGCACTATTCCTTATCACGATAGCTCTGTTTTGGCTAAACTCAGTTTCACCACTGGCATCCAACTTTTTAGGTTTAACGGAAATGAAAGTCAACTATCTCCCACAAATCAACCACCTCCAGCAGTATATTTCATACTTTAACGCCGAAGTTGGTTTTCTTCTATTACTTGCAATCCCCGGGGCAATAATAGGAGTGCTGGAAAGAAAAAGAAACCTCCTCTACATCACAGCATTTCTATTACAATTATACATGATCTCCTACAACATCCCTTGGATGCAACACAGATATGCCTTCACACTAATCCCCCTAATTCTAATCTTTGCCCTCCTTACCATAGAATACACGCTTGAAAAAACGAAAAAAATCTTTGCAAATAAGCCAAATTGGAACAAACACCTCAGAATTCTAGCTCCCCTACTGATTGTCATCATTTTTCTAGCCTCAGCTGCTCCAGCAGCCAACCTAACCTTTCTCCCCAAAGAGCAGTACAGTTTAGGATTCACAGCACCCCAAGGCGAATTCCAACCAGCATACGAATACATCCAAAACAACTGGCAAGAAAACGACCTTCTAGTTTCAACCCTAACCCCTGTCTCATGGTTTTACCTTCAAAGAAGCGACTACTGGCTATCCTTCTCCCACGTAGGCTTCCCCGAACTGCCCGACACAGACGGCTTCATGGGCTCAAAAGTAATCAAGTACAAAGAGGACCTGCAAGATGCAATGACAAACAGTACGGGCTGGGTTGTTATTGATCTTATGGGTATGAGTAGGGCTGACACACAAGTTTTAGCGTATATTGTTGAGAATTTTGAGCTTGTTGAGGAGGTCAGCGGAAGAGACAGGGGCGTTTGGCTCTACAGATGGACAACACAACAAAACCAAACAAGATAACCCATTAGCGCTAATTCTATTGGTTTCCTTATTATAGATAGATATCCAGTTATTGGATTATCCTAAAAACAGATAGCCAACATGCATTGAGATTTTACATAGGAAAGAGTACTTGGACTTTTAGAGCATGAAAAAACAGACATGTTGCCATTCGCTTATTTTAAATACCCCTTGTATGCTAAGAGGTAAGCGGTGGGCTTGTATCGTAGAACGGATAACGAACCCGTTCCGCAAGTAGGCGTGGAACTTTATAATTCCGGCATTTCAAAAAACCATTTCCAGAGAGGCAAAAACACCAATGTTTTGCCATCCGACAGCAGTTTTCCTTCATAATCCCACGTAATAACAAGCAGGTTATCACATTTTAATTCTGAGGCGGCAAAAGCAAAGGACTCAATCTCTCGCTGCACCACTTCATTTTTCGCTGAGACATAAGTCACTTGTATAAGTTGTTTTATTGACTCTGCAGTTTTGACGACAAAATCTATCTCTCTGCCCCTATGATCTTTCCAGTAATAGATTTCCCAGTCTGGATTAAAGTACAGTTTTCGCCTCAACAGTTCTATAAACACAACATTTTCCATTAACCTACCAGGGTCTTTGCTTAATTTAAACGCTACATTGTTAGCTATACCAGTGTCTATACAGTAAACCTTCTTTGGAGCTTTAAACTGCTCTTTAAGCTTGTAAGAAAATCTTTCAAGCAGAAAAATCAGATACGAATCTGAAATATAACCAACGTATTTTGCAACTGTATGCGCATCTTTAATGTCTATGGTTGTCTTTAACTTATTGAAGGTTATTTCTTTAGCCGTATTTGATATGAGGTATTTTGCAAGTTCTCTAAGACTCTGAGGGTTCCTTATTTTATGATGCCCTAACACATCGTTTTCTATAATATCTCGGTAGATTACACTTAGCATTATATCGCCAAACTTACCTACCTCCGGAAAGCCACCCTTAGCTATGTATTCTTCAAGAGCACTCTTTACTGCGGCAATGTTAGCTGTTGAGTAGGTCCAATTCTCCTCTAAGGTAATCCCTGTAATTTGCAGGTGCTCTCTAAAACTGAAGGGTAATAACTCTACATCGACATGCCGTCCAGTCAAAAAAGTGGCTAGTTCGCCCCTTAGAAGATCAGAGTTGCTACCGGTTATTACAATCTTATTGGCCGTTCTAAGCCTGCTTACAAACCTTTCCCAGCCTTGAACTTTCTGTACCTCATCAAAAACAAAATACTCTACATCGCTACCGTACAATTCATAAAATGCCTGTATAACTTGGTTTAGTTCTTCAGCTTTTAATCCAATCAATCTCTCGTCAAAAAAGTTTATGTAACCAAATTTTTCACCCCTAAGCAGTAGCCATGAAAACACAGATTTACCACATCGCCTAATTCCAAGAATAGCTAACACGTTAGGTTTTGCTAAAAAGACTTTAACCTTGGAGGCGTCGAGGTCTCTGTCTATGATTTTTTCTCTGTGGAATAGATTGTCTAACGCCTCGTATTGCGAAGTAATTATTGCCTTAATCTCTTCAATATTCATCTATTGTCTGTCGCCAAAAATATCTATTCACACACTTTTAGAAAAAGTTTGTGGATAATTAATCTTAAGCTAAATAAAAACAAGCTCCGCACAATCAACTTAAGGTAAAAGTTTCCCTAAAGCAATCAAAACTGAACTATCTACAGCAGCCTTCAACTACACCGCTTCTTTTTAAAACTAACTCTTGCCAGCACCCACTTTCACTGCCCAATTCTTCCTCAACCAAATAACTATACTTAAAACCAATAGTCTTAAGCATTGCCGAAAAATTCAAACGAGACCACGCAACAAAAACAAAAAAGACTAATCCATTAGCACTCACATTTGGGGACCAACCCTCTAGCAGACATTTCAACCTATTTTTGAGAGCTACTTCTTTTTCTGCTTAAACTCCAAATGCTGACCGCAATTGTCGAGGCAACAATCGCCATAGACAGAGCTGTTTCAACTGTTATAATCAAACTGTTCGGCTCAATCAATGTAACAGAGTGAGGACTCTGGAGATACATGGATAATAGAATGTATGCTACAAAAACTGAGTTAGCAAAATTTGCTCCTAACAAAAAAATCCACGTATTTTTCAATCAGGGGTCAACTCGATTTCACAACTGGCACCTACTAAGTGGCACTTTGCAACTCAACCAAAAAATAACTGAAACATTTTCAATGCTTAGACCGATTCAAACGCGTCAGAACAAAGGCACAAAATCAAGCGGAAACTAAAAAAACCTATCCTAACTATAGAATTCGATTTCTGGCTAACATAAACGCTCAATCTACGTACTTCCAGAAAGGACTGGCCATTGCGCTTTTATCGATTGCAAACGGTTGCTTGCAAGAAGACACTTAAGGCTTACTAGATTCTTTTTCTTAAATTCTATTTATAGATTTGTGATTGCCTTAACACAACAACGTTTCTGAGCATTTTATGTCCCAAAAAAGCGATTATTTAGCGATTGGTTAAACCAAAAAAAAAGGTGTGTAGCGGGAATTTTTGTGAACAGTGTTAAGTGTTCTTTTGCTAACGTTGTTTTCTGCGCTTCATGATTAGTAGGGCTGCAATGACAATTGCAATGACGCTGCCGACTACGACTAGCCATACTGCCGCTGTTATTGGTTCCGGTGGAGTCGGTGTAGGAGTGATAACAGTGAACACGATATCTACTTCATGTGTGCTGAATTGGATTTCAAGCCACACATAAAAGTTATCGCTGTCTTCTGTGTAGCCTTGATTTACAGCTGTCTGACCGTCAATGTAGACTTTTGGCGTTGCCCCTTGAGATACTGCACTTTTCGGAATAGTAATGTTGGTGAAGCCTGTTGTGCCATCCTCTCCAGTTACCGTTAAAGACACCGTTGTTGTGGCTGCAAGCTGATTTGTCGTTATTCTAACATTTGTTATCTGATCGATTGTTATGTTTCCGCTGATTAGAAGTTCAACTATTGTTCCACTATCAGTTATTGCAGGTACAGGTACTCTTGGGGTAGGTGTT
>QYYE01000089.1 GCA_003589585.1 Candidatus Bathyarchaeota archaeon
TCTTGGCTGTCCATTTCTGAGTACCAGGGCGGTTGGCGGGGCTAGTTGTTTTAGGGCGGAGATTGAGCGTTTAGCTCGGTACTCGTTCCAAACTTCCACCAAAACCAAAATGACAATGACAACAATTATGGTTAGGGCATCTAGCAGGTCGCCCCAGACACTGTAGAGCACGCCAACGGCGATTAGCAGCAGAATCATGGGTTCAGTGATTTCTTCTTTGAGGATGCCTAAGAACCGAATTTCCCGTTTCTCAACCAAACTGTTCTTGCCATACTGGTTTAGACGCTGTGCTGCCTCCTGCTCTGTTAAACCCACTTGTGGATTTACGCCTAACAAACTGACAAGTTCTTGCGTTGGTTTTGAATGCCGCTTTGTCATGGGGAAACTAACCTGAACTGTTTGAATGGAGATAAGTTGGACTTGCCCCTTAGAAGAAGGCTTGCCCTAAAAAGATTACGCAACCAATAACTAAAATTTTGGCACCTGCCCTTTTTTGTTTTCCACTGCTTTCTGCTTTAGTCTAGCCGCAAAAAAGAGGCATCCGACAGGTCTTTAGCCTGTAAGTTTTTAGCCTTCAGCCCAAATGTTTCGATTTTTCGCAATATACAAGGATATGGTGAAACTTCAATACCATATAGAATAGGTTGTTAGAGAACTCGCTGTACTCTCACCTGTCATCAGATACAAAGTGTAAACGCCACTGCCGTATCGAGCGAAAGCGGATGATAAATCAAAGGCTATAGAGAAACTTTGTCCGCTTTGGCTCCATGCTGATGCTGTGATTGTAATTCCTTCTCCTGCTTGCCAATTCGGTGGAAGAGCCTGACCGACTGTAGTTCCAACGCTATAACCTCCTTGATAAGGCGAATTTGCTAATTGTTGGGTCGTCAGATTGCCAACCGAATCGAAGAAAATTGCTACACTATTAATTGATAGCCCGCTTTTCGATAAGGTTCCTTGCATGGTTACTTGGCTACCTGAACAACCTAAGCTTTCCCATGAAACAAAGTCATTTTCAAAATCTTGAACAAGATAGATATTGTTTCCATCATAGGCGATTCCAATACTCACTTTGTTATGCATTGGATCGAGAATGTTATCCCTATGTCCCCAATTAGAGACGGCATCGTCATACATCATGCGCCATTCCATGTCTTTCAAAGCATCTTTTAGATTTGAATAAGAGCCTAACTGAGCAGCCAAATTTTCTGCAACATACCCCTTTCCCCCAGCTATAGTATATCTCATATAGGGCTTGTAGCCTTGCACATCCCAATGGCTAAAAAAATGATTCTTCAGCAATTATCAGCATGCTGTTGCCCTGAATCAATCGAGCTGAGAGTTACGTTTTGGAGACCTGCTGATTGCCTATCCGTATTTATCAATGACAACATATAGATTACGAGTTCTTCATGAGTTGGTTGCTGAACGACTGGCAAAATGTTAGAAATTGAAGAAGGTATAGATTGCAAAGGTGTTCCTTGAAGCGAATTTGGATTGAGAAAGAACAGATAAACGCCTGCAAAGACTACAATCAATAATAGAGAGACAAGCAATCCCGCTTTAAGATGGGATTTGCTTTTCCTGTATGGCTTATATGGGGCAGGTTTGCATGTAGGTTCTATTGGTCGTGGTCTTCTTCTGACCCTGACATATTTATTTGGAAAGAGCTTTTTTTGCCCATATTTTAGCCCGCATTGTCCACATCTAAAAATCATAATTTTAGCGTTATATTTGGCCATTCGATTGTTTGGCTGATGGCATCTTGGGCAAGTTCCAATTTTTCGCGGTTTTGACTCTACATGATGTTTTGGATAAATGTTTAATGGTGAAGAAACAGACTTTCCATAACAATTATGGCTCTCAGGAAGTCGATGTTCAGCACAAAAAGACTCATCACAATAGTTACATCTGAAAGGAAGCTGTAACTCCTTTCCGCAGTTTTTGCAATGAGCCATTAGCATTCAACGTCCTGAGAGACATTAACAGATTATAGTGAAGATTCTATTTAAAAGAATTAATCTTAATTCGATAAAGTTGTTGTTGATGTTAAAAAACTTATTTGATTATTCCAGTTGTAAAGCAAGAAAGCCATATCAAACCGAAATTGAAGGTAGCTAATGGCAAATAAACTAACTTCACGAAACTTTATTGTATTTTGGCTTTCTACCTTTGCTGTCTTCATAGCCATTAATTTTTTCTTTTTCACGTTCGCGAGCGGTGTCTCTTGAACATCGACGAGAAATAGTATAGGAAGTGAATTTTTTTTACCGTCTCTCAAATGTTCTTGAATGCGCCTCTCTGGATTGTTGCTGATTCCATGATAAACAACTTTTCGACCTTGCCTTAAAGTATAATTACAAGTGTCTTGTGGCGCTTGCTTTTTTCTTCTTGCAGTTGGTTGTCCGAAAAATCCACCACCTAAATCCAAACTTCCGATACCAAAGGGATTGCTGTTATTTGATCTTCTATTTCTTCCTGAGCTTGAGGAGCTACCCAAACCAAAATCAACACTTCCAAAACCAAAAGGGTTATCGTTTGAACGTCTGTTTCTTGCCATTCTTTAACCTCCGTTAGAAAAAGGATTGCCTCTTTTTTCTTTTTCTTGGCTGGTCGAAAACCGTCTCGAAATTTCTTGCCATATGTCGTTGAGCCTTTACGCCTTCATGAATTATGCTTCCAGATTCGTAAGGAATTATTTGACCTTTTCTAAAGGTGTATTTTCTTTTTCTCTCAGGCAAATATTGCACCGCTATAATTATTTCTGTTCAATTTAGTTTAAATTTATGCGTTAGTCAAAGTTCTGGTTCTTCAGTTCTCCCACCACTCACTTGGTAGGCGAACCGATTATGTAGGAGATACCCAAAGACAGCAAAAAGACCAACAAATTGACAAGAGAGGAGCTGAGTTTTATGCGGTTTGGAACTGCCCCTTTTCCCCCTAAGAGGGGTGGGATGGTATTGACGGAGAACAGTCGATTAGTATTTTGAAAATTGGTTCTTTAAAGTTGATTTAGTATTCTGCTTGTGGATAACTCCTCAACCTACAAGCAATCGGCAGTTAATGCAGAAGTCAAAAAGCAACCGTTCCCACAACCCCCAAGAAGAATATGAATAAGGCGGCTCTTGCCTTCATCTTAACTAGAAAAAACAAACCAGCCCAGGAAGCCAACCTGCCAAACAAGCAGCATTAACCATTTTTTAGGAAAAAGTTATAGAGCAGGCAAACATTAAGCCTTCAATATAACCTTACACTTGGATGGAAAGTCGATGCCTGAAATACGCGTAGCATTAGTTGGCGTTGGCAACAGCGCATCAGCCCTAATTCAGGGAACCCAATACTACAAAAACGCAAAAGAGGACTCCACCGTTCCCGGACTCATGCACGTCAACTACGGCGGATACCACATAAGCGACATCAAGTTTGTTGCCGCCTTCGAAGTAAACAAGGACAAAATCGGAAAAGACCTCTCAGAAGCCATATGGATTAAACCCAACTGCTGCGAAAAATTCGCCGAAGTACCCCGTTTAGGCGTAACAGTCAGCCCAGCCCCGATTTTGGACGGCGTTGCACCCCACATGCGGGAAACCTTCAACGTCTACGACGACAGCAACTACGACAAAGCAACCGTCGTGAGAGTCTTAAAGGAAACCAAGACCGAAGTCCTCGTGAACTACCTTCCAGTGGGCAGTCAACAAGCCACACGCTTCTACGCCCAAGCCGCCATGGACGCAGGATGCGCTTTTGTTAACTGCATGCCAGAATTCATCGCCTCAACCCCTGAGTGGGCACAAAAATTCGAAGATGCAGGCGTACCAGTTCTTGGCGACGACATTAAAAGCCAAGTTGGCGCAACCATACTGCACCGAAACCTCGTTCGCCTCTGCCTTGACCGCGGAGTCATCGTGGACGAAACATACCAGCTTAACCTCGGCGGAGACACCGACTTCCAAAACATGACCGTGGAAAACCGACTTAAATCAAAACGCATAAGCAAAACCGAAGCCGTCACAAGCCTAGTCCCCTACGACCTGCCCACGCGCATCGGCCCCTCAGATTTCGTCGGCTTTCTAAACAACAAAAAAATCTGCTACATCTCCCTAAAGGGTAGAAAATTCGGCGACCGCCCCCTAAACATCAGCGTGAAACTCGAAGTGGAAGATTCACCAAACAGCGCGGGCGTAGTCATCGACCTCATTCGCGCCGCCAAGATTGCCTTGGACCGAAAAATATCGGGTGCCCTTTTGAGTATGCCTTCTTACGCGTTTAAGCATCCGCCGATTCAGATTCCTGACTCTCAGGCGCGTCAATGGACTGAAGAGTGGATTGCAGGCAAAAGAGAAAGATAACACTTCTGGAAACGATTAAAATTTCGGGTAAAAAATGGTCGAGCCAACAAGGGCTTTTCCATTAGTTTTCAATGCTATAGCTCGCTAGTTTGAGTTAACGCTAAACCCGTTTTTCTGCTGTAAAAGACTTTTAAGCTTGAACCCAGACTGGTTTAATTAACAATATTTAGAAGGTTCAAAAGTTATGGTAAAAGTTGAAGCATACGAAGTGCCTGAAGGCCTCTATTACTCCACAGATTTTGAATGGATAAAAATTGAAGGTGACAAAGTCCGAATGGGCATCACCGACTACGCCCAAAAATCACTCCGAGAAATAGTTTACGCCGAATTGCCCAGCGCTGGAACAGAAGTTAAGCAGGGTGAACCATACGGAACCTTAGAATCCGTAAAAGCAGTCTCAGACCTAGTTGCAGCCATAAGCGGAACCGTTGAAGAAGTCAACGATGCAGTACAATCCAGCCCCGAAACCCTAAACGAAGACCCATACGAACAGGGCTGGCTGGTTGTGATTAAGCCGTCGAATTTGCAGGTGGAACTTGCCAACTTGATGGATTTTGACAAGGCAGTCGAGTGGCACAAGGCTCAAGCCCAATCCAAATAATGAGGGTAAAGCCTGATGACTAGACGTATAATCGTTGTTGGGGCTAACGCTGCAGGCGTTGAATCAGCCTCGGCGGCACGCAAAAAAGACCGCACAGCAGAAATCACCCTGATAACCAAGGAGAAAAACGCTGGTTACTCACGTTGCGGTCTGCCCTTTGTTATCGGGGGTCACATTCCAAGCTTTAAGGACCTAATCGTTTATCCACCCGCATACTTCCAAATGCTCAAGCTGAACCTGCGCACTGAAATGGAAGTTACCGCAATCAACACAAAAGAAAAAACCGTAACCACAATTGACAAAGCAGGAGCAACTGAAGTTCTGCCCTATGACAGCCTGGTAATAGCCACTGGTGCAGACGCTTTTATGCCGCCGATTAAAGGAAGAGAGAAACAGGGCATCTTAAGCCTGCGCAGCATAGAAGATGGCGAGGGTATTGATGCAGCTGTTAAAGCTGGCGCAAAATCAGCAGTAATTATGGGCGCTGGCTTGATTGGCTTAGAGGTCGGCGTTGCCTTAATAGAGAGAGGCTTAACAGTTACCATCGTGGAGATGCTGCCTCAGATTCTGCCGCAGCTACTTGACGCGGACATGGCAAAACTTGTCCAAGAGCACCTAGAGCAAAAAGAAATGCGCATCCTAACCAGCAAAAGCGTAGAAGAATTCCTCGGCGAAGACAAGGTCACCGCGGTCATGGCTGGCGGCGAAAAAATCGAAGCAGACCTCTTCATCAGCGCTTTTGGTGTGCGGGCTAACACGAAGCTTGCCGTTGAAGCAGGAATTCCACTTGGTGAAACACGCGCTATCAAAACTAACGGAAGAATGGAAACTGATGTGAAAGACGTTTATGCCGTCGGTGACTGCGCTGAAGCGCCAAACATCATCACCCACAAGCCCGTCTGCGTTCAGCTTGGAACAGTTGCAGTTAGGCAGGGCAAAGTGGCGGGCATAAACGCTGCAGGCGAGTACTCGCAGTTCTCAGGCGTCTTAGGCTCAGCGGTCACTCGACTGTTTGAGATTGAAGCGGGAAACACAGGCTTAACCGAGAATGCTGCTGCACGCAACCGCATACAGGTTATCACTGGAGCCATAAGCAGCAAGACCAAGGCTGACTATTTCCCAAGCGGCAAACCCATAAAAGTCAAACTTGTCGTCGAAAAAGAATCCCAACGCATCGTGGGCGGCCAAGTCATCGGCGGCGAAGAAGTTACCCAACGCATAAACTGCCTCAGCTTCGCCATCCAAAAAGGCATGACCGTAAGAGAATTAGCTAAAGCCGACACTGCTTATGCGCCGCCGCTGTGTGAAACTTGGGAGCCCATGGTTCTTGCGGCAGAAATGGTTCTAATGAAGCTGCGTTAAGCAGCCCAAATTCCCTTTCTTGTAAAGCGTGACCCATCGGCTGTTTTTCTCCCCTCATGTAAAGCACTGGTTTTTAACATGCTAATGAGCGCAAAAACCG
This sequence comes from Candidatus Bathyarchaeota archaeon, assembly GCA_003589585.1. Taxonomy (GTDB): domain Archaea; phylum Thermoproteota; class Bathyarchaeia; order Bathyarchaeales; family Bathycorpusculaceae; genus Bathycorpusculum. The sequence continues at coordinate 6,413 of QYYE01000089.1, forward strand.
CCAATATCGACCTACCCCTCTATCGTTTTTGCATAGAACCTCTATCTGCAGCCTAATAGACGGCAATTAGGTGGCAAGCGTTAGGTTAACTGAGAAGAGTTTTCTGCATGTTAGAGCTTGATTTAAATACTAAATTAACCTATCTTTTGGATGGTGAAATTTTTGGCTTCTGAAAAGCTACGTGATTTTTTAGACAAGGGTATAGCTCGTGAACTCCAAGTTAGTATACAGTATATGTGGCAACATATCCAAGTCACAGGCACCGAGGGCGCAGTTGCCGAAGGTATCTTCCGTCGGATTGCTATCGCTGAAATGAAGCATGCTGAACGCCTTGCAGAACGCTTAGACTACCTAAACGGCGTACCCACCACAAACCCGAATCCTGTTTTCGTGGGCGGCAGCCTCATTGAGATGCTAAAGCAAGATGAGCAAAACGAGGAAGAAGCCATCAATCTCTACAAGCAAGCCATTCAGGTGGCTGCACAAGAAGGCGACTACACCACAAGGCGGATGCTTGAAGAAATTCTTGCGGAGGAAGAGGAGCATATTAACACGTTTGGCAAACTGCTGGTCGGTATGACTGAACCCTTTACTCAGCCGGGCACCTCAAAAATAGAATAAGCAAGCATTGAGAAACTAGCGTTTCCACGCCGCCAGGGCAGGGCTTTAATGTTTACCTCATGAAATGATTCAGCGTAAGATTCTCAAGCGGACAGTCAGCTGTACCCAATAGGAATGACGGGTGCTTTTCCAGCTCTATTTCGCTGGTGTACTTGGTTTGTTGTAGGCACAGTACAGTGTTTGCCTTGGTAGCGGTTATCTGTTGAAGTGCAGCGTTTCTTTGGGTGCTGTCGTGGGGAAGGTAGGTTGCTATTACTGTGATTTGGTGTTCTTTGGCAAAGTTTGCAAGGTACCTGATAATTTGGCTGAAAACTTTTTGCACTTCATCATCCGAAGCATCGCTTTCTAAAAATAACCCCGCTATATCGGAGACCACCACCAGTTTAGCGTCGTATTTTTCGACAGCAGCCTCGAGTTTTTCTAGTATTAGAGTGGTTAATTTGTAGGCTGTGAACGCTTTTTGGAGAATAATGCGACCAAGTGCTTTCTTGGGATTAGTGTGGTTTAGTTTGGCAAAACGCTCTATTTGTTCTGGTCTAAAGGAGTTTCCGCCATCAACGAAGACAACGTTACTTCCTAAGCCGCCTAGTTGAGGGGGCAACTGGGCTCTCACGCATAATAGAGAAGTTAATGAAACCAGTGATTGAGAGCCGTGTAGGAGTGCAAAATCGCCTGCTGCGAATCCTGAGAAAAGCTCGTCTACACCGGGTATGTTAAATGAGAATAACGGTTGGGTTGGTTGAGCCAGTTTTGGCTTGAACAGTAGTGTTTGAACCATATTCGTTTCCTCTCAGCAAAGCACAGTACCTCTGTTAACTCTTTTTAAACTATCAGTGAAACGACAGTGTGGCATAGGAGAGGGGTAGCTGAAAGTAAAACGGGGGAGAACGGCTTTATTGGCGCTCTTTGTATGTGAATGTTGAGCAGATTTCTTCGACCGTTCGGTTAAGCGTTAGCTCTGACATGTTTCGGCTGTAATCAAGTATCCGCCTTGAACTGTCAAAAATTAGCCTTAAAACGGAAGCTACATTTGGGTCGAGTTTTTTGCTTGACATGAGCATGATTAACTCGTTCTCCAAGGAGGCTAGCGACTCGCGTTTTGAGATGATTTTTTCAGCGTCTTTGTATTCTCTTTTGAACATGGCTTTTATGGCTTCTTCAAACTGCTGGTGCGCTTGCGTGTTAAAGTTGTCAAGCTGCGAGTATACCTCTTCGTCTACAAGGTCTTCTTTTACTAATAATGTTTCGTCTTCAATTAGCTTCTGGAGAGTGCCTAAATGGTTAATTATGTTCATGGCGTTCTCGCCAATGTTCTCAATTTCGTTCACAGCTATGCGGTAGAGAAGGAACTCTTTAGGCGTCTTGAAACCTAACTCGCGGTATAGGTTGCGTTCTATGCCATATTTTAGCTGGCGAATAATATACAAGCCCAAACGATTAACATCATTATGCGAGTTTATCACACTGTCAAAGAGGCTGGTGCTTCGATTTCTCAGAGCAGCAATGGCATCCTTGTTG
>QYYE01000009.1 GCA_003589585.1 Candidatus Bathyarchaeota archaeon
ACGCGAGTGCCAAATACTTTGTCTTCAAGCTTAATTGCCGAAGCGCTTCCAGGCAAACCTTGAGGTATAGTCTTTGTCCACTCAATTCCACGAGTAGCATTGATTGTAGTTCCCATTTGGTTTCTAACCCAGCTGCCGTCACCAGATCCGCCAGTAGCTTGAGGCTGAACAGCTCTGCTTAAGTTCCACAGAGTCATCGTGCGTTGTGCCGTGTTGACATTGTATCGGTAGATATTGCCTTTTATATCATAAACTGTTGTGCCTGTAGGTACGTTTGATAAGCTGAATACCCAGCGTCCGCTGAAAGGATCAAAGGCATGCCAAGTGCTGCCGTCAACTGTCCACAAGTAAGAGAAGACCGCGTGATAGTTGAACGAGTCCCAGTAGAACACTTGACCAAACGAGAGTCTTCGGCTTACGTTATCTGGACCTCTGAGTTGCTTAACCCAGAGTTCTTCGCCAGTGTGTAAATCAACAGCAACCACGTTCTGCTCGACTCTAGTGGCTCCGTCAGCTTTGAATTGGTTATAGTAAAGCACTCCAGCGATAATTACCGAACCAGCAAAGAGCCCTTCATAAGCATCTCCGTCTTCATAGGCTTGAGGACCAAACGCTACTCCTCCAGCAAGACCACCAGTTTGCAATTGCTTAGCCCACAATATGTGAGCAGTCTCAGGTGCATCTTCGTTAAAGTGAACTTCTTCTAGTCCTCTGCTTGCGCCTAGTATCCAGTTTCCTGCGATCGCATTCCATTCTCTAATCTGTGAATCTATTGGGCGAGACCAGTATTCACTTGGAAGTGGGATACCTGGCCAGTATCTCACTGGTTCTTCCTGCACGACTAATGTAAGTATGTCACTGTTGCTAGCCAGCATCGTTGTGTTCGCGGGAATTGTTACTAAGGATCCGAAGCCTGCGACTAGCGGTGATTTCTGTTCTGGGAAGTGAGTCTGGAAAGTATAGTTGCCCACCATGTTGGGTATGTATACGGTGCCTGTTCCTCCTGTTGAGTCTGTTTTGAATGGACCAAGTGTTTCTTTTGTGCCGTCAGGTTTTGTGACTGTTACGGTCAGTCCCACCCAGCCATCCGTGTATACCTGCAGAGGGCGTGTAATTCCGACGTGTAGCAGTACTTCTTGGCCGACTCCTACTGGGTTAGGTAATGCTCCAATAAAGGCGTAGGTTTTCATTGTTGATTGTGCGTTGGCGGCGGGTAGCGAAAATAGGGGAAAAGCAATGGTTGAGACGAGAATAAGAGCAATCGTTAGACTAATCGCTTTGTTTTTTGGCATTTTGTTCGTATATCTCCTATAGGTATATACACTTTGAGGTGTATGCCGAGTTGGTTGGTTCGATACTATTTAGCTTTTGTTAAAGTTTAAGTTATAATGGTGTTATGAGGCGTCGCATTTTGTTTATTCAAAGAGACAATTTCGATGAAAATTAATAAATCGGAAGGGGAAAAGTCTAACAGTAAGATTTCAAATGAAAACTTTGCTGCCGCTTGTTTGCAACAAGCATTTTACTGGGCATTTTATGCTTAACCAAGTAAATAGAGAAAGTTTTTTGAGCTAAATTTGTTATACAGAAATTTAGGGGTATGGTGGTATCGGTCGGCAATAGGCGGGTTATATTCTGAAGTCGAACTTTGTTTCTCGGAGCTCTTTGAAGGTTTTTTTGAGGTTTTTTGGAATGTCCTCGGCATAGATTGCTTGGCTTTTGATTCCTTGCTGGATTGCCCCCGCCGCCATCACGCCAGCTCCGATAATTTCACAAACAGGTGTGGGTTCAGGGAACAGGAATATTGCCATGCCTACTTTTATCAGGTTAGACTTGTTGCCTTCGCGCCATAATTTTTGGGGTGCAGTTGCTCCCTGCGCGGTGCCTTTCATTGAGTTGCACACTTCTTTTCCGCATTCGCCCAGTTCAGATAAACTTTTAGCTGCAGTTTTTGCTTCTTGTACTTTCATGTTGCTTACACTTTTCCTGTTTATACAAGAAGGGTATGATGCCAAAAAGCTTTCAGGGCTAAAAGGGCTCAACGGCGAGTTATTTTTGCTGTTGGATGGGTTTTTGTTGATTTGAAATGTTTAACTTTGATGGTTTAAGCGCTTGGTTTTTGTCATCAAAAGAACAATAAGGGTTGTGTAGCGTGGAGAAAAGAATGTGTTGTTTGCTTCTTTAGCTTAAATATTCAGAGATGGCTGCTTCAGCTGTAATTCTTTTCTTTAGCCCCTTATAGCCTAATTGGTCGTTTGTTTGGCGGGATTTGTTGCTTTGCCATAGACCCCCTCCCCCTTCATAAAGCAGTGATTTTCAACATGCTAATCGGCTGGTTTTTCGCCAATACCGACCTACCCCTCCTAAGGATTTTGGATGCAAGCCAAATTGCGTTTTACGCACGATTCCGCCGCCCGCTGCCCTCCCCTCTATGGTTTTTTGCATACATCTGATATTTGCATCCTAATATGTCTGCGAAAAACGCATTGCGGAGGCGTATTTCCGTGGGCTCGGTTGCGTTTTCGTGAAAGCCATTGCCAGTGAATTGGGCTTACAAGAATCGCCCAGAAGAGGCAAAGATTCGCCCGTCATCCACAAAAACAGCAGACCGCCCCCTATAAGCAATTTTGCTGTTCAAAAAACTGAAAAATAAAAGGATAATTTACAAGCACTAAAGCCACAGTGATCTCTATCAGACTACCCCTCCCTTCCTGCCAATTTTTAGAAAGTTCTGTTGCTCTGCCACTATCCCCTCCCCCTTTTAAAAGGGAGTTTAGTTTTTGTTTTTTAGGCTTCTTTTGGTTGTATGAGCCCACGTTTTAGGGCTAAGAAAATGAAGAATTGTGAAAGCGCCGCTATGGCTGCTGACTGAATAATGCTCGGCGCGTTGATGCCTGCTATGGTGCCGCCTGCCAGCGTGCTAAAGAAGGTGGTGGCGCTTGTTATGGTTGCATCAATTAGTGCGTTGCCCCAGTCGAATTTCTGCTCTATGGCTTTGGTTTCTTTGTTTGCACAGCAAACTATGAAGCCTCTGATGGTCAGGGTTGGTGTTTTACGGTGGGCTATTTTGGTGAGGCAGTTTAGGATTCTGCCTTTGATGGTTAAGGTTGCTTTTGCCGAAAAAAATCATCATCTGATTTACTAGAGCGGTGTGTCCTTTTAGCTTGCTGGGTTGTTCCTGAAACTTCCCACCATGTTTAACAAGAGGTTTCTTGTATCTACTGTTGTATGTCTTGAGACTGGGCACATTCGGCCTGGGTAAGGCGAGTGTTTTTTTGGTTGAAGTTAAATAGCCTCGAAAAGCTAATGGCTTCAAAAGCCAGAATAAAAATCCTAAAAATACTAGCAGAACACCCAAACATGCGAATGAAGGATTTTCTGCGAGAGTTCGGCGGCAATAGAAGCGAAGCCTACAGAAACCTCAAAATCCTTGAAGCGGCAGGCGTTATAACAAACGAGTACAAACCAAAGGGAAACCGAGATACCAGAACCATTCATTTGACGGTGGAAAGACAGCAAACACAACTACTGCTTAAAGCCTTAGAGATTCTGTCCGAAGCAGACAGCGACAACAACGAGCTAATTGAAAGGGATGGCAAAGTTTTCATAAAACATGAAGCGAACCCTGATTTAGCTTGAAGGTGAGAACAAAATTCATTAATGCCTAATTTGCTTTTGAGACGACTGATTCAACGGTTGACAGCTTAGTGATAAACATAAAAAAAAAGAGAGCGGTTTTACTTCTAGTTAGTGCTAGGCTGCTTTTGGAACCGTTCTTCTCCTCTTCATATAAACTACGTTAACAATCAGCAATGCAATAATAATGCCTGCCACCGTAAACAAACCAACCTCTGTCCAGCCTACGCCAGATTGAGACACAGTAACTTGAGTACCTGTCTGGTCTAGCTGCGCTGTCGGGTTCTGGGTAGGTGACATATCGGGGGTTGTTGTAGAGGTACTCTCACCGATGGTCACCATTTGGGTGCTACTCCAATCGCTAGATTCACCAGTAAAAACATAATGATACGCCTCTCCGAGCGGAGTGGGACCATCAGAAATTCGATTATAGTACCCTATAAACGCCATCACTTGGAAATCCACCTGACCACCAGGCGCAACATCCAAAACGTAATCATCACCTAAACCAAAGGATGTAGTAGTATATTCAGAATAGGAGCTAGGCAGGTAGTGCGGTAAATGGTAAATATTGTCCGCTTTAACCTGATGCCAATAGCTTTCAAAATGACCTTTGAAACGAATATTATAGTATTGTCCAACAAAGTTGCCCCTATCATCATAATAATAGGAAAACGGTTGGTTTTTAATCGTTACTTCTATCGTCTTATTTTCTATACGGTGTCCCGCCTTGGTCATCACATTCTTTCCCGTATAGGGGTCTATGCCATAAGTTGGCGGCACATCATACGAATTATCCATAAACTTTAAGGTAAATTCAGGAATAGATGGCTTGGGTATGGAAGATTCAGCGCGCATTATGCCTAAATTTGCAGTCCATAACAATCCACTGACAACGATAACCATTAAGAATATGCTGATTGCTTCCTTCAGTGTTAACCCCTCACTTATATAATTAGTGATAATTATCATTTATAACGTTAACGATTTTTCTCTTTTTTAGATAGGTGACTTCTGAAACAACCCATCTTTCCTTAGTACAACCATCGTGATAGTATTTTAGCAGTGATAGAAATGTTTGACAGAAAAACAAAAAGAAAAAAGCCAAAAAAGGCGGACGGAGAAAAAGAAGCCAAAGAGCCAGATAATACCCTACAATGCTTACAGAGCCAGTGTAGTTATAGATTAAGGGGCGTTGTTTGTTTTTTAGAAAAAACTAAGACCCCAAGACCAAAGTTATAATTTGAGGGTGAATGCATGACAGATTTTACTGACCAAGTAAAACTAAAAGGTGCAATCTCAAGTTTAACAATTCAGCAAGAGTATAATGGCCTTCTCGTTTCTGCAGGCGGCAGCGGTTATACCTCTGCACCTTCTGTCACCATAGATGCACCAACCGGCGGTGGTACACAAGCTACTGCCACTGCATCAATAGAAGGACCCATTACGGGAATACCCATCACTAATGGCGGTAGCGGCTATACGTCTGCTCCTACAGTAAACTTTTCTGGAGGCGGAGGTTCAGGTGCACAAGCAACTGCAATAGTCCACGGGGGGCAAGTTATTGCGATTGATATTGCTGATGGAGGTACTAATTATACTTCGCCGCCTAGTGTTTCATTTTCAGGGGGTGGAGGTTCTGGTGCGACTGCTCAAGCAACAATGTCCGTTCAGAGACTTAACGTTACTAATCCAGGATCAGGCTATACTTTAGGCACTGATCCTAATATTGCAATTGGCGCTCCAACAGGTCCAGCCGTTGCCTGCAACACTGCAACTGCATATGCGAAGGTAAAATATGATGGAACAGTTGACGTTCTTTTGGGGACTTTCCCGAAAGGTGCAAGCTACTTAACACTCCAAGAGAGAAGATATCAAGACGAGGAATGGATAGACGGGACATCCGTGGACGTTCTTTTGATTAATTCCCATGATGGCGATCCGCTATTAACCGTCAATAAAGGTGCTATAATAGAAAAAGACTTGGCTGTAGGCGGATTTATCGATAGCATTCAAGGAGCACTATGGCTTAACTACGGCTTGAAAGGCAAACCAATACTGTCGACTCCACCATGCATTCAGATGATGGCTTCTGACCTTCCATATTATCCATCGGGAAGCACTTTGCCAAGCAATCCCGAAAAGGGGCAACTTTTCAATCATAATGGTACGAAAAAGATGTGGAACGGTAGCGAATGGATTACTAGAAATTTCACAGGCAATTATGATACGCTATTCTTGTTGAAATTCGATGGCATTTCTCCAGCACACTTAGATCTGGGTAATTTGACTGTTCAGGGAGTATTGAATTTCTATGATAATAACGTCAGATTGTACCGTGATACTAACAATCTAAGGGTTCAAACTCCTAGTGCCGGCGGCTTAACTGTTGAACAAAACCTATGGTGCAAAGCTTTAGCCGTAGATACTAACGCGGGAATAGTTGGGACATTAACGTTTGGAAGTTCAGCGGACACTAACCTTTACCGTTCAGCTGCTAACACCCTAAAAACAGATGATATACTGGAGGTTGCAGGCGTTCTATACGGTACATCATTGTCATTACCAAACGGAGCACTGGTAATCGGCGGCGACACCAACCTTTATCGGGCAGGGCAAGATGTCCTTAAAACAGACGATAACTTCATTGTTGGCAACAATTATCTAAACATAAACCCGTCAAGCGGCAACCCAGTGCTTAACGTACAAATGGGCGGCAGCACCAAAGGTTTCTTCGGTTCAGACGGAAACAACACCTACATAGCCAGTAACGTTGGCGAACTACAACTGACTTCAGCCGCATACAAGGTAAGAGTGGGAGAAAGCATGTTCTGCTGGGGCTACTCCTCACCAGTCGGCCAAAGAATACTAATACCCGGCGATGGCACAGGCTGGCACACCCGATTCGCACGCGGAACATACGGCTCACCTGTAGATGTATGCGCAATCGTAGACCAGGGCGACTTTATAATATACGGACACAACTTCAACATGAACCCCGCCTCAGGAGTAGCAAGCCTAAGCCTGCAAAACAACGGAAGCACAAAAGCCTACTTCACATGGGACGGCTCAAACACTTATCTCAGCGGAAACGGAACCCTCACAATTGACCCACAAACAAATATAGTACTGTATCCGGTAGGCGGCGCCGTGTACGTGTGGGGAGGCAAACACATTATCCCGCAAAGCTACGAGTCAGGCATGGTCGGCAACTCAAATTACCCGTTCTATGCAAGTTACACCCGGACAGTTTATGCTAAGTACAGCGGCACCTATGACGCCTATGATGACTTGGAACTGGTAAAGCAATGGGGGAAGACCCCACTCGACAGCAGATTTTCAATCTTTGCAAGCGAACAAAACACGGAATACTATGACCTCTTCAAACTGGCAAGTTTCAACATGGGCTGCTCCAAAGCGCTGGCACTAAAACAAGATACACAGGATACACAAATCAGTGCCCTTCTTAGCCGTGTAGAAGCCATTGAAAATCAACTTAAAACAAGTCAAACACAAGCTTAAGTGATAAAAAATTGAGTGAGCAGAAAAACCCTGAGGTCTCGCTTGCAATGCAACAAATCGGCATGTTAAACCTGCGCATTAACGACATGATGACTCAGCTAAACACCGTCATGAAGACGCTGGTCGATGAGAACTCGGCTTTGCGCAAAGAAAACGCTGAACTAAAAAACAAGCAGTCGAAAACAGGTAAGCCTTAAACAACCCCCTTTTTCTTTTAATCAAATTTTTCTAACCCAAAAATTCAGCTCTTTTAAAGATGGCGCACCCCAATTATAGTGATTTTCTTAAAGCTCCAGCTTAGCCTTCACTGTAGTGGTTGGCGTAAGATTATTAGACTCTCTAAAAATAACTAGTTTAGAGAAGCGTCAAGGTGAAGAGGAATGGATGTCGATAAACTGTTTGAGTTAGCTGTGCCCTATTTGGAAAAGAATGATTTTGGCGTTGCACATACCAGGAGGGTTTTTGAGATTGCCAAGCAAAACTTCCCTGTTAAACCTGAACTGCAGGAGGTGACTTTTGCCTCGATTATTCTGCATGATATCGGCGGCAGCTCCATCAAAGACCAGTATGAGCAGGGACCGCAAATCGCAGCGGTTCTTCTTGAAAAACTAAACCGCTCTAAGGGTTTTATCAGGCAGGTCTGCGAAATCATAAGCACCCATCACGAACACCCCGCTAACCCCTCTGAACCCTTCAGAATCCTGTACGACTCAGACAAGCTGGTCATGTTTTCGCCTGAAGAGTTTTCGTATTATGATTCAAGAGAGGGCTTTGACTGGAACAAAATTGTAAACCTCACCTATTCCAAGAAAGCTAGGCAACTGGCAAGCGAAATGCTAAACCAAAGAGAAAACGAAAAGAAAACCAAAAACAAACAGCGTTGATGGTTGCGTCGATGTTTTTTAGGCAAATCCAGCAGCACGGCGACAACTTTTCCTACATAATCGCAGACGAAACATCAAGGGAAGCCGCCGTGGTGGATTCAAGCTATAACGCCGGCGAAGTAAGCCGCATCTTAAAAGCTCAAGGACTCCAGTTGAAGTATATTATTAACACGCATGGGCACTCCGACCACACAGCAGGCAACACAGAACTCCGCTCAATCTTCAGTGCAAAAATAGTGGCTCACAGTCAATCAAGAGCCAACTTCGACCTGCCAGTACAAGACGGCGACACAATAAGCGTGGGCAAAGTCTTCATAAAAATCATTCACACGCCAGGTCACACCAATGACAGCATATGCCTACTGGTGGATAACAAGAAGCTGCTCACAGGCGACACCTTGTTTGTCGGTGAATGCGGCAGAACCGACTTGCCAGGCGGCAGCTCCAAAAGCATGTACGACAGCCTCTTTAACAAACTCTCAAAGCTGCAGGATATGGTGGAGGTTTATCCTGGGCACGATTATGGACCAAAGCCTTCTTCAACAATCGGCGAGGAAAAAAAGACAAACTATACATTGCAACAACGTAGCCTCAATGAATTTATTGAATTTATGAGGCAACCCTAAAAAAAGACGCAGGGAAAGAGTCAGCAGGTTGTGACGAATTTATCTGTTCAGCCTCTCGCTTAGGTCTTCTTCTCGGTATCAACCCGATTATCACAAAAACCAAAATAAAAATAACCACAATAATCAGAATTTCTGGGTGCAATAGAAGCTCCCACATCAAAATAAAAACCTGAACAACGGGATTCTCTTCAAAGGATTGAGGACGCACATTCTCAGGAGACACTGCCATATACTGATAAGGAATATCTGATGGAAGATTGATTACAGTTCTTTGCAGCCACCTGTTGACAGGAAAGAATTCAGAGGGGTTAGGAATCCACTGGAAAACAGTGGCGACGCCGTATACATCAAGAGTTGATATGCCTTGATTAGAGCCTCTTAAAGTATACATTGGAAACATTAAGTCACCAGTATAATTGCTGTGCCCCAAGCCTAAACTATGCCCAAACTCGTGGAGAGCAACATTTTGAATATCCCCCTCGGATAAGGCATATCCATGATTAGTCTTTGCAACAAGATTAATGGTGCAATTTACCACAACGTTGAATGCATTTGTCACAGTTCTAGCTAATCCGACTTCATCAGTAGTGTTGCGTAACGGCGACTCAGTCCACGTAAAGTAGATGTCAAAACCAGGCAACGTTTCATTGGAAACCGCTGATTCCAACTTAAGGTTTGAAAGATACGAAAAGTCAGAGTAATTTATGGCAAAAAACTGTATGGCATCACTCCAAATATTGACAGCGCGAACTGTTGCATTGACAAAAATGGGGTTCCACCAACTCTCATTCTCAGAAGTTACAATAAGACTTCTAATGGTTGTCTGATTCCAAGTGAACCCCTGAAGCTCCAAAAAATACTGCTCTTGCTGCTCTTGAGCTTGCGCTGTATTACAAATGCCAGCTGTGAACAATAGACTCAAGCATAGTAAATAAACCAAAAAGCGATTCATAACTTTCGATAAAAAATAAAGTGTTTCCTTAGACTTTAAGGTTTCTAGAAAACAAGCAAAAGCGTTTTCTAAAAAAGCGGTTTATTAGATAATTATTTATTGCTCTTGCTCAAACAGAGTGCACACAGATAAGAATAGGTAAACAAAAACTTAAAAGCTAAAAGTGAAATAATGTGAAACTGCAATGAAGAATGGCCTCCTCCTTGCGTGCAATCGGATGGTAGACTTTTCCGTTAGGCAGTATAAAGCTCTATTAAGAGTGGATAGAACCCCTGCTAACCTAGTGATAAGTAGGCTTTCACTAAGAAACACACACCTTTTGACAAAAGCCTTATCCAACCTCAAAAAAGCAAGCGGGTGTAATGAATGGTTAATAAACTAACATGCTTGGGTAATGAACCTGACGTAGCATTGACAGCATTATTAACCGCTTCTCGCAAGCACTTAATACTTCAAAATGAATTATTCATTATTGGCGTTGTTCTTACGCGAAGGGAAGAATGCCAATGATTATCTTTGATGTCCTTTCAATAATCTTACTTTCGATTTTGCTTTTCTGGACAGCATACAATGGCTCAATCATACTTGTTGGCATAAGAAGTAAACATAAGTATCGAACCATAGAAAAGCAAAACAGAGAGTCCCCGAAATTCTCAATTATAGTGCCAACAAAAGACGAAGATGTCGTTATCAGACGGTGCTTAAACGGCCTGCTCGACATTGACTACCCGAAAGATAAAATGGAAATAATTGTGGTTGATGGCAACTCCAAAGACTCCACTCTACAAATATGCTCTGAATTCAGAGGAAAATATCCTGAAAACTTTAAAATCATTTGCGAATCAAAAGCAAATGGTAAGCCAGCGGCTCTAAACCTAGCCCTAAAACATGCAACTGGCGAAATAGTTGGCGTCTTTGACGCAGATAGCCTTCCAGAAAAGCAAACATTAAGAAAAGTCGCATCCTACTTTAACGACCAAAAGATAATAGCCGTTCAAGGACGAACCACCTCGCTGAACGAAAAAAGAAACATCTTAACAAGAGTCACGGCTATTGAAGAAAAAGCTTGGTTCCAAGCATTACTTAGTGGTAGAGAAAAACTAAAACTCTTTGTTCCTTTAACGGGGAGCTGCCAATTCGTTAGACGCCAAGTGCTGGAAGAGTTAGGCGGCTGGGATGAAACTTCCCTCACAGAAGACGTTGAATTAGCTTTAAGACTTGTTGAGAAAAATCATCTAATTAGATATGCTCCTGACATCTGTGCTGGACAGGAAACTCCCAATACTATAAGAGATTTAATTAGACAACGAATCCGCTGGTACAGAGGCTACATGGAAACTGCCCTCAAATATGGCCGACTTCTGGACAGCCTAAACAGGAAAACAATCGATGCTGAAATATCTCTTGCAGGACCTTTCATGATGGTTGTATCAATGCTTAGCTATCTAAACTGGTTCTTTGTTGCACTGTTCTTGTCACCAAACAACCCCATAATAAACTTCACTGGCCTAGTAATTGCACTAACCGCTGTCTCTCTGTTTTCCATCGGTGTTGGATTAACAACTGCCGAAAAACCAATAAAACTAAGAAACATTCTTTGGATACCTTCAATATACGTTTACTGGTTGCTTCAAATGAGTATCGCTGGCTGGGCATTTCTAAGACTACTGTTTAGGCGAAAAAGAGTATGGAGTAAAACCGTTAAAAAAGGCTTTACCACCCCCAACGTTACATAGGATTGTGAGAACTGAGTGAAAATCTGCTTCATTTCATCATACCCCCCTAACCATGCCAGACTAAGTGAATATGCCCAGCACTTGGTAAACGAGATAGCAAAGAGACCTACAGTTAAAAAAATCTATGTACTCGCAGACACTGTCAACGGAATAAGAGAAAATTATAGTGAATCCTCCAAAATTGAGGTTTTAAGAGCCTGGGAAGCGGACAACCCTCTCTCAATCATAAAACTGATCTTTCAAATTTTGAGACTGAAACCCGACATAGTCCATTATAATGTGCACTTTCAAAGCTACGGGCGAACACGGCTAGCAAACTTTTTGGGTTTCTCATTGGTTCCTCTGTCCAGAATCGTTCGGTTACGAACCATGGTTCTCTTGCATAATTTAGGCGAAAAAGTAGACTTGGCAAAAGTCCGGTTGAAACCTACCTTCGTTAACAAGACAGGCATTCTTGTGGCAACCAAACTTGTACTTGCAGCTTCAAGCGTAGTGGTTACTGTGCCATCCTATGCAAAGTTTCTAAAAAAACGTCATGGTCACAAAGGGCTCAAATATATACCTCACGGCACATCAGCATACAAACGCTTAACGTCAAACCATGAAGGCAAAATAGTGCTGATGTTTGGTCACATGGGACCATCCAAAGGACTCCACATTATGTTTCAAGCTTTCGAACAAATGCTTAAAGAAAGAGATGACATAAAACTTGTGATTGCAGGCGATAGCCACCCAAACTTCCCAGGATACCTGCAAGAAATTGTGAAGTCTGCCCCTCCAAAAGCCGAGTTTCTAGGCTACATTCAAGAAGATGATATTGCAAAAGTGTTCAGCATGGCAGACGTCGTCGTGTTGCCCTACTTTACTGCCACTGGAACAAGCGGCGTGTTCCATCTTGCCTGCGGTTATGGAAAACCAATTGTCGCTTCAGCATTGCCAGAAATCAGAGAACTTGTGAATGAAGGTGCTTCTGCGCTCTTAGTGTCTATAGGGGATGTTGTAGCCTTGAAAGAAGCAATATTAAAAGTCCTGCTTAATAGGGATGCTGCAGTAAAAATGGGCGAGCAGAATCTAGCGTTTGCCCACCGTGAAAAATGGAGCGTAATTGCAGAGGAATACGAGAAGCTCTATCTAAAACTATTAAACATTAAACAAAGCGACCCTAAAGTAAGTGTGTCAATAGTTATCCCTTCTTGTGAGGCATCAAAGAAAATACCTGTGCCTAGTAGGAACTAATCGGCTGTTCACTTAAAAAGCCCTCTTTACGCCCACTTTTTAATCTGGAAAACAACCGCTCTAACTGTTAAACATGCTTTTGATGGACGGGTCTTTGTTAACGATGCAGAAAACTGAGAGCTGAACTGCAGATAACCATATTCAATGGGTTACATATACTTTTAAATTGTACCTTTAAGATAAAAAATAGTGTCGCACACCATGAATACAGTGTCTTCCATTCCAGTTATTGTGAAAGCAAAGAAAGCGATTGGGAGATTGTGATGAAAAAAAGATATTTCGCATTTTCAACAGTCATCATAGCCATTTTGCTAGTATCAATTTTCATCTCCCTCCCTAGAGAACAACCTGCATCTCCAGAAACCCAGCCAATAAACAACGACCCGACAAATTCGCCCCATCCTACCGGGCAACCGAGCAAAAATAATTCTGGAGGCAACAACATATTTTCAACTTTCGGGCAGGCTTTCAATCAGATAGCAATGGGAGCAAGCCAACTCTTAGAACCAAGCAAGCCTCCAGGCGTAGTCGGCTCAGCACAGACCATTAACAGCTCTGTTTGGAGGGCAGTAGCTGAGAACGCTTGGCAATACTTCCAAGTAGGCGTTGGATTTGATGGGACAACTGGACTTCCAGGGGCAGGTTTAGGTTATCCTTACTTTACAGACTGGGACTTAGGCGTCTATATTCAAGCAGTTCTTGACGCACAAAAAATCGGCATCATTAAAGAGGGCGAGTGGAATGCCAACGCGCGCTTAGAAAAGGTCGTGCAATTTCTCGAAAAACGCGACTTAACCTCAGATAAACTGCCTTTTTGGTGGTATGAAGCAGGAACAGGAAAGAAATGGGAAGCAGGCTATTGGTGGGGCGACAGCCATATTAACGTAGCTGATACCGGAAGATTGCTGGTTGCCCTCAACAACTTGAAAGCATACAACCCTAGCTTGGCAGGAAGAATAGATAACATAGTAAAGGTAAGAATGAACTACACAGTCATGTGGAGTAGCGTTTACAGCTTAGCTAGCTCCAATAACATTTACGATTACTATGTAGCTAGTGGATTCGCCAGTTTCTGGCCCGAAAAATTCTCAAGCATCCCAGGACAAATTCTGACAAACATTGTTTCAGCTCCTAAAATTGTGACCCACGGCGTTCAACTGCCAACCGCCAAAATTTCATGTGAACCCTTGCTTCTCTCAATCTTTGATTTCAAGCAGCAGGACCCGCGGCTAACTAATCTGGCAAGAGACGTATATTTAGCGCATGAAGCTCGATATAACGCAACCAAAATATACACTGCGTTTAGCGAAGGAAACAGTGGCCTCAACAGGTTTATCTACGAATGGGTAGTCCTTCCCGACGGCAAAACCTGGAGAGTACACAACCCCGACGGTACAGAATTTGACAGTACAGCAGTGATTTACAATAAAGTTGCATTCGGCTTCCTCTCCATATACAAAACAGAGTACGCAAGGAACATGGTTGTGCATCTTGAGAATGCTCTTCCCCAGCCCGCCAAAGGATACAATGACGGCATCGATGATGCACCTGAAGATTACAGACGGTTAGTATTAGAGGTTGGAAGCAATTCAAACGGCTTAATTTTAAGTGCCGCCAGACACGCCATGATTAACTGACAATAGATTATTTCAATAGTCAGCTTTTACTAAACAAACGGACATGAACTCAAAGTATCACTGAACGAGTTTTTATAATAAGTTTTAAATTATACTTACCTCCATAAGCAGTTACCAATTGCTTTTAAACAATGGGATGGCTACCATTCAATGATGGAAAAAAAAGGAGTTAGCAGGAGGTCTTTGAAATAAGAAAAAAACATTTTGCTGTGTTTCCTATTGTGGCGGTCTTGCTAGTTTCTGCCTTCATAATAATGCCAAAAGAAAGCAGCAACTTCACTACCGAACTGAACTCAACAAGTAGAAACACAACAGACATAACACCAATAGTCTCTCCAACCCCTTACGGAGAAAGCGACCCCACAAGCACCCCTTATAACGGAGAGCAAACAGGCGGCGAACACAGACCCTTCAATATAGTTCCCGTCTTACCTGAACCAACCCCCTTCGGTCCAGTCAGTGCATCAAATGTTACTGACAGCACAGCCTGGAGGGCGGTAGCTAAGAATGCTTGGCAATACTTCGACCCTGGAATTGGCGTAGATCCCAACACTGGACTGCCAGGAGCAACTATAGGTTTTCCTTTCTTCACCGATTGGGATTTAGGGGTTTATCTTCAAGCAGTAATTGATGCCCAAAGAATCGGTTTAATAAGCAAAAATGGTGCATGGGGCTCCACCGATAGAATAGAAAAAATCCTAACATTCTTGGAAACACGCCAGCTTGCCGAAGGTAACCTGCCATACTGGTGGTATGAAGCAGGAACAGCAGGCATGTGGTTGGATGGTTGCCTGCAGGCAGAAGGCACTGTCAACGTTGCTGACACCGGACGGTTACTTGTCGCTCTAAAAAACCTCAAAAAATATGATTTTACCCTGACTGAACGAGTAAACAATCTTGTTTACCAAAGAATGAATTACTCCCCAATGTGGAGCAATATCACAATGTTAGTTGACAGAGCCGATATCTACGATTACCCAGTAGCTAGAGGCTTTGCCAGTTTCTGGCCCGACAAATTCAGTCACGTACCAGATCAAATTCTAAGCAACATTTACACTGCACCTAAGGTTGAAACCTATGGCGTCAAATTACCCAAAGCAAAAATTTCCTGCGAACCCATGTTTATCTCAATCTTTGACTTCCAAAAACAAGACGAACGATTGCTTAATCTGTCAAAGCAAGTTTATCTGGCTCATGAGGCTCGGTACAATGAGACAGGACGATTTGGAGCGTTCAGTGAAGGAAATAGCGGCTATGGCCAGTTCATCTATGAATGGGTAGTTTTACCTGACGGCAGAACATGGGTTGTTCAAAACGTGTATGGTCAAGACTGGGGCATTAGCCCTGTTATTTATACAAAAATTGCATTTAGTTTTCTGTCGGTTTACAAAACACAGTATGCAAGAGACATGGTCGTAGCCATCGAAAAAGCTCTAGCGCAACCAACAAGCATGTACAATGACGGAATAGACGATGCTGTTCCAGATGATATACGAATAACTTCAGAGGTTGGCAGTAACACAAATGGTTTGATTCTAAGCGCCGCAAGATACTCTATAGTAAAAAATCCATAAACCCACGTGATGTCTGAAAAAATGACTCTCCAACCAAGAAGCACTGTAAAAAATAGTTGGGCACAAAAAACCGAATGGTTAAAAAAATAAAATGAGCATGATTTGTTATGCTTAAGTTCAACAAATCCTATGGTGATGCCCTCCAATTCCACAAACAGCTTGAAAGATTTGGAGAGTGAAAAGTGAAAAAGAACCTTAGCCTTAACAGGAATTTTTTATTCCCTCTCATGGCTTTTCTAATACCCTTAATTGTTAGGGCAATCCCAGAGGTTTTAATGGCGCCTTATGTAACTGGATTTGACACGATGGGGCACTATGTCCCAACAACCTTCCTTTGGCTAAACGGAGGCGTAGACTTATGGAGATTTGTGGCAACCGCTCCACTGTTTTATTCAATCGTTGTTTTCTTCGTTTACTCTGGAGGCGCTCTCACAACAGTTCTAAAAATTATTCCACCTTTACTGCATGGCTTCTTAGGGCTTTCTGTTTATGGGTATGCTAAACGAGGATTAGACTGGTCATCGGGCAAGAGCATGTTAACAGCTCTTTTGGCGACCTTGTATTTTGTTGCTTTAAGAGTCTCTTGGGATATGTTAAGAAATGAGTTAGCTTTAATCCTGTTCTTCGTAGCTTTAATGTTGCTCAATATGAAAGACTCTTTCTCGGTTTCATGGAAGCGTTACCTGATGCTTTCGTTCACCATGTGCTTGGTAGTTTTAGCTCATCAGCTTATTTCAGTTTTAATGTTCGGAGTAATCGGGTTAACGGTAATTTTCAAGATTATAAGAAAACAGGGCAAAATAGGCAGCCTAATAACCGCTTCTTTACCTTCAGTGCTTGTTTTCCTAGCAATATTTTACTTTACTCCTACAGTAGCTGAATACCGCTTGATTTTCGGCTTCTCCCAAACTGACGGCTGGTTATCCTTATTTGGTTTCTCATCTTACGGCTCAATGCTAGCTAGTGTAGCAGGCTTTTTCCTGTACTGCTTTTTACCGCTCCTACCTTTAATCATGTTAGGAGCAAAGCGTCTGGGAAACTTTCAACTTAACGCATGGGTTTTATTATGCGTAATTGGCGCTTTGATTCCGATGGTTAGCCCAAGTAACCTTCGATGGTTAATGATGCTTTCTTACCCCTTTGCTTTTTACATATCGGATGCTTTAAGCAGAATAAAACTCGTTTCTTGGAGACGCTTTGGAATACCCTTGCACAAGTCTATTGCCGCCTATCTACTATTAGTGCTACTTATTTTGGGTTCAGGCTTGATTTTATCAACCCCTGAAAACCCTGCCCCCTACTTCAATACCCAAGTATACAACGGCTTTGTATACCAAATTCCTACATCGCTGCTTCAAAACACGGTGTCCATAGCTGACTGCTCAGACACCGCTAATGCTTTAGAATGGCTCAAAAGCAACATGAGCGAAGACTCGCTATTGTTATCGCATAGAGCATTTTATGGCTGGGCACTCTCAAGCTTAAACAGCAATCAAGTTATTCTATATGAGTATGACAATCCAGAAGACACCGCTAAAATCCTTGCCCAAGAAGGGCACAACCAAATCTACCTAATATGGTGGATAAACGGTAAAGGCTGGTATGGACAACCAACCGTTTCCTCATCATTTGGGCAAATTTACCGAAGTGGAAAAATAGCCATATACAACTATACTTAATAGTGCAGGAAACAAACTGATGATAGAAACCCTTCGCAGCTTCATTATAAATCATAAATTAGCAAGCATCATCATAGCTGGGACACTTGTAAGATTGATTTTAATTCCGATTTTTGCTCATCCGTTTGACGTATACGCATGGTACAGCCTCTCCCAAGACATCCTGAAAAACCCAACATTCAACATATACAATTTCCCCCCACTTTGGTACCACTACATTATGACCCCCATCGCCTACTTTTATGATTGGCTATCAAACATCTTCTCCACAGGAGCCATTCCCATGGCTTCCCTCCCGTCAGCATTGAACTTTTACCCCTCTTGGGATGTCCAATACGTTCCAGGGATACTTTTCAACTCCGTAGCCAAAATCCCCTTCTTATTTTCAGACATAGCTATAACAGTCCTACTTTACAAAATAATCCAAGAATGGAAAAACAAAGAACTTGCCGCCAAAGCAGCCCTGCTCTGGTTTATTAATCCCTTTGTAATCTGGATTTCAGCCGCCTGGGGCATGTGGGACACCCTGCCTGCATTATTCTCTTTAGCTTCAATTTTCTTTCTTCTAAGAAAGCGAATCACACTTTCAGCAGTTTGCCTTAGCTTAGGGGTAGCGGCAAAAATTTACCCCATTTTGTTCCTTATACCAATCGCCATATACATTTCAAAGACAAATAAGCCGGAAATTAAGCGCCGAGTTTTGATGAAATTCTTAACGACATTTATGGCAGTTTCTATCTTAATTTTTTTACCCTACTTTGGCATCATAGCAAACATTATTACCGGCAAAGTAACGCCGGGTTTTGCAGCGTCAGGCATAACATTCAATCCAGTGGTTGAACCTGTAGGTTTTGGTCTCACTTACTGGTCGCTCAATCTACTAAATCGGCTATTTTACTTACCCGAAGCCGAAGTGCTTGCTTCATACGCTTCAGTAGTATCAATTGCCCTTGTAGCTGCTTCTTTAGCCATAACTTACTGGGTGATTTATAGAATGAAATTTCAAAAACCCACCGTTGACTTACCCTTGGTTATGCTTTTACCGGTGCTTGCGCTGTTTCTCTCCTATCGGGTTATCTGTGAACAATGGTTTGTTTGGGCAATACCCCTCTTAATCATACTTTGGGCACAAGGACAAGTAAAAGCAGCCTATTACTGGGCAGCATCATTTGTAGCATTGCTTTACGCTGTCTTGAATTGCCCTCTTCCGTTCTTCTTTTTACCCTTAGCACCTTGGTACACCGACACTCTGCTGGAAATGGTTTATGCCTTCTGGAAAATAGAAACCCTAAGAGTTCTCTTAACGGTTGTCTTAGGCATAATATTCTCGATTCTGATGGTCCTAATTTTATTGAAACTGGCAAAACCGTTGTTTACAAATAAACGATTAAAAACATCAACTGGCATTTCAGAGGAAATTGAGTCATCTGAGCTTTAGCAAACGTGTTGTTAGGCAAATGTTAAATTCAAAGGCAACTAATTTTCCCCAACAAGGACAAGAAGAATGGCTTCAAATCAAACACAAAACGCTTTAGAGTTCAAACCAGCTCGGAGCATGCCTTAACATGCACGATGTAGGCTTGATAACCTTTCCTTGGTATCCCTCCCTGGAAACCGGTAGAGGGCACGACACGTATACCTTTCACCTTCTCAATCATTTGACCCATTCAAATCTTAACATCAAGGTTTTTCCAATAATCACCGTTAAACATTTACAGCAAGGCGTAAACAAATTTGATTACATTTCAAAAGAGGCATTGTTTCTTACAAAGATGTTCACGCCAAAAACAAGAATATACCATGCCATATCCCACTTAGGGAGCAAAACGGCCATACTTGTTAACAAGCACCCGGTGATTACGACAATTCATGATGCTATCCCTTTCATTCATTATAGGGACATAAGGCAAGCATACGAACGACTTTGCATCAAAATATGTTGTGACAAAAGCGAAAGAATCATAGTTTCATCGGAATTCACTGGTCATTACTTAACAAGTAAGCTTCAACTAGACCCAAAAAAAATAAGGATAATAAAATACGGAGTAGACCACCAATTCTTCAATTGTAGACCAAAAAAGGAAAAAAGCGAAAAAATCCTATTCACTATCATTCGATGGAGCAACCTAATCCAGCTTCTTTCAGCCTTTAAAAGAGTAAAGGATGAAATTAAAGATGTCAAGCTGTATCTTGGCTTAAAGCATAGTTTCGACGGTGACTATAGAGAATACGTGCCTTCCTTGATAGGCAAATTAAACCTGAAAGAATCAGTCAAAATACTATATGACATACCAACAAGTCAACTCCCACATTATTACAACATTGCAGACGCGTATGTTTCTGCCTCTTTGGGCGGATTCAGTTTGACCTTGCTTGAATCTATGGCTTGCGGAACACCTGTTATCGCTTTCAACTTACTAGACATCCCTGAGTACGTTGAAAAAGACGGCATATTAGTGGCACCAAACAATTTTAAAGCATTAGCAGACCAAACCATTCAGCTTTTACTTGATGACAAGTTAAGAAAGCAATTAAGCAAAAAATCCCTTGAAAAGTCGAAGAGCTTCTCTTGGAAAAAAATGGCTTTAGAAACTTCAAAAGAATACATCGACCTGCTCTGATTTCAATCACCTGTAGTGAATAAAACGCTTTTTATGGCGAAAAGGAGACATAGTAAAAGTGAAGTCTACCAAAATTTATTAGCACTATCATAAAAAAGTAGATTGAGTAAAGATGGTGCCCCTTTAGTGACTAAAACAGCATTAATAACAGGTGTAACTGGACAGGATGGTGCATACTTATCAAAATTTTTAGTAGACAAGGGCTATGAAGTGTATGGCACCTACAGAAGACTTTCCACGCCCAATTTTTGGCGTCTCCACTACCTCAATGTATTTGAAAAAGTAAATCTCTTACCTGCTGACCTAATCGATGTGGGCTCACTATTGGACGCCATAAGAATTTCGCATCCTGAGGAAGTCTACAATTTGGCGGCTCAAAGCTTTGTCGGCGCCTCTTTTGAGCAGCCTGTCGGAACGGGCGAAATGAATGGTATAAGCGTGACAAGACTACTAGAAACCATCAGAATTATGAATCCGAAAATTAAGTTCTATCAGGCATCGACTAGCGAGCTTTTTGGCTCCGGCCACTTATCAGCTTCAAACGAAGAAGCCTTGTTTAGGCCATCAAGTCCCTACGCAGCAGCTAAACTCTACAGCTATTGGATGACAAAGATATATCGAGAAGGGTTCGGCATCTTTGCCTGCAACGGAATACTTTTCAACCATGAATCCCCCCTTCGAGGGCTTGAGTTTGTCACCAGAAAAATATCTAATACAGTTGCTAAATGTGCGCTAGGATTAGAAAAAGAGTTACGATTAGGCAATTTAGAGGCAAAACGAGACTGGGGCTACGCGCCAGAGTACATCGAAACAATGTGGCTCATGATGCAGCAAAAAACGCCTGACGATTACGTTGTTGCCACTGATGACTCACATTCAGTCAAGGAATTTGCCGAGAAAGCGTTTGATGTCGTTGGATTAGACTGGCAAGAACATGTTAAAGTAGATAAGAAATTCTTGCGTCCTTTAGATGTCGCTTACCTTAAGGGTGATTCCTCAAAAATACGGAAAATTGGTTGGAATCCAAAAGTAGACTTTGACGGACTTGTAAAAATAATGGTTAAAGAAGACCTTAGTAGATGGGAGCGATGGCAAAACGGCGAACGCTTCCCATGGGATGCCTCAAATTATCCTGGAGAAGATAAAATTCTTTCAAGATATCAGGAAAAGGACAAGTGATCTCTTGGAAGAGATAAAATCAAGTGATGGATATACAATTGCGATTGTTATCCAAAAAAACTTCAAGAAGGAAGGTTTAAACTTCGTATCGGAAAGCGATTTTCCCCTTCAGCTAGGGATAAACAGTTACAAAAAGGGACATAAAATAAAAAGCCATTTTCACCAAAATAGGGAAGTGGTGATTAATAGCATCCAAGAGGTTGTATACCTAAAAAGCGGTAGCGCGCATGTTCACCTCTTTGACCTTAACAAAAAAATCGTCAAATCACTCAAATTATCAGCGGGTGACTTGATATTCTTTATCAATGGCGGGCATGGATTTGACATATCAGAGGACACAACAATTATCGAAGTTAAGCAAGGACCCTACTTTGGAAAAGACAAAGATAAGGAGCTAATTGAGTGAAAGAAAGCACAACCTTTAGGACCTTTGCCAAGTATTATGACCTATTGTACAAGGACAAGAATTATGCAAAAGAGACGGATTTTCTTGAAGCCTGTTTTCAAGAGTACTTGAGGCCGAAAAAAATTCTGGAAATAGGTTGTGGAACTGGAAACTACACAAGAATTTTTTATGAGAGAGGTTATGAAATAACGGGAATTGATGCTTCAGAACAAATGCTTAATATTGCAAGAAGCAAGTGCATGTGCAATTTCCAAAAAATGGATGTCCGAGATTTTTCGCTGCCTGAAAAGTATGATTGCTGCCTCGGACTTTTTGCGGTTATGGGTTATGTGACCGATAACTCAGCTATACAAAAAGCATTAAGAAAAATCCGTAACCATCTGGTAGAAGGAGGCTTGTTTATCTTCGATGTTTGGAATGGCTTAGCAGTTATGAGAAATCTTCCTGAAAGTCGCGCGAAAGAAGTCGAGGATGAAACAGTGAAAATTGTGCGTTTTTGTACGCCAGCTCTGAATCCATTTGAACACACCTGCGAAGTCAATTATAAATTGTTAATAGAAGAAAAGGTCTCTCATACCAATACCCAAATTGAAGAGAAGCATGTTGTAAGGTTTTATTTTCCACAAGAAATCAAATATTTTTTGGAGTCAAACGGTTTTAGTGTTCTAAAAATCTGTCCATTTATGGAATTAAATGGAGCTGTCAATGAGAACACATGGAATATGACAGTGATTAGTAAGGCTGTGTAGAAAAAATGATTCCGGTCTGCGTTCCCTTATTAAACGGAAAAGAGCTTGAATACCTCCAAGAGTGCATTACTACTAACTGGATTTCTTCAAGAGGCCGCTATGTTGAGCAATTCGAGAGGAAATTTTCTGAATATTGCAATTGTAAATTCGGTATAACAACCACCAATGGCACCTCAAGTATACATTTAGCCTTAACCTCCATAGGGCTAAAAAAGGATGACGAAGTTATAGTGCCCGCATTCACGATGATTGGGTCAGTTTTTCCAATAACTTACTGCGGTGCCAAACCCGTGCTTGTCGATTCTGACCCTGAAACGTGGACAATCAATGTAAACCAAATCGAGGAAAAAATATCTGAAAAAACAAAGGCAATAATGCCTGTACATATTTATGGGCATCCATGCGACATGGACCCTATTCTAAAAATAGCTAGAAATAACGATTTATACGTCATTGAAGACGCAGCCGAAGCACACGGGGCTGAGTATAAGGGTAAGAAGACAGGCGGAATAGGCGATATCGGTTGTTTTAGCTTCTATGCAAACAAAATAATCACATGTGGAGAGGGTGGCATGATGGTCACAAATGATGAAGAGATTGCCAAGCATGCACTGTCCCTTAAGGACTTATCTTTTGAAAGCGGAAAAGGCAGGGTTTACTTGCATTCTGAGGTGGGTTACAATTATAGGTTGACAAATTTACAGGCTGCGGTTGGTTTAGCACAGTTTGAGCGAATTAATGAACTTATTGAAATGAGAAGAAAAAATGCCTTACTTTACAAGGAACTGCTGAAAGGCTCCAGAGGGCTAAGTTTTCCTGTTGAAAAAGAATGGGCGAAGAACGTTTACTGGATGTTTTCCATATTGGTGGAAAACCAATTCCAGCTAAACAGAGATGAATTAATGGATGAGCTTGCGAAGAAAGGAATTGAAACAAGGCCTTTCTTTATTCCAATGCATAAACAACCAGTCTTTAGAAACATGAATTTATTTAGAGGTGAAAAGTACCCTGTGGCCGAGGCTTTATCAGAGAAAGGGTTGTATTTGCCATCAAGCTCGGGGCTAAAAAAGGGAGACATCACATACGTTTGTGAATCACTCTTACCATTCGGATAAATCGCATATTTTATTCTTTAGGTTACGGGTCATTATTTTGGTGCATAATTTTATAAACAACTATTAAGGTGATAGATATTAGATAAAGAGAGGTACTTTATGTTAAGATTTGCGCTTGATGTTTTTTGCCTCTTTCATAGAAAACAGTTGATTAGTACGCAAGCTAGAGCAGAGCATTTAGGCGCTTTTTTTTCAAAACTGCCACTTGCTTGCTACAAGACCGTTTTATCATCCATCATCATAAAAGATAAAGTGAATCATGTTAAAATTTCTAAGAAATAAAGTGGAACCTTTGACCGAAACCCCATTTCAAGCCAGTTCAATTCGAAAGAAAATAAAAGGAACGATTAAGCAAAACTGGGGTTTCCCTCTGATTGGAGGTTTTATAGTGCTTCTGCTTATTGCCGCCGTTTCTTTATCGGTTGGCTTCACTCCCTTAGCAGAGGCAATAGCAGTCTATGCCTATTACGCTTTAGCTGCGGGCGTCATTCTACAGCTTGCAAGTTACCTCAAAAATAAAGACAAAAATAACGGAGGAGCTTAATGGGTCAAGTCGCATTATCTTTTGTGATTCCGGCTTACAATGAGGAAGTTTTCATAGAGGACACGCTCGGCACCTTGGATTTAGCTGTCAAAGATAAGAGTTTGTCCTATGAAGTTGTCGTAGTGGATGATGGCAGCATCGACAACACGTTTACCAAAGCCTTGAAATATGCAAGACGAAACGGTCACGTGAAGGTGGTGCGCTATGCCAGAAACACCGGAAAAGGGTTTGCAATAAAAACGGGCTTTATGAAAGCAACTGGTGATGTGGTAGTATTCGTAGACAGCGACATGGAAATTGGCCTAAATACAATCTCAAAATATGTCAAAGCACTAGAGAATGGCGATATAGTCATTGCCAGTAAATGGCATCCAAACTCAAGAGTCTCTATGTCATTAGGCAGAAGAATCCTTAGCAGAACTTTCAATTTGCTAGTAAGACTTCTAATAAACGCTAACCTAAAGGACACCCAAGTAGGCCTTAAGGTAATGAAAAGGAGTGCAGTTGACCGCATTTTCCCAAGACTAGCCGTGAAGCGTTTCGCTTTCGACGTTGAGTTGCTAGCAGTAGCTCGCCTCTATGGGCTAAAAGTTGTTGAAATGCCTGTCGATCTTACGTTAGAGGCATCATTTAAGACTAAAGAAGCCTGGCGCATGTTTGTTGATTTGCTTGGAATCGCTTATAGGCTTAGAGTGACCCATTGGTATCAACGGCAAATACCCATTAAAAACACCAATAGCTTGTAACTCACGGGAAATTAAATGAAAAGACTAAAAATACTCTGGTTTAACTGGCGTTGCTGGCTTAACCCGGCCATGGGGGGAGCTGAGGTTTTCACTCGTGAAGTTGCCAAACGTTGGGCAGCGTCAGGGCATGATGTTACCCTGTTTACGTCTGAATTCCCTGGTTGCGCCAAAGAGGCATTTGCTGACGGCGTGAAAATTGTGAGGGCAGGCGGACGCTTTTCAGTTTATAGGCAAGCGAAGAAATTTTATTTAAACTGCGTTAAAAGTGAAAAATTTGATGTTGTCATTGATGAAATTAATACAATGCCC
Organism: Candidatus Bathyarchaeota archaeon; assembly: GCA_003589585.1. GTDB lineage: Archaea > Thermoproteota > Bathyarchaeia > Bathyarchaeales > Bathycorpusculaceae > Bathycorpusculum. The sequence goes on from QYYE01000009.1 coordinate 25,152, forward strand.
TTTTTTGCTCCAAAATTCGTAAAGAATGGCGAGAAAGTCGTTGCCCTAATCCATCAACTAGCTCGGGAATTTTGGTTCTATGAAATGCCTTTCCCTATTAGTTATCTTGGGTATTACTACCTTGAGAACAAGTGGCTAAAGCAATACGTAAATGTACAAACAGTAACGGTTTCCGAAAGCACACGAAAAGACCTAGCGCATATTGGCTTTCAAAATATCTCTGTTCTGCCTGAAGGAATAAATTTTAGCCCCCTGAATAATTTACCTGAGAAAAACGTCAAGCCAGTGGTAGTTTTTGCTGGTCGTTTGAAACGGGCTAAAAGACCCGACCATGCAATTAGGGCATTTAAGATTATCAAAGAGAAGATACCCGATGCTGAAATGTGGATTTTTGGAGAGGGTCCATTTAAAAATGATTTAGAACGAATTTCTGGTTCAGGGGTAACTTTTTTTGGAAATGTAAGTGATCAGGAACGTAGAGACCTGCTAAGTAGATGTTGGGTCTTAATGGTTCCTGGCTTGCGCGAAGGATGGGGATTAAACGTAGTTGAAGCTAACGCTTTGAGTGTGCCTGCGGTCGCTTATGATGTGCCTGGGCTTTGTGATAGCGTTAGAAACGGGGAGACAGGCTTTTTGGTAGAACAAGGCTGTATTGAAGAACTGGCAGCTAAGACTATCAATCTTTTGCTAGATCGTTCGCTTAGATTAAGTTTAAGTACAAATGCTTTATTCTATTCTAAACAGTTTTGTTGGGATAAAACAGCGGACAAGTTTATGAAGCGGATACTTGATGGTCAATAGCCCTCTTGTTTACGTTATAATTCTGAACTATAATGGAATGAGGTATTTGGATGCCTGTCTCTCGTCTCTTGAAAGGCAAACTTACCCCAATTATAAGATAGTTGTTTTTGATAATGCTTCAACTGATGGGTCTGCCGATTTCATTAAAAAATATTTTTCAAATATCGTCTTGATTCAAAGTGAAACGAATCATGGCTTTGCAAAGGGAAATAATATAGCCATTAAGTATGTGCTTTCTCAGAAAGCTGACTACGCGTTTCTTCTTAATAATGACACAACTATGGAGAGGAATCTGCTTGAAAAGCTAGTTAGCACTTTTGAAAGTGACAGCTCGGTCGGTATTGTCGGCCCCAAAATTTTTGATTTAAACCATAGTGGCTACCTGCAGGAAAGTGGCATGGCAGCCGATAGATTTGGATATCCATTGTCAGTTAAAAGCATCGCCCCGTATGATGAATTTAAGGTATTTTTTGTTTCAGGTTGCGCTATGATGATTAAGTCGGAGATTTTGGGTGAAATTGGGTTGTTCGACGAAGAGTATTTCATGTTTGCCGAAGATTTTGACCTCTGTTGGCGTGTGCGACTTGCTGGTTATAAAATAAAGGTGAATGAAGAGGCAAGAATTTATCATGCGAGCGGTGGAAGCATTGCAGGCGGTGCAATTAAAGAATCAAGTTACACCACCAATGTCACGCGGGTCTTTCTGAGAGAAAAAAATACAATCCGCACTCTCATTAAGAATTATAATTCGATAAACATGATTAAAACCGTTTCATTATACGTTCTCCTGCTTTTAATGGAGAGTGCAATGTGGCTCTTTTTGCTTAGACCCGAAACCTCCAGAAACATCTTGAAAGCAATTTATTGGAATATTGAATCTCTTCCAAGTTCTCTAAAGCTCAGAGCTTTAGTACAAAATAAAAGGAAAGTGAATGATCGAGACATTATTGAAAGAATGGTTAATGGTTACGGCAAATCATATGTCTTCAAACTGATAGGGCTACCGCGATTTGTTCTTAGCTAAAAGGTTGATACTTGCAAACATTGCCTCACTCTTACCAATATTTTTTAGTAAACAGAAGCTAATGTTCTTATAGATTTAGGGGAATAAAATTAAGACAACTCATTAATAGATGTGGGCTCTTGATTTATGAAAAAGACTGCAACTCTTGAATTAATTATTCTCTTTGTTGCAGGTTTGCTTCCGCTCTTATGGTTTAGAGAAGGATTTTTTATCAGTAGCGGAGATGACTTTCCACTCTTCCTAAATTTCCAGGAAGCATTCAGAAGTGGAACATTTTTGTGGTCACCAGACTTTCTTGGCTATGCAGTTCCAACCCCTGCTTACGCACTTTACTTGTACCTTAGTGTTTTTTTGAGTTACTTAGGTTTTAGCGTTGGCATGGTTCAGGCATTTTTCCAGCTTTTTCTGTTTTTAGCGGCTGGTTTTTCCATGTACTATCTTGCAAAGCTTGTTTATCCAAACCATAGAATCGCCCCGTTTGTCGCAGGTTTCTTTTACATGTTTAACTTTGTTTCAATGCAGATTAAGCTAAACATCGGGTTTTTGTGGATTTATGCCTTTATCCCCCTCTTGTTAGCTTTACTTGTCAGGGTTGTCAATAATACCTATCGGCAAGATAATAAGGCAGCTAACAAGAGTATTGTTTATTTTGCCTTAGCTTCAGTCGTAGCTTTTTCTTTTGCCAGTATTAATCCTGCAAATGTAGCCTTGATTCTTTTCAGTTTGGCTATTCTAATGATTTTCTATACAGTGAAATTTAGAAGGCAGCTACGACCACTTTTAAAGTCCCTTGTAAAGATGGCTGGATTGTCGGTTCCTATTAACTTATGGTGGTTAATTCCAATCCTCAATTACTATGTTTTTGCTCCAAATGCGTTTAATTCAGAGATAAGTGTTGGGGCTTGGATTTGGACTCATGATAGGGCGTCATTACTTAACTTATTTTGGCTAAATGGCTTTTGGGGTTGGCTACCCGAGTACGTTCCTTTTATAGAGGCTTATTCTAATCCCTTTTTGGCAATTTTAACGTTTGCTCCTTTTTTGATTGCGGGTGCAGCTTTATTTTTCAAGAGTAATAAATCGCGTTTTAATCTATATTTGATGCTTGCGATTCTTGCAATATTATTTCTTGCCAAGGGTTTACATGAACCGCTTGGCGGATTGAATTTGTTGCTTTATGATAACGTTTCTCTTATGGGTATGTTTAGGGAGCCAGCGTCAAAGTTTACGTTGCTTTCAGTACCGTTTTTGGCTTTGCTTATTGGTTATGCTGTCGCAAATTTATCGAATCTTAGGGTTAAAAGAATAAAACCTTATCTTGGCAAGGGTTTGATTTTGGGTTTTACTTTCTCGGCGTTTGTATTGTCTGCATTTCCCCTTATTACTGGTCCGATTGAGACTACGACAAAGGATTTACCGTTTTCTTCGTATGTGAAAGTTCCCGATTATTGGTATCAGGCGGCTAATTGGATTAACAATCAGTCTGGTGAATGGAAAGTTCTCATTACGCCGCTTAATGATTATTATCAGATGCCCTATACTTGGGGCTTTTATGGCACCGACCAGTTGATTGATAGGTTAATTGAAAAACCATTAGTTTCCACTGCCAATCTTAACAGTTACAAAGTTAATCCTCAGACAGCTGCTACTTTAGAGCATTTGATAGCTTCGATGAAGCATGGTCGGACCTTGGAGTTTAAGGCTTTGCTGGATTTATTGAATATAAAATATATTTTCCAGCGCAACGATGTTCAAACCGATCTGCCCGATAGGAATTTAATCTCACCTGCTGAAATGAAGGCATTTGTCGGCACACAACCATATATTCGTTTGGTACACACTTTCGGTGAAATCGATATCTATGAATATACTGAGTCAAAGCCCTTTGTATATGCTCTTTCACCTTCAGCATTGGAACACACCGATATTAGTGTTCAAACCTTCAGTACTTTAGATAAATATTGGAATTTCTCTTTAAGCCATGCAGTTGAGGAATGGAATTCAACCCTTTCGACTCAGGCCCAAGCTGATTATATGGCGATTAGTCAGAATGGAAATTATCTCAGAGCAGAAATGTCTAATTCATCAAGCAGATGGTTTACAGTTGAGTCTCCCTTGATGCCTGCTCCGCATGGTAGTAGTTTTGTGGTTCGTGCTCTTGTAGCTGGAGACAGTACTTCCGAGGTTTTTATGAAAATTGCTGAGTATGCAGAAAATATGAGTCTTATCACTAATGCTTCGAGTGTTGAGTTAGGTTCTAGAAGTTTCCCTTGGTGGCATGTCGATTATTCTTTCGAGCTTAAAATCCCTGAAACCAAATTTTTTAGCATACAATTCTGGAACCACTTTAAGGCAAATGAGACGGCTCAGAGCATTTTGTGGTTAGATAATGTTGAGGTGTTGGGTCAAGCTTCGAGGTTAAATACGGTTGGGTTGGAAGGCATATTTGCGGATAATAGCTTAAACCAGACGGTGCTGCAGGCTCAAAGGTTAAGCCCGACAGAGATAGTTGTTTCTGTGAATGCCACTCAACCGTTTATTCTTGCGACCAGCGAAGGGTTAGATAAGTTTTGGGTAGCTTATGTAGATGGTGAACGCATTGAATCAAATCCTCTGTACCTTGGGATGCAAGGGTTTTTAATTGATAAGACAGGTCAGTTTAGCATTATCGTTGAGTATGAGCCTCAGAACTGGTTCTACTATGCTTCTCTAATTTCTGTTATTGCCTTATTTGCTTTGGTTGCTGTTTTCGTTTACATTAATAGAGTAAAATCAGTTAATAGTAGTGCCACCGATTTATCTAATCCTCGAAACGTTGCTTCAATTAGCCGTTTAAGTAAGTTGAAGCTCTGGTTACTGCTGTGGTATAAGCAGAAATTCGTTAATTTAATGGTTTTTAAGCTGAAACGTGAGCTAAGAATATGCGAAAGTTTTGTTGAACTTGGCTGTGGACCGAGGTCTCCAGCTGTAGAGCTTGTCAGTAATATTCGCACCGTTGGAGTTGATGGGTATCTTCCTAGTTTACGAGCTAACAAGAAAGCTGGATACTTCAGTGACTATATACTCGCTGATCTGCTACAGCTTCCTTTAAGGGAGAATTCTTTTGATTGTGTGGCGGCTTTTGATGTGGTTGAGCATTTAACAAAGCCTCAGGCTAACCATTTGATTGAAGTGATGGAGAAGGTTTCAGTCAAGAAAGTAATAATTTCCACGCCCAACGGTTTCAATCCAAAGTTTCATCTAGAAGATAATAATCCGTTTCAGGTTCACAAATGCGGGTGGACAATGAGTGAGTTTTCAAGACAGGGTTACACTGTTTTTGGTTTTGACGGTCTTAGGTCTCTTAGAGGAGAATTTGCATCAGCTACTATCAAACCTGTAATGCTTGGAGGCTTAATTTCTAGATTAACAGACCCGATTGTGTACTTCTTCCCGGCTGGTGCTTTCCAACTGCTTTGCATAAAAAACAAGCGTTAATTTAAAGATTGCACGTTCGCTTTCCTTTCCTATAAAAAATTTATGAGTGTTAAGCTGTATATTTAGTTGATTTAAATGCTACAGGGCTTTAGAGATTCAGAAAGTGAAAAGTTTGGCAAGGATTATTTTGATTCGGGAAAGGGCGGACCTGGAACGTTTGATGTTTATTCATTTGATGAGTACCTTAATGATTTTAAGCCCTTGAGTGAAATTATTGTTAAACATTTTGGGCCTCAACGAATTTTGGATATTGGTTGTGCTAAGGGCGCTTTTGTTTGTGCTTTTAGAGAGTTAGGTGTTGAAGCTTTTGGCGTTGATGTTAGTAAGTATGCCATTTCTTGTGCACCAAGCGATTTGGAACCTTTTTTACTTGTGGTTGATTTGAATAAGGATTCTTTGCCCTTAAGTGATAACTACTTTGAT
>QYYE01000090.1 GCA_003589585.1 Candidatus Bathyarchaeota archaeon
GCTAAGTCGTCATTGTTACGGATAGGCTGCCCATTCAAAGCTATGATGATGTCGCCGACCCTGATGACCCCGTCAGAAGGACCTCTGGGCACGACTTGTGCGATTCGCCAACCAAAGGTAACGCTTGCTCCAACCTCCTGCGCCAAGTTATAGCTCATGTCCTGTCCGCTGACGCCCAAGTAGGAGTGCCCAAGATACGAGCCAGTGTTAACCAACGAGGAGATTTCTCTTAGAATAGTGTTGGCGGGTATGGCAAATCCCAGCCCCTGCGATTCAGAAACAATAGCGGTTGTAACCCCAACAACATTTCCAACAGAATTAAGCAAGGGACCTCCAGAGTTTCCAGGATTAATTGGTGCACTAGTCTGTATAACATTGGCAATGGAAAAGCCTCCCGCGGTATTCTCTTGTATGGTTCTGCCAAGCGCACTTACCACGCCCGTAGTCAGAGAGCCGACTAAGCCATAGGGATTTCCGATGGCGATGACTGGTTCGCCTACACGAAGCGTTGATGAACTCACGATTTCCAAGGGCTTGAACATCTCGGCGGGTGCATCATTAACTGAGAGGATAGCTAAGTCAGCGTAAGCATCCCTTCCAAGAACAGTGGCTGCATAGCCGTTGCCGTTTGAGAAGGTAACGCTTAAACTTTGGGTGCCCTCCACCACATGATTATTGGTTATAACAACCATTCTGCCTGAAAAGGAATAGACAAACCCTGAGCCTTGCACTCCACTGTTATCTCCTCTGCCCTGCACCAGCACCACGGAGTCCCGCACGTTTTGGTATATTTCGATGAGGGCTGTTTCGTTTTGGAAAATATTTATGGTTTGGAACGTGGCGTTTTGGAAGCCTTGAAGCTCTGAGACCTGATCCTGCAGGGTTCTTACTTGACTGTTTAAACTGTTGAATTGACGGTAACTAATAAGGTAAATTCCTATGCCTCCAACAAGCAATCCTGCAATAAAGAGCAGAATAAGAATGCTCGCTGAAGCCTTCTGGTTAGACAGAGCCATGTGAATGCACCCCGAAAAGAGAGGGCTTTTTGAGAAAATAAAAGTTGCTATTCTCGGCGGTCAATTATGTCCAGTGCTTCAGGTCCAGTGCCTATCAAGACAACGGGCACACCTGTTTTTGCTTCAACTTCTCTGATGAAGTCCTTTGCTTCCTTGGGCAGGTCATCGTATTTTCTAGCGCCTCTGCAGCTTGGGTATATGACATCAAGTTTTGTCATGGCAGCCTGCGTCGCGCCGTTTACCTTCGCATTTTTCCATGCTAACTCGAAATCAAACGGAGCGGAGCGGCGTTCTCTGCCGGTTCCCGCTGCGACTTCAAACCAGCCTCGCTTTAATGCCTCTTCTCTTGTTATTTCTCCAGGCAATGGTCCGCCGCCGACTCTGGTTATGAAGGACTTATAGACAATCAAGACATCGTCGACTCGTGTTGGTCCTACGCCTGCTTCTGAGGCTATGGCGGATGCTCCTGTGTCTCGTCCAGTGACGTATGGGTAGCCGCCGCTTAGGAAAAGTGAAAGCATGAAGCCTTGAGTGCCTTCCAAAAGCACGCTTTTACCCTCGTCTAACCCATCGTTAACTTCCTGCACTCCGTCGGTTAAGTAGGGTTTTAGTTCAGGAATGTCTTTGGCAAGTTTTGCTGTGCGTCTTACGCGTTCTTCGATGGCTGGTCCAACGCCCCAGCCTGTGGTACCGATACCTTTGTTTATGGCGCTTGCTTTGTCTTGTTCGCTGTGTTTTTCCTCAATTATCGAGGCGCCCTGGTCTATGCCCATTCGGGTCTTGTCCACTTGGGTGAGTTCAACTTCTTTGAAGAATTGAGGGACATGGATGTTTGCACCTGCAGCAATAAGTAGGCGGGTTTTTGGGTTTAAGAAGGCTGCTGGAACCATGTGTAGGGCGAATTTTTTGCCTTCAAACCAAACGGTGTGGGCTGCGTTCACTGACCCAGTGCGCACGCAAAAATCAAGGTTATCTTTAAGAGCCAAATATGAGCTTATTTTTCCTTTACCTTCGTCTCCCCAGAAGGCGCCAACTATAACGGTGCACGGCATTTAATTTCACCGTTGACAAGTCGTCTTGCGAGTTATTTAAATGATGTGGGGCTCGAAGCAAGCAACATTTGTGGCGCTTTTATTTTTCTGCTCTCCTTTTGTCCTCGTTAATGAGTTGAGCTAGGCGGTAAGTTACATATCCCGAGAAGCTTCTGATGCCTTTTTTTATGGCGTACTCCTCTTTGACTTTCAACCATTCGTTGAAAAAGTAATCGTAGACCTCAGCCTTGACAGTAATGCTTTTGAAGCCTTTTTTTGGCGTATATGTTCCCCTCTTAAACCTAATACCGAACGTACATTTATATAAGGTTTCATAATATTACCGTAATGTACCGCTAGTTATATATTCTCAGAAAAGTACCGTACTTTACAAGGAGACAGGAATTTTGCCGAGGAAAGGGTATAAATGTATAACAGTGACAGAAAGAGTACACCAGGACATCAGACAAAGGGCTAAGGAAACCAAACGAACCATGCAGGACTACATCACATACTTGCTTGAAAAGGAAAAAGTAAAGAAATGAACCTGAGTGAGACCATGCAATGCCCGTAAAGATTGGCCATTATAACGAGCGTGTGGCTGAAGCCCAATTCATCTGCGACTACTGCGGCAAAGTAACAAGAACAAGTCTAATTTCCAGACATGAAGCAGAGTCTCAAAAGAACACCAAAATCATCTGCTGGCAATGCAAAAAAATTAAACCCGACAAACAATAAACTTGTTTCCTATAAGAATTACCGACGCCTTTCTATGGCTTCTTCATCAATTACCTCAAGAAGCCTAAGCACCCTTTTACCCTTGAGTTCTTTTTCATTATCACTTATGGTATTTCTGCTTGGGCAAATTCTATCCAGAACTATTCCCGCTTCCTCATCGAGGATAACTGGGTAAACACGACAGCCCGAAGGTCTGTCAGCATAAACGCTGCATCTGTGCTTCTGGCAGTCATAGAAGACACAATAGCCATCTCGGTTTCTCAGTAATGCGTAGCCTTCCGCATCATAACGTACAAAGAATTTTTTGCTAAAGCCTCTCTTTTCCAAGCGTGTGATGTCTTTTTTGGAAAGCAGCATCTCGGTTTCTGTGCAGCAAACCCCGCAGTGTGAGCATTGCATAAGCGTGAATTATTGAGCTTATATTTTTGTTTTGTCTTAAGTTAATAGCATTTTAGGCAGTTAGTCGCAAGGAAGTTGGGGTTTAGCATTTCTGCCCACGCAATATTTCTTAGCGGTATACGCATTGAGCGGTTGTTCCCGTATGGTATGTATTCAAGCAGGTTGTTTTTACCTGATTCGGCTTTTTGGATTGCGGTTAATTGCACGTTTACTATCACGGCGCCGTCTTTGAGGTGGAGGTTAACGTTTTTTCCTATGTAAGATTTGGCGCTGGTTATGCTAAATTGCTCCAATGCTGCCTCACCACTCGTTATCTTGGTCGGCTATGTCGCTCCAGCATCGGCTGCAGATGGGCAGGTTTTCTCCTTTTACTTGTATGTAGAGTTTGATGTTTTCACTTTTGCAGGCGCTTTTCCAGGGATTTTTACAATGTTCCATAGTTTTTTCCTCAGGTACCTGTTTGGCAATTTTTGCTTTTAAGCCGCTTGTTCAGGCTACTGTTGACAGCAGGGGAGGGGTGGGTAAAAGTAAACCTTTATACGCTTAATAGTTAAACTAGCTATTAGTGTTCGTTATGAGTCTTTTAGGGGATCCTTTTGCGCTTGCTGCTACGGCTAGTTTGGTTATTCAAATAATCGTTCTTGTAGTGCTTCTCTATGGTTACTCATTGAAAAGAAGGAATAAATTCCGCCAACACGGAACCACCATGCTTGCTGCGGTTGTTCTTCACGCTATATCAATATTCGCTGTCATGGTGCCTTCTTTTTTTAGCGGTTTCTCCTCACCTGAAGCTTTCGATTTTACCAGCATACTTGTCATAACCGCCCTGATTCACGTGCCGCTTGGAATAATTGCGTTTGTTCTTGGTCTCTGGATTGTTGCTTCATGGCATCTTCAGACAGATTTGAAGCCTTGCTTTAAGAAAAAGCTGGTGATGCGCAGTACGATAATAATCTGGATAATCGCTCTGCTTTTAGGAGTATACCTCTATCTTTTGTTTTACGGTGCAGTTCTGCTGGGATAAACCCTCTTTTTCTTCCTTAAGGCTCCTTTAATTGAACGATTTCAGGCGATATAGCATCCTTAGTTACCTTCAGCAAGGCAACCGAAGGCTTATTCAAAAAAGACGCGGGGTCAGTAGGGCTCCCAGGGTTAATGTAGAGCGTTTTCCCTTCCCATTTAATGTGAGCGCTATGCGTATGCCCATACACAAAAACGGTAAAACCCTTCTCTTTAGCCATGTTCCGCATCCGGTTCATGCCGAAAAGAACCCCTGGGTCATGCATCACACCAATCTTCCAATCAAAAATTTTCAACGAGTTAAGCTTAGGCAAGGCGCCGCTGACTTCTGGTCCATCCATGTTGCCGTGAACCGCTAAAACAGGGGCAAGCTGCTCTAACTCGTCAATCACTGCCAACTCTACCAAGTCGCCAGAATGAATTATGTAATCGACGTTTTCGAAGATTTGGAAAACCGATTTAGGAACACACTTTGCTCTTGAGGGCACATGCGTGTCAGATATCAAACCGATTGTCTTAGATAGCTTGAAGTTTGCCATATCCCGGCTAATCATTGACTGCCCACTAATCATTGTTTGGTTGCCTCCCAAGCAAGCACATCTTGCATATAGCATTGTAAGCCCTTAGTATATAAAAGAGGTATTGCTTTCAGCGTGCATTAATAAGTAAACCCTCAAAATTAACCTTATAAACAAAACCCGACAATTAATAATCAGTGAAAAACGTTGGCTATAGACGCTAAAAGAGTAAAAAAGCCCAAACTTCCCAAAAAACGAATCCTAAAGAAAATAAACAAACGCTAAACATGTGATTCTTCTTTGACTCCTAACACAAACAAAACCCAGAAGAAAAAAGGCTTATTCGCAATTAAGTTCTGCCCAAGATGCGGCTCAGAGGATGTTTTTTGGGCTCAAGGAATGCCTCAGTTTTGGTCCATGTGGCAATGCAAAAACTGCGGTTACCAAGGAGCACTTATTCTAGAAAACGGCAATCTCGCAAAGAAGCTAAGAGAAGAGTGGAAAAACAAGAGTACCCAATAATTGTCGGCTGCATAGGCAGTAAATCAACAATAATGGGTTATCAGCTTATTTTGGTGTTGCCAAGTACTTGAGGTGAAATGGCTTAATCACTATTCCACCCTTCAGGTCAGCATGGAAAGTTTGGCTTTCCACTACCCACTCAGACAGTTCTGAATCATGCGCTCTGATGAACTCTGCAAAATCTGCAAAATTCTCGTGTAAAGAAACGCAGACTGCATCCCAGCCCATTCCACGTCCATCCAAAACCAGAATGACGTTGTTTTGCTTCATGTACCACTCTTTCATTTTCTGCAGCGCCTGAGATTTCTCATCGCCAGTCTTACTTTTTAGTTTACTTTTCAGAAATGTGAAAGCTGCAATTTCAAACCCTATTTGCCCAAACTTTGGCAAAACAGTGTACCCTTCAACAAAGTTCTCCTCAAGCATAGCTCTTCGTCGAGTAACTGTAGGCTGAGAAACATTTAGGGACTTAGCCAGCTGTCTATCGCTTCTGTGAGAATCCTTCATTAATTCAAACAGAATCTTGTAATCTATCGGTTTCAACTCTTTCATAGCAATCAACTTTTCTTGTGGATAAGACTTTTTGCATTATATATAAACATCATTGTTTTACATGACAAAAAGCCTTCGTATACTCCGGAGAGAAGCAATAGGAAGTCTTAAAGACTAAAGAGTGCCTCTAAACTTTACGGGTGCAAAGAATGCCCATACAAATCCTAAAACAAGTCGCACAAGAAGTAACCCAACTATTAAGCAACCTCATAAGCATAAACACAACCAACCCGTCAGGCAACGAAACACAAGCCGCCAACTTCATAGCAGACTACCTAGCAAAAGAAAAAATAGAAAGCGAAATCATCGAGTCAGCACCCACACGAGGCAGCATAATTTCACGCCTTAAAGGCACAGGACAAAAGCCCAGCCTGCTCTTGCTTTCGCACTTAGATGTTGTTGCGGCAAACCCAAACGAGTGGACCAAAGACCCGTTCGCAGGAACCGTGGAAGACGGGTTTGTTTGGGGCAGAGGCGCAATAGACATGAAAGGCATGACAGCCATAGAACTGCTCACCCTAAAACTCCTCAAACAAAACAACATCCCCCTAAAAGGCGACGTAATCTTGGCAGCCACCGCCGACGAAGAGAAAGGCGGCTCTGCAGGTGCAGGCTACCTTCTGGAACACCACAAAGAAAAAGTTTGGGCACCCTACGTGCTCAATGAGGGCGGAGGCTTAGCCATACCTACGCAGAAAGGGAACGTTTTCACGGTGCAAACCGCTGAGAAAGGTATCTTGTGGTTCAAAGTCAAGGCGAAGGGCAGTCCAGGTCATGGTTCCATGCCTAACATGGCGGACAACGCCGTTATGCGCATGAATAAGGTTATCGATAAACTGGGTAATTATCAAGCGCAAATAGAGTTTGTGTCAACCCTAAAACAGTTCCTCAATGAAATAGGCAAGTTTAGGCCAGAATTAAACGAACCGTTCATGCGTTTGCTTGCAAACCCAGACCAAAGCGACCAAATCCTCGATGAGTTGGCGAGAACTGATAAGCCGCTTGCTGAAGAAATCAGACCTAGAACAAAAATGACCATTGCACCCACCATTGTTCACGGCGGAGTAAAAGAGAACATTATACCTTCAGAGTGCGAAGCCACTTTTGACTGCCGACCCCTTCCAGGGCAAACCGTTGAGGACACGTTGGTTTTAATCAAGGTTTTGCTCAAAGATGTAGGCTTAGAAAAGTTAACCTTTGAAATTATACAGGCGCATGAAGGCTCAGAATCACCCATCCAAACCCCCCTTTACAGCGCCATCACCAGCGTCCTAAAAGAACTTGAACCAAACTGCGGAGTAACCCCGACGTTGACAACTGGCGGCACAGATTCTCGGTTCTTTAGGGAGCACGACAGCGTTTGCTATGGTTTTCACCCGATGGTTCCAGATGAACCGAGCGATGAGTTAATTAAGCGTATGCACGGCATTGACGAGCGCATCAGCATAGCTAATCTTGTTTATGGAACAAGCATACTCTACGAAACAGTGAAAAGATTCATGACCTAACCCTTTTACTCTTGCTTGAGCCAAGGAACTGAAAAATTTTAAATAATTACAATGCTCTTTAAGGCAATTAAGAGAGGGTAAACCTTGAGCCTAGCCGTTGAAGCCAAAAACCTAACAAAAAAGTTCGGTGAAATCCAAGCCCTAGACAATTTGAGCTTCCACATTAAGCCTGGGGAAATCTACGGGTTAATTGGTCCCAACGGGGCAGGAAAAACCACAACTCTGCGAATAATCTGCACTCTGATTTTGCCAACCTCAGGTTCAATTAGGATTTTTGGAGTTGATGCTGTCAGGCAAGCTGGCGAGGTGCGCAAGGAGATAACGTATTTGCCTGAGGAAGCAGGTGCCTACCCTAATCTTTCTGGGTATGAGTACTTGGAGTTTATGGCAAAACTAAACAAGAAGCCAAACGTGAACCTAAAGGATGTTATTGATGAGGCTGCGCAAATCTGCGGGTTAGGCAACCGCTTAAAAGACAAGGCGAAAACCTACAGCAAAGGCATGAAACGGCGCTTATTAGTTGCAAGGGCATTAATGACTCAACCTAAACTTGCAGTTTTAGATGAACCAGCAAGCGGCTTGGACGTTTTGCATGCCTATCACATCCGAGAAATCGTTAAGCGTTACGTGAAGGAGCACGGCGTAACTGTTCTGCTTAGCAGCCATAACATGCTGGAGGTTGAGTACTTGTGCAATCGGGTGGCGCTTGTTAATAAGGGCAAGATTGTGGTTGAAGGTGAGCCTAAAGAGTTAAAGAACAAGTTTAGCAGCGAAAACCTCGAAGAAGTCTTCGCAAAGGTGGTTGGCTATGCTTAAAGGCTTCACCACAATCCTAATCAAAGAGCTCAAGGAGCTGATGCGTGACCCTAAGATTCTGGTAGGCATGATTGTGCTGCCGCTGATTACTTTTCCCGTTATGGGGTTGGTTATGGGTTATGCGGTTCAGTCAGCCCAAGAGCAAGCAGCACAAGCCACGCTGCTAGTGGTGGACAATGATGGAGGCGAATGGAGCAGCACCTTTGTTAGCTACCTAAACAGCTCGTTGAATGTTAAAGTCATCAGCAATACTCCACCAGACAGGGTTGTATCAGAGGGGTTGCTTGCACAACATAATAGCACTCAGTTTCTGGAGATTCCGGCTGGTTTCAGCTGGAACCTAACCCAGTACACAAGCGGAAACCTCAACGTTACAGCCACAGCCAATGTCTATAGCGTTTTTAGCGGCGGCGGAATTTTCGGTGAC
>QYYE01000091.1 GCA_003589585.1 Candidatus Bathyarchaeota archaeon
ATCATAAGTCTTCTTTGTTATATCTGAAAAGGGTGCTTCGCTGGTGACTGGGATTTTCAGGAACTGGGCTGTTTCAAAATCCGTGTCCAGAACGCTTAGCACCCCAGCGGTTACACTGTAGCCCTCGTCCAGCAGAGCTTTCATGAGTGCGGTTCCAGTTCCAGCGCCACTAATCAGGTGAATGGAGCATTTTCTTGGTAAAGACGCTTTTTTAGGGGATAAGGGAATAACGAATAATGAGTTAGTTACAAGGTGCTGTTTTATGATGGCGTCAACATTGAAGACACTCTTAATGTTCTCACTCGTCAGCACTTCAGGCAGACTTCCGGCTGAGAAAATCTTTCCTTTTTTTAAGAGAACAGCCTTGTTACAGTAGCGAGCAGCCAAATTGAAATCATGAAAAACCGCAAGAACAACAAGCTTTTCTTTAACACAAAGCTCCTTTACGATGTCCATAATCTCCAACTGATTGATTATATCCAAATGCGTTAAAGGCTCATCTAATAACAAGACTCTGGGTTCTTGAGCCAAAGCACGAGCGATAATAACCCGCTGTTTCTCTCCTCCACTTAACTCATTAATCGGTCTTTCCGCTAAATGCCAAGTGTTGGTTAAGGTCATGGCTTTTTTGGCGATAGCCATGTCTTTTCCGCTCTCCATTTGGAACCGTTTCATGTGCGGGTTACGACCCATCAACACAACATCTAACGCAGCAAAGCTGAAGCCAAAACTAGTATCCTGAGGCACTACTGCCAGCTGTTTTGCAACCTCAGAGCTTTTAAGGGAATATACGTCAGCTTCATTCAGCAGTATAGTGCCTTTGATTGGTTTTAAGATTCTGCTTATACTTTTTAGCAAGGTGGTTTTTCCTGAACCGTTAGGTCCAAGGATACCGAGGAAATCGCCTTCCTTAACCGAGAGAGTAATTTCTTCGAGAATCTTGGCTGAACCGTAGCGGCATTCAACTCCATCAACGTTCAAAATAACCAAGCTCTTTCATCCTCCTATAGTGAGTAACTCTGTTTTTTCTTTCGGAAAAGAAATATGAAAAATGGCGCACCAGAGAGCATGGTGATTATTCCAACAGGCAACTCAAGTGTTGATGCAAGTGGAGAGGCGACAACACGTGCGATGTCATCACAAACGACGAGGAATATGGCTCCGATTATTGTTGAGGTGGGCAGAAGTATGCGGTGGTCAGGTCCGATTACTAGTCTCGTTAGGTGAGGAATCATTAAACCAACAAAACCTATAAGACCACTAATTGAGACTGCTGCTCCCGTCATTAAGGAGGCAAGAACGAGAAGAATTTGCTTAGACCTTTCGACATTTACACCGAGATGTTGTGCTGTTTCTTCTCCCATGGCAAGCAAGTTAAGGTCTCGAGCGTAAAGGTACGAGAGCACAATTCCAATTATGATGAATGGAACTATCGCCCATATGTCTCTCCACAGAACATTTGAGAAGCCTCCGACCAGCCAGAAAACTATGGCGTGCAGTTCATCCCCTGCTATGACCTCCATGAGTCCAACGAGGGCAAACAGGAAAAAGTTGACTGCGATGCCGCAAAGCAACAGTGTTGTTACTGGTACTCTTGAGCCAACTCGAGAGATATTGTAAACTAGAAACATGGCAGCTATGGCACCGATGAAAGCGGCAACTTGCACCAGTCGTAACCCTAAAATGATTGTGCCTACGCCGAAAAGTATGGAAAAAGAGGCGCCTACTGCTGCACCCGCTGACACACCGAGAACATAGGAGTCGGCCATGGGATTTCTGAATACGCCTTGGTATATGACGCCTGCTGCTGCCAAGGCTGCGCCAACCAAAACGCCTGCTAGAATTCTTGGCAATCGAATTTGAAGGATAATTCCCGCACTTTGAGGTGTAATTGACGATGAATCAATTGAGCCGCCTAACAGGGGAATTTGCTTGCCCAGTATTGTGAGGATGTCGGGGAAGGCTATTTGAGCGTAACCAACATTAAGTGATATGATAACTACTATGATTAGGGCTGTAATTAGGAAAAGTAGAATAAATTTCCATTTGGAAGTTCGCTGAAAGAATGTGCTCTCAACTTTGGCGGTTGTTGCAGTCATCAAGTCCACTCAAAAGAGGGATTAAGGGAAAAGACCAGGGTGAAATAGCGCCGCTAGCTGTTCCACAGCGTCAGCGACTCTTGGTCCTGCTCTTTGAACGATGTCAGAATCAACCTCGTACAGGTTATTGTTTTTTATCGCGTTGATTGTGTTCCAGCCGGGTCTTGCTTTAACTGCGTCTAAACTCTCCCAGAATGGTTCGCCAAAGCCCATGCCACTGGCCGGCAATAATATTACGTCGGGGTTTCTGTCAATGACGGCTTCTGAGCTTGACTGGAAATAGTCCAATTGCTGGTCAGCAAACAGGTTGACTCCGCCCGCTTTCTCTATGAGTTCATTTTGCCAAGCGTCTGAACCTGCACTCCACAGAGAAGTCGGGTCGTACCATACTTCATAGTAAACTTTTGGCTTGGATGTTGCAGTTGCAATTTTGCTTGCGACAGCTTCAATTCGACTTGTGATGTCATTGACAAGCGCTGTTGCCTCAGCATTCTTGCCTGTTGCTTTACCTACAAGTTCGATGTTTTTGAGAACGCCATCGATATTGGTTGGGTTTAAAACTAAAACTTTGTAACCAAGTTCACGCAGGGTTCCTACACTATCTTCTTGGATACCGCCGCTGACAAGGATTAGGTCGGGGTTTAGACTAGCAACCACTTCCATGTTTGGTTCTTTAAAGTCGCCAACGCTTGTCATGTTACCCGCTTGAACCCACGCCGCAAAGTCGTATGGGTAATTGTCATAGTCGGTGACCCCAACGAGTTTGTCTCCCGCGCCCACAGCGAACAAGATTTCAGTTGCGCTTGGTGCAAGCGAGACTATTCTTTCAGGATAAGCCGATAGGCTAGTAGTGTAGCCTTGGTCATCCAATAAATTAAGGAAAGCCTCGCTTCCTGAATCTATAGGCTGTCCAAAATAACTGTAAATGAGAGCTCCTGAGATGATCAATGCAACTGCGGCGATTGCCGCGATTAGGTATTTGGTTTTCATACCATCCCCTCTAATGGATGGTTTATCCGACCCTAATCTAATAAAGCTTACTGAAACACGCAACGCTTAAAACAAACACCAGTATTAAACAGGTGCGATTACCATGAAAACCGAAAATCCCGCCCTGCTCACCTATCTGGAACAAAAAGGCATCACATTAAAAGACCTAATAGACACTGCGCTTGAACTATTCGTGCCACACCCAGGTATAGAAACCGCGGAAAAAGCCGCTGAACTTCTCAAAGAAGAATTCCTCGATGTTCTCTCAGACGTAAACGTCTCCACCTTAGAAACCGCTGCTTTTCATGCACAGGAAGACGCCGAGAATGGCTTGATTCCAGGATTAACCATAGAACGGTTCATGGGCAGACCGGGCTTGGTGGCTGACGAGATTTTAGGTTTAGCCATAGCCAACTATATCGCTGGGGCAAGAGGCATGTTCGAATTTACGCGCTTTGACCAGGCTAAACCTGGAATCCTCAAAAACCTTGGACCACTCACCAACGATGCCATTGGCGGTTTAATTGCAGGGGTCTCATCAAACGTTTACACCCGAGCGTTAAGATGTGCCCAGAAATAGTTTTTGGCTAAGCTTTCTTTAGTGCAGAGAAGACGCCGTGGCAATCGCAAGATGTTCCGACAACAAAACGCTCTTTATCTTTTGCCCATTTGAAAAATTCTAAAAGCTCCTCTCCTTTGAGGGCGCCTAAACCGGGCTCCAGCAGGTGGCTTATGAGCATGTAGGCGTCTGGGCTTGCAAACCTCATCAGTTCAGTCATGGTACAAGGCTTTTTTATGTGGGTGGCGGGGCAGGTTTTGGGCATGGCGCATTTTTCTTTGCAGTCGCTGTCTCGGTTGAAGCTGACGATGATTTTACCTTTACCAGCCGTCAAAACTACTACTGGAGGCAGTTTGGGCAGGATTTGGTTTGTTGCTTCTGTCCAAGGGGTTAGGTTGAATTTTATTTGCGCCAGGTCAGCAGCTATGTGCACTGGAGCAGTTGGGAATATGTATTCTGGTTTAAGCTTGTCTATCAGCTGCAAGACCGCTGATAGGTCGCCATTAACAAAATATTCGCCTCGGGCGCCTATGTTTGTGGAGGTTTGTATGTTGAGTTTTTTTACTGCCAAGCAGGTTGGGTCTGTGTCGACTACGGTGAAGCTTCTTTGTTTCCGCCTCAGAAGCTTGATTGCTTCACAGCCGTATTTTCCGCCGCCGACAACTATGTCCATTATTGCCACTCTTGTGTATTGAAGGTTTTAATTGTTGGGATAATTCACATGCGCCGCTAATAAAGCCCTATCTTTGGCGAAACACAGTAAACTTATAATAGGATGCTGATTGTGGGAATTACTCAGTTGGGCTCGCATGGTTCAAACAAGGCTCTGCATCGTTACACACACTTTTCTGCCCCACGTGGGTGGAATAGAAAAAGTTGTTTATGAACAGAACAAACGGTTAATGCAGAGGCAGTTTGAGCCTTTGGTTGTCACAAACAGGATTCAAACAGCTAAAAGCTACGTTGTTGACGGCATCAAAGTGGAATGTTACGAGTCGCTCAACACTGGATTTAGGCTTGGAATCCCCTACGCCATACCCACAATAACCAGTCTGGGAACTTTTCTTAAAGCTGTAAAAAACAGCCAACTCGTTCACGCCCACGGTCACCCGTACTTGACATCGCTTATCGCTGGCAAACTTGCCAAACGCTATTCAAAGCCGTTTGTGCTCACCCAGCATAACACGTTCATTGAGTACGATAATTTCTTTGACACTATGGAGCGGTTAAATGATTTAGCTGTTGGAAAAGAAACGCTAAAAGAAGCAGACAAGATAATAGCCGTAAGCAACGCAACCAAAAACTACGTTTTAAGCTTGGGAGCTAAACCAGAAAAGGTCAAAGTGCTTCACAACGTGGTTGACTTGGTCAAATTCCGACCGCTAGCTGGGGTAAAAGAGCGGATGCGCAAAAAACTCAAAATCCCAAAGGACAGTGTTGTGGTTTTGACGGTGCGCAGGCTCGTTTACAAAAACGGCGTGGACACACTAATTGAAAGCGCAAACTTGGCGGTCAAGAAAAATCCCAAAATTGTTTTCTTGGTGGTTGGAAAAGGACCGGACTTTAACAGCGTTCAAATCCAGGTTGAGCAGTTAGGAATAGCCAATAACTTTAAGCTTGCAGGCTTTGTTAGCGATGAGGATTTGCCGCTTTACTACAACACGGCAAACATTTTTGTTTTGCCTTCCAAGTCTGGTGAAGGATTACCTTTGGTTGCCCTTGAAGCCATGGCTTGTGGGCTACCGGTTATCGCTACTAATGTGGGCGGAATTGCCGAAATCATGATGGAGGAGTACGGCAGATTGGTGCCTGCAAACAATCCGAAGGCGCTTGCCGAGGCAATTTTAGATTTTTCAGAGGTCGATTTTTCATCACGCA
Source organism: Candidatus Bathyarchaeota archaeon (assembly GCA_003589585.1). Taxonomy (GTDB): domain Archaea; phylum Thermoproteota; class Bathyarchaeia; order Bathyarchaeales; family Bathycorpusculaceae; genus Bathycorpusculum. Next base: position 5,527 of record QYYE01000091.1, read on the forward strand.
AAAAAGAACTACGTACAGTAATGGAGCAAAAGTATAGTTGGGAGAGTAACGTTGAAAGACTCATCGAGATATACGAAGAGCTTATTTAACCAAGCATGGAAACTATATAGACTTTCCAAAAAGGGAGACGGGCAATGACATCAAAAGTTGAAATGGTATCGGTGGTAATTCCAACACTCAACGAAGCAGGAAACATCCTCGAAGCTATAAACACCATCAAGGAGGATTTAATTTACCCTAAAGAGATTATTGTGGTAGACGGCAACTCTACCGATGGCACCATAGAAATCGTTAAGGACACTAACTGTAGGCTGATTATTGAGCCCAGACGTGGGTATGGTCTTGCCCTTCGGATAGGCATGAAGAACGCCAAAGGCAACATCATCGTTATGGTTGACGGCGATGGCACTTACGAGTTTAGGCACATTAACCGCATGATTGCTAAGATGGTTGAGAAAGACGCTGACATGGTTTTAGCTACCCGCATGTATGACCCAAACAAAGCCATGGGATTGATGAATTTTATCGGCAACAAAGTCATCACCTTCTTTTATGACTTCTTCTACAGCCAGTTTCTCAGTGATACCCAATCGGGTTTTAGGGCAATTTCTCATGAAGCCATTGACAGGGTTGAGTTAAAGGAAACTGACATGGCTTACGCAACTGAAATGCTCATACAGTTTGCTAAAGAAGGCTTAACAATGATTGAGGTTCCTACTACCTACAAAGCCAGAAAGTATGGCAGGCCTAAACTGAGAAGATTTAAGTCAGGGATTGAGATATTTAGCACTATATTCAGAGGACTTCTGGATGCGAATACAATTAGAAAGTGCCAGGGGAATTGGAAGAAAAATAGGTTTAAACGGTGATAAAGGCTATGGCGTCGCCGTTTTTCTTGCATTGATAATTGTTTCCGCCATAACCATCGGTTATTATGCTTATTATCAGTTTAATGCCAAGCCAGAAGGCTACAGCACCATACACTTGCTTGACGCCCAAAAGCAAGCTGTTGAGTACCCAGAGGTTTTGGTTGCTAACCAGAACAGCACCTTCAACGTGTATGTTAGCGTGGAAAACCACATGGGGGAAGCTTCGCAATACCAAGTTTTAATGAAAATCACCGATAATCTCTCTACATTTCCAGTTAACGTTCCAGCAAACGAGTTCTTTGAGGTAAACTTGGGAAATGATGAGTCTTGGGAAAAGCAGGTTACCGTTAGTCAGAACCAAGTAGGAAGCTACTCAGTGGTCTTTGAGCTCTGGCGACTTGGTGATTCTGGAACCTACGAGTTTACACACAACTTCTGCGTTCTGAAAATCCAAGTTATCAGGGACATCTAAATCGAAAAGAATAGAGGCAACTATTTGTTAAAAGGAGTTGACCATTCGGTTGCATGCTTCGATTATGCGCTCTTTCGGCTGAGTAAACGTGATACGAGCGTAGCCTTCACCGCACTTTCCAAAGCCTATGCCTGGCGTCACAGCTACACCAACGTTGAGCAGTTTTGTGGCAAATTCCATAGAGTTTCCGTTGACGTTTACCCACACGTAGAAGGTTGCTTTTGGCTTGTTGCATTTGAAGCCAAGTTTCTGAAGCGTGTCAACAAGCAAGTCACGGCGCTCCTTTAGGATTTTGTTTGTTTTTTGCAGAAACTCTGGGGCTTCACCGCTTATGTAGGATGCTAAGGCTTTCACAGCGACCTTTTGCGTGTACACTGGCGGTCCAGAGTCGATTTGTGACTTGACTTTAGTCAAACCGTTGACAAGCTGCTTATTTCCAACGGCATAGGCGATGCGGTCACCCGTCATGTTAAATGTTTTTGAAAGCGAATGAAACTCTACGGCGACATCCATGGCACCGTCAATCTCCAAAATGCTCGGCGCACAATAACCGTCGTAGGTGACTTCGGAGTAGGCGTTGTCATAGCAGAGAATCAGGTTGTTGTCTTTGGCAAAGTCAACGGCTTCTTTGAGGAAGCTTTTGTCGACGGTTGCTGCTGTGGGGTTGTTGGGGTAGTTGAGGAACATCATCTTGGCTTTCTGGATGTCGAGGGCTTCAAAATCTGGCTTGAACCCGTTCTCTTCAAGAAGCGGCATTGGAATGGCTGTGCCGTCGCATAGGATGGTGCTGCCGTTAGCGTACACTGGGTAAGCAGGGTCGGGAACGAGAACTTGGTCGCCTGGGTTTATGAAGGCTCGGGCGATGTTTGCTATTCCTTCTTTGGAGCCCAACAGCGCAACAACTTGGTCTTGTTCAATGTCTACGTTGAAGCGTTTCTTGTACCACTCAGATACTGCCGCCCGGAAGTCGGATTCGCCCTGGCTGAAAGAGTAGTTGTGGTTCTTTAGGTCTGCTGCTTCTTGTTTTAGCGCTTCGATGATGAACTGCGGCGGTGGAAGGTCAGGGTCACCAATGCTCAATGAAATTAAGTCGACGCCTTGAGCTTTTTGCTCTTTAATGATTCTCTCAATCTCAGCAAACAAGTAAGGTGGCAACCGCTTAATCCTATCAGCGTAGTCGAACGTCATGGTTTAACCTCTAAGGAAGTGTTCCCTCAAAAACCTTTTCGGCTGCCCCGCTAAGAAACAGGCTTCCTGCAACTTCCACTTGCAAGTCGCCGCCCAGTACGTGAACCAGGACTTTGCTGCCTACTTTTCCGAGCTTATTTGCTGCAGCCACAGCCGCACACGTACCCGTGCCACACGCAAGGGTTTCTCCGCAGCCACGTTCCCAAACTCGAACATTAAGCTCTTTTTGGCTCAGCACTTGCACGAAGCCAACGTTGGTTCTTTTAGGGAAAGCCTTGTGGTTCTCAATTATTGGACCGACCTCGTAGACTGGGAAATCGTTTACATTTTCAACAAATATGACGCAGTGAGGGTTACCCATTGAGAGGCAGGTTACCTTGTAGGTTTCGCTGTCTACTTTTAGGTTTTCGTTTATACATGTGC
>QYYE01000092.1 GCA_003589585.1 Candidatus Bathyarchaeota archaeon
AGAAGGAGGTAGCCCGGGAGAGATTCGAACTCTCGTCGGCGGGTCCAAAGCCCGCTATGCTTGACCACTACACCACCGGGCTTCAACGATTCTCTAACAGGTTGTCCTTTATTTATTGTTAGAGGTTAAAACAGGTACATTTTTTCCTAATAAGCGTTCCCCATGACCTTGCGATAATGCTTGATGAGCAAAAGATTAATGGAACGAAGAAGAAACAAGTGGGCGCCCGCTAATAAACCAAAGGGAAAAACCATTAACCTAAAATCTTGGCGTCAATTGTATGCCCTTTAACATTTTTTTACGTTATTTCCCATAGCACCGTTTACATTAGTTAATATAATTCGAAATTATTGTGTGCAATACCTTTAATAAAACCACAAAACTTAAATACTAAATCCGTTCCTTTGCTTAGTTTGCGCGGGCCGAATGTACTATTTCTAGCCAAATTGGCCTATATGGTGACGGTTCTACGCATATATACTCATCGGAGAAGTAAGAATGAGCAAAAAAGAAGCCAGAACAACACAGCGCCTAGCTGACAAGTGCCCAGAATGCGGGAGTGAAAACCTCGTTCACGATTACGATACAGGAGAAACCGTGTGTGGTGACTGCGGCTTAGTCTTATATGAGCAAATGATGGATAAAGGTCCAGAATGGCGTGCTTTTACTCAAGAAGAGAAAGCGTCAAGAAGCCGCGTTGGTGTTCCCACATCTTACTCAGTTCATGACAAAGGCTTATCCACAGCCATTAGCCAAGTGGACCGCGACGCATTTGGAAGAAAGCTTCCCTTGTCCACAAGGTTGCAGATGTGGCGTCTTCGCAAATGGCAAATTCGCAGCAGAGTTCACTCTTCCATTGATCGAAACCTTGCCCAAGCCATGGCAGAACTAGACCGCTTATCAGACAAAGTCTACATCCCACCGCCAATCAAGGAAAAAGCCGCTGTTGTTTATAGGAAGGCACTCGACAAAGGTTTGGTTAGAGGCAGGTCAATTGCGGCAATTGCTGCTGCTGCGCTCTATGCTGCTTGCCGGGGAAGCGGAACACCACGTACATTGCGGGAAATTGCTGAGGCAAGTCTTGTTGACAAGAAAGATGTTGCCAGATGCTACAGACTGCTATTGCGAGAGCTTGAAGTACATATGCCTATTGCTGACCCGTTGACCTATGTTTCAAAAATCGCTGAGAAAACAGGGATTTCAGGCAAAACTCAGGGTGCTGCAATTCAGATCTTGCGGGATGCAAGGCGTAAGCGTGCTGCTGCGGGCAAAGACCCAATGGGATTAGCTGCTGCCGCTCTCTATATTGCATGTTTGCAGAGTGGGGAGAAAAAGACACAGAAGGACATTGCTGAGGCAGCTGGTGTGACCGAGGTTACTGTGCGAAACCGCTACAAGACGCTTAAGAAACAGTTGAATTTGGAGTTGCCTGATTAATCAGGCTTTTATAGCGAGAATTTTTTTTAAGTTTCTTCTTTTTCTTCTTCTAATTCCATAATTATGGTACCGATGTAGCCGCATTCTTGACATAGATACTGTTTTGGCGTTAACCAAACTGCTAGACTACTGGTTAGATGGATGTTTGGACTCGCACATCTTGGGCAGAAAATCATTGTTGGCTTTCGGTGTTTAGTGTTTTTGAAGATTTCCCGAATGCTATCTAGTTTTTTCATGTATAGTCGACTCTTAAAGCAACTTTGCGGCTTATTGCAGCTCTATGTTCTCTTCTGGGTAACCAATTTTCACGAGAAATTCGCGCACTCGGTCTCGATGATCGCCTTGAAGCATAATCTGGCTGTTTTTATGTGTTCCGCCACATGCACAATAAGTCTTGAGTTTTTGTGCAATATTATTTAGATTCGAGCTTTTCTCATCCATTCCGTCAATTATTGTGGTTGATCTGCCAAATTTTCTTGTTTCAAGGCGTATACGAATTCGCTGTTGCTCTTTTTCTATTTCGCCGCAAACGCATAAGTCCTTTGGGAGTCCGCATGTTGTACAAACTTCAGCCATGACACTCAACAGTGAATTAGCGACTGGGATATATAAGAGTTTTAGGTATAGAAGGGATTCCACCAAGTAAAGGTCTATATCATTAATTGGATTTTTGTTTGTCTTACTTGGACTTGATTGTTTTACCTTCTATTGGCAAACGAATTTTACGTTTTTATTTTTTGGGTTCAAGAGGTTTTAGTTATGGTTGGCGAAAAGGTCTTCAATCAGTGTGTTGCTTTTGAGTTGTATTTGGGTATCTAGAGTTTGAGTTGCAGGCGGTCGTGCAGACGTTCACTAAAGGCAAAAGGAGCAAAAACTGAGAGGTTGATTCTTTAATTTTAGGTTTTGTATTTCTTGAAGTAAACAAAAAAGCCAACGGCGGCAACAGCCACTGAAGCTGAAACAGCCACAACTTGACTAACAAAAAAGGTTTCAGGAGTTGAGAGGGCAGTGACTGTTGGCGTTGGCGAAGGAGAAGGCGATGCTGTAGGTGTGGGTGACGGTGTTTCCGAGTCAGCAAAGGAAAGGACAAGGTCTGAAGCAACTGGGGCTTCAGGGGCAGTTTTTAGGGGTTTCACGATGCTTGATGCTGACAAAGAAACAATAACCATCGCTAATACCCACCTGTTCATTCCGCTTGCTCCTTCAGTAAAACGAAGGTTTGGTTGTTTTAAAAAGCGTTTTTGTCAAGATTTCTTGACTAAGCGAAGATTGATTTAGTCAAACTTTCTTGACTAAACGTACTATAATTTAGGACGCTTTTTTTGAGGGTTGCTTTCTGAAAGTTTGCTTGGAAAAGAAGCAAATTTTGAATAGATTTATACACTTTCACTTCTAATACAATCTATTGTGGATGTACATGGCAAGCTCTGAAGATGAGATATACTCAATAATGTTCACTTCCCTAAAGCATCCAGCCCGTCGCAAGATGCTAAGGATGCTCGGGGATAAACCCATGACTTTCTCAGAGTTAGTTGAGCAGCTGGGAGTATCAAGTTCACACTTAACGTATCATCTTGAAAGTCTGGGTGAACTTATTTCTAAACTGGATAACGGAAAGTATAAGCTCTCTACTTTCGGGGAAGCCACGGTAAGTGCCATGAGAGGCGTGGAAGAAGCTCCAGAAGCGGAGACCAAACATCGGCTCATAAACTTATCATTCAAGTGGAGAACGGTTTTTGCGGTACTGCTGATTGGCATTGTGATGTCATCTATCATGGCAAGTGTTCAATCGTTTTCTTTATACCAATTGTCTAGTGAACAAGAAAGGCTCAGGCTTGAGAATGAGCAATTGTTATCTTGGGGTGCAGGAACAAACAAAATAGCCACACTCCTAAATGACGTGATTCAGATTGACCTGAAAAAATACAAAATTAATCTTTTAGACAACATCATTGAGTACATTCCTGATTTTGATGCGTCCCAAGAGATACTCAAATACTCCCTTTCGTCAAGTGAAAGCAATTTGGATGCACGTTTCAGGTTCAGAAACAATCATTTTTCACTTCTCCAAATCACGCCAATCGAAAGCTCGCCAATTTACACTCAGCCTCGATCACATGATCTCTCAGAGATTGCCAGAGGTATCCTTGAGAGGTATAAAGCCTACTCCGGTGACGAATACTTAGACGAAATGATTAGTTTATTTAATCAATTAAATAGCACTGGTATGATTGTAGTAAACAATGAGATTACCCAAGGCACTCTTAAACTTAAAGTAACATACTCTGGAGGAAATGGTGAATTCTTATGGACTTATACCGAAAATGGTATTGACTTTGCGGCTAAAAGCGTAAAAATGATTTTTAAAAACTACCTCTTGATAGACCTGACTGATGGCTACTTCCTATTTACAGTCGCTAATCCTCGCCTAGATATTACCGAAAGCGAAGCGGTAGAAATCGCCAAAAGTTATGTAAAAACTATAACCAACATAGAAGGTCAACAAGTCTCAGGCTTAACCGTAAAAGAACTCGTCTCAGTGGAGCTTGCACCTCACCCTCGTGCAGGTTCTAATGGATTGATTCCCTACTGGTACATAAAACTACAGCTTGATAGAAAGATCTTAGGTACCGATATAATAACAATCGGACTCTATGCGGATACGGGTCAAGTGGCAAACGTACAAATGCTAGCTAGCTAACACCGCAATGTAACACTTCAAGGCTTCATCATCTGTGAAGGAAAGCAACCTCAAACCAGAAGCTTCAAGAACATCCATAAACAGCTCAAGCGGTAAAACCTTCTTTAAGCCAGTCACTACAACACTCCCCCCAGCTTCGGCAACGCGCTTAAGCTCATTCAGCGTTTCAATTGGCTGGGGCATGTTCTGAAGAACCGTAAACGAGAAAACCACATCAAAAAAGCCCTCTTTGAAAGGTAAGTGGTCAGCGTCAGCCTGCACCACAAAAACGTTCTTCCAAGCCTTCGCCGTCCCATTAGCTTTCAATAGCAGTTTGCGTGAAACATCCACACCAACAACCACGCGAGCATTATCTGCAATATGGCTAAAGAAAATCCCTGTGCCGCAGCCGACATCCAAAACGGCACCATATGCCTTTAAGTTGGTGTTTTCTAGGGCTTTTTTGTACTTGGCTTCTTGCTCCTCACAGTACCGCTCCTCGTACATCTCAGCCGTCAAATCGTACCGCTGCATGATTTCGCGTTTTTCCGTCCAACTTTTCAAGGTGTGGTCCTTCAAGAAATCTTATGTACCTATGCGCTGTCTAAAATACCTTGGCTGAACAAAATGCAGGAACCCAGCAAACTCTCCGTCCTTGTCGAACCATCATTGAATGAAGCCGCAGCTTTGATTGGTAAAGCGTTTGCCCAGAGGAGAACCCTCATAGTTGCAGGTGCATGCCAAGTGCACTATAGGGGAAGAGCAAACTCTACTCTTGAACTTGGCGAACGCATCTTAATCATCAAAGCAGACGGCTCATTGCTTGTTCACCGCCCCGTTGGCTACGAACCTGTCAACTGGCAACCCTCAGGCAGCATCTTTCACGTTCAAACCCAAGGAAACACCATAGAAGTGCACTCGGTTAGGCAAAAACCCAGAGAGAATGTGAAGGTAACCTTTGAGAGGGTTTTTATGGTTTCAGCCTTAAGCCTCAATGACTCAGGAGAGTTTCTGCTTTATGCCAGCGAAGAAGACATGCATAGGGCGATTTTGCTTAAGCCCTCGCTTTTGGAGGAAGGCTTCAAACCCATAAGCTACGAGAAAAAGGTTGAGCCGGGGTTTGTGGATGTTTATGGCGTGGACAGGGATGGGAAGCTGGTTGTGGTTGAAGTTAAACGTAAAACCGCTAGCAAAGAAGCTGTGTTGCAGCTGGCGCGCTATATTGAGGCGATTAAGGAGAAGGCGAACCGTGAACTGCGCGGCGTGCTCGTGGCACCTAGCCTTGGCAAAGATGTACAGAGGCTACTGGCAACCATGGGTTTGGAGTTTAAAGCGTTAGACCCTAAGAGATGCGCCGAGGTTCTGAAGCGAGCGGAAAACTCAAAGTTGGAAGCTTTCTTCAAAGAAAAAACCCCATAATAACTTGACGTTTTGCTAGAAAGCTTAAATTAGCGGTTTCTCCTTTTGCCCAAGGATAGGTGGAAAAAGTGAACTTTTGGAAGCAGATTCCAACTGGCGATAACCCGCCTGAACTGTTAAACATGGTAGTTGAAGTTATAAGCGGCTCAAGAGACAAGTACGAGTATAAGTCTGATTGGGAAGCTTTCGTTTTAGACCGCATCATTCCCTCCTCAGTGGTTTTTCCTGTTGAGTACGGTTTTGTTCCCCAGACATGGTATGAAGACGGCGACCCATTGGACATAATGGCACTCACGTTTGAGCCGTTAACAGTTGGAGCCATCGCCAGAGTCAGAGTAATCGGCGCCTTAGTCATCGAAGACGAGAAAGGCGAAGACCCCAAAATCCTCTCAGTCCTCGAAAACGACGCCAGATTCCAAGGCTACAAAGACATCACCGACATCCACAAGCACGAACTGGTAGAAATAGAAGAGTTCTTTGAAACCTACAAGCGCTTAGAACCACACAAATGGGCTAAAGTGAAGGGCTGGAAGAACGCACAGGAAGCCAAGGAAATAGTAGCCGCAGCAATGGAAAGCTATCAGAAAGTTGTCCTGAAAAAATAGCGCCTTTTCTCCATTTCTGAATACGGGAGTATTATTGTGGTAGCTAAGAAAGAAAAAAGTTCTAAGAAAAGTCGGCTGAAATTATCTTTTAGGGTTTCTCTGGTACAAAAACGGATGCAGCAACAGTTGTGGTCCACAACCCGTTCTTGTCTCCTGCGGCTGACTGTGTTATGTTGGCGGTTTTGATGATTAGCCCTGTGGTTTTGAAGAGTTGTTTGCGCTCATCCCATGCTGTTTCAGGGTCAAATTGGATGCCCATGGTTGTTGCAAGCATCGTAGCCGCCAAGTCCTCGGCGTAGTCGCCTGCGGTTTCGTCTGTTTGCCCATACGAGTGGTGCTCACTGAGGTAGCCGTACTGATTTCTACCTGAAGGTATGGCAACGCCTATGGATGACGCGACAAGCCTGTGGGGTTCATTGGTTGCATTGCGGGCGATAACGACAAAAGTGATTTCACCTGGATGCAGCATTTTCAAGCCTTTTTCACGCGCGATTTGTTCGCATCCCGGCGGGACAATGCTTGATACGCTGACTAGGTTGCAGTGTTGGATGCCTGCGTCTCTGAGGGCTAACTCAAAAGATTGGAGTTGTTCTTTGTGTTTTCCAACGCCTTTTGTTAGGAAGAAGTATTTTGGTATCATTTGGATTCGGAAAAATAGGATTGCAGAATGCATTTATTAGGCTTTTGTTTCAAAAATGTTAGACTCTTGGATTCACCGCAACACTACTAACTGTTTAGCCAGAGCCCTATCAGCCCATGTTTAGCGATTCTTTGAAAAAATAAAAAGAGGGGGAAGAATTGACGTATGTTTTTACGGTCTTTTTCTAACAATCAGGATAATAATTAGACCGACCGCGATTATGGCAACAAAGAGGCCTGCAATTGCTGGAACGAAGTAGAGGTCAGCCATGGATGGTGCTTGTGTTTCCACTGGTGCAGGGGTTGCTGCCACGGGGTCAACTACGAATGATGTTATAGCATGTGATGGCCAGTAGGATTCGCTGCCGTCAAATGAAGCGTAGACTGTGTATAAGCCTTCGATGTCTGGTTTCCAACTGATGGTAAAGAAGCCCTCTGAAGTTGTGATAGTGCCGATTTCGCGGTAATTGCCGTTTGAGTCAACAACGCTTAGGGTAACTGGGACACCTATGGTGTCTGTGGGTTTGGCCTGTTGCATGTAGAGGTATTCCATCCATTTAGTCATGCTTTGATCGGAAACCGCTGGGACGCCGTTGGGGAAACGCTTTGCTAGCTCATCTTGTTGGGTGCCAGGTGAAGTGTCTGTTACTGTACCGCGGATTGCTATTGTCGAGCCTAATGTTGTGGAGGTCATGGGTGCTTCGACTGTAACTTCGCTGGTTCCTTTGCCTATGCCGTATAGTTCTCCGTCGTAGTTGTTAAATTCAAGAAGCACGCCGTCTGCTATTACAGATCCAGTTGCCCAAGAAGAAATGTTCCAGATTTGCTCACCGGTGGTTGCGTTTATTGCAAATATTTTGCCGCCGCGCCAGAGAGGGTCGTTTGGTGTATGCTCGTTAGTTGTGGCAAAAACCGTATCGTCTGCAATTGTTACTCCGCCGTAGAATGGATAGTGCCCATAAACCGTGTCGAGTGTTGTTCCACTGTAGAATTCCCAAACTGTTTTGCCCGTCTTGATGTCGATTGCGTGAACCACGCCGTCGTATCCTGCGGTGAAGATTTTACCGTAAGCTACTTGCGGGTTTGGCGCTCCTGCTCCTCGGAAGGAGGCGCTGTACATGCCAAATGAATTTTCGTAAGGTTCGGTTGGTCCCCATATTTTTTGGCCTGTGCGTGCATTGAAGCCATACCACTCAGTTGTTTCTTGTTTGAACCAGGCAAAGCATCCCTCAGAAATTGGGCTTAAGTTGTACTGCGGGCGTATGGTATAGTCTGATACGTTCATTATCCATAGGTTTGCACCAGTGTTTGCATCGTAACCCGCCAAGGTTCTTACAGGTGGGTCTGCTTCCCTGAAAGAGGCAGTTGTTATTATCACGCCATCACCGAATTGTGTCCAGGTTTGACCACTTATCCTAGGTATGGTAACGTTCCACATTATGCCGTTTGCCCAGTTGTAGGTGGCGGTTAGGCTTGGCGACCAGGTTAAAGGGTCACTACCCTGAATAGCTTTGCTTGCATTCCATAGCGTCATCCAGCCTGCGTTGGCGTTCATTGTGTAGACCATTAAGTCGCCGTTTTCCGACATCGCTACTTTGGTTGCTGACTGGCAGTTGCTGACTCTCAGAATTGCTCT
>QYYE01000093.1 GCA_003589585.1 Candidatus Bathyarchaeota archaeon
TAGCGGCTTTCGTTGTTACTCCACACGATTTCTAAAAGAAGCAGTTGGAAACCTGCATAGTCAAACCTATGAGATCCAGATTGAGACTGTTAAGCAGGCGTTTTTGAAGAATTTTAAGGTTAAAGAAACACCCATACAGTTTGTTAACAGGAAACGCGGAAAATCCAAGTTGACATGGACTGAAATCAAAAGTTACCTCTCCTACACCATCAAAGCCGTCTTTCGCTAAAGTTTTGCTTGCATGGTGCAACGCTTATTTTTAAGCCCTGCCACAAGTTAAATAGTCCAAAGCCCAGATGAGGTAGATTGATGAAAAAACTGCTGATACTGTCGCCGATGAAATCCAGGGTTCTTCTGTTTGCAGCCATCCTCTTTCTTGTGCTCAGCATTATTATGGCAGTTGTCAGCCTGTTCCCAGTAACTACTGGTGAAAGTGAGCCTTCGGTATGGATTAATGACACTTTTACGCTGAGCCAAAATGAAGTCCGACGGCAGGGTTTGGGCTCTCTCCATGGCGGAGAAAACACTACTGTAATTGTGAGGGGCGACAATTTTGTAAAGAATTTCTCCATCGTCACCTATAACGGACTGCGCTTTGCCAACTACACCCAAAAAGATATCAATTTCACTTTCACTGCGGGCGCCGACTATTACGAAGCGGTTTTCTATACCCAATCGCCCGATGCAGGCAAGGTTCATTTTCAGATGTCGGTTTTAGAGCCAAAGGTTCTCTATCCATTTTTCTGGCTCAATCATTATGCGAAAGTGATATTCTGTGGTAGTTTGGTTCTAGTTACCGTTTTAACCTTAAAGTTTGCCTTCTTGGAACGAGCAAAAACTTACGCAAGCAACCTTAGTCCGCCCACGTTAAGCCAAAAGAACCGCAAGTCTCTCTTAGTTCTGCTTTCTTTGTCTTTGGTGCTTTGGTTTTTGCTTTTGGCAGTGAATTCTAACCCGCTTGCCTCGTTCGAAAACTGGTATACTGACCATGCAAGGCACTCCTATGTTGCAAGCTTGTTCACTAAGACGGGTTTTTCCATTTTCAACTCGCCGCTTGGCAGTTTAGCCAGCAATGACGGTTCATACTACAAGTTTGTCACTTGGCCCGAAATGCCCCACCTGTATCCTTTAGGCAGTGTTTTCCTGTTTTTGCCCTTTGGCGCTCTGCTCCAAAACGGCTTTGATGCAGTGATGATTTTCAAGCTTGAGATTGCTCTTTTCCTTGTTCTCTCCCATGTCTGCCTGTATTTTTTCCTTAAACATTACTTGAAAAAGGACATAAGCTTCGGCTTGAAACTCTTGGGAGTCTACATTATTTACGTGCCCTTAGTGATTTATTCTGCTAACGGCATGTTTGATGCAGTGGCTTTCTTGTTTTCTCTTTTCTCATTAACCGCCTTCATGGTGGGCAAGTATGACTATTTTCTCTTGCTTGTAGGCATCTCAGTTCTTTTCAAGTATCAAGCCGCCATTTTCCTTTTCCCTTTAATTATTCTTGGTTTACTCATTTATCTAAAAGATAAGGGGATTAGCGGTCTGCTTAGAAATAAACTGGTGATTTTAGGCGCGGTTTTTGCGGTTATCAGCGGAGCAACGGCTTTTTTGAGTGCTCCTTTCCTGCTTCAAACCAGGCCAGAGTTGGTTATGAACGGGATAAACGCTTTTGCACCTAACGCGCAACTTCCTTGGGCATTGCAGTCTTTCTCTGTTCTGCTAACTCTTGGAGTTACCCTTGCCTTTGCTGTTTACATGCTAAACAAAAACAGCCTGCTTTCCTTGTCAGCGCTGTTCATGCTGCTTCCAAGTTTCACCCTGCCTTACTTCCAAAACTGGTACTTACCCTTCATCTTCGTTTACGTCTTGATTCCTCAGAGCAAAAAAGAGATTCAACTTACCATGGTCTGGCTGATTTTTATGGTTGCTGTGCTGTCTTTTGGCGGCATAGCCTATAATCCCTTGGCAATCTTTGAAAACCTGCGAAGTATGCTGAGAATCTAGCCGTCGATTTCGCATGTAAATTCAGCGTATCATAGCGGTATATAGTTAAATTAAGGAAGCAACAATCATATCTGCACTGGCAAAAAGGGTGAGGGGCATGTCTTCCAGAGAGTTTGTTTACTCCAAATTCTGCGAGTACTACCGCGATTCCCAAACCACCATCCCAGCCCCCGTCTTACCAGAGCAAAGAGAATTCGCCTACCTGCTCTTCAAAGAAAGATTCATGGTGAGGCATAAGCGTTTTGAAAAAATCAGCAGCTTCAAGCAGACTTTAAGCGAAATTGTCCCCTCAGACGTTTACCATTCCTGCGCTTACTATGAGAACCCAGATTTTGACATGGATAAGAAAGGCTGGCTTGGCGCTGACTTAGTCTTTGATATTGACGCTGACCACATCCCTACCACCTGCAACAAAATCCACGATGAATTCAAATGCGCCAAGTGTGGATTCAGCGGCAGAGGGATAACCCCTGAAGCCTGCCCTGTCTGCGAGGGCATGAAATTTGAAACCAAAACCTGGCCCTGTGATTTGTGCATACAGTCGGCAAGGGAAGAAACCGCCAAGCTAATTGACATTTTGACAGAGGACTTTGGTTTTGCAATGGATGAGTTGCGCGTGTTTTTTTCTGGTCACCGCGGATACCACGTGCATGTTGAGGATGAAGCGGTGCGGTCGCTTGATGCCATGGCAAGAAAAGAAATTGTTGATTATGTTTGCGGGTTAGGCTTAGCCATCTTGGACAAGGAGGAAAAGGAAAAGAAGGGGAAAAAGCGGGGTTCCAAGGGGTTTATGCTACATGATTACGGCTGGAACAGGCGGCTTAAGGTCGGTATGTACAATTTCCTGCTTAAAGCCTCAAAGGAAGATTTAAAAGAAGTTGGCTTAAAAACTTCAGCTACGGCTCTTATAAAAAATAGAGAATCCGTTTTGAAGCGCTGTATCAACGAGGGCAGATGGGAAAGCGTTCCCGGCGTCAGCGTGCAAACATGGCGAAAAATCGCTGAATACGTTAGAGAAAACCAATCATCCAAAATTGACACGGTTGTCACAACTGACATTCACCGTCTCATCAGGATGAACGGCACATTGCACGGCAAAACAGGTCTCAAAAAAATCGAGTTTCCAGCTCGGGAACTTGAGGATTTTGACCCGTTCACTGGAGCAGTAGCTTTTAAAACGGGTACAGCTAAAGTGTTGGTCTCTAGCGCTCCTGAGTTTAGGATAGGTGGACAAACATTGGGACCCTTCAAGAACCAAACTGTCGAGTTGCCTGTTGCTGTTGCTGTGATGCTTATTTGTAAGGGACGGGCAGAGGTGGCACCATAACATGTATGATGAACTCTATGTGGCTTGGCAACAGGAAATCACCGATTCTGCGCTTGGGAAATTACCGCCTGACTTCTACGCAAAAATAGCCAAGTACCTGCAGAAAATAAAAGAAGAAAACAAGCCATCCGACAAAAAAACCGTCAAGGTAAGCCTGCAGGAGCGTGAAGCGCAAAACGTTAAGCGGATGCTTGAGGAACTGCTCTGGGCAAGATACAAAAAAATCATAAAAATACTAACAAAAAACCAAAAAGTCCCAGCTGACCTGCTAACGGTTGAAGAAGCCAAATTGGCAGAGCGCTTCCTAACCTTCTCAGACTCATACCAAAAATTCACAAAAAACCTTATGAATGGACAAACTATCAAAATAGAGGTGCCAGCACAGAACCCTGAGCCCGCCAAACAAGAAAAAACGACCGCTCATAAAAGAGTCACTTTAAGATTCTCCAAAAGCACGCCAGCAGTGATTGGCGCCGACCTAAAAACTTACGGTCCATTCACGGCTGAGGATGTAGCTGCCTTGCCTGTGGAGAACGCCAGAATCTTTGTTAAACAGGGCTTAGCCGTGATGGTTGAGGTTTCCTAAGGTTTCTGCTGACAGTGCTGGTTTTTCTCTGATTTTTCTCCATAACCCTTGGCTTGCAAGAATAATCATCGGATAAGAAACAATCCAAGCAATCGAGTAGAGTGGGCCATAATAGAAATGGAACATCTGCACTTGGCTTGAGTTTACGCCAAACTCCATGCCGATGGTAAAGATGGTTACGATTCGCAGGACATTGATTAGGTAGGTTATTGCCGCGCCGAAGGCAAAGAATCCGATTTTGGCTCTCCAAGAAATCGGCATACGCTTCAGAAACAGCAAAGCCACTACCGTGAAAATTAGCAGGCTTTCGATTCCTGCGCAAGGCCACGCAATCGCAAACTTTGCCGTTCCAAGCGGACCGGTCGCTTCTAGATGCGGCATGGCTCCCAAGGGCGAATCTATCATCTGCAGGCTCGTGCCATACCCCATTAAGCCCAGAACATTTGCGGCAAGCATAGCTGTGGTTGGAACAAGCAGTTGAAACGGCGTGAACTCTCCATACGGGAAAACATTGTCAATCGTGTATAAGGCGCCGACTAAACCGACAAAGAATGCTGGCAGGGCAAAACCTGCCAACCCCCTTTTCCCATAAGAAAGGAACGTTATCAGGCAAAACAGAACTGCAAAGACAAGGTACTCTGCGGCAAGGGGCATTGAATCGGAAAAAGCCACCCCAGACTGCAGCGATAGGTTTGCGATGGCAGCGTTTAACCCAAAATAATTCGCCAAAAGCACATACAATGTGGGAAGCAGTAGGGCGAGGGCAACTGCGAAAAGTTTTGTTTTATTCTGCCTGTCCATTTTTGGCGTGATGCTTTCCCAGCCCAAGATAAACTCCAGCGCTATCAGCCAGATGAAGAACAACTGGAAGGTTCTGCCTTTCCACATGAACTCAAACGACTGCTGCCCTGTAAGTTTCAGGTAAGGGTCCGCTGGGTTCAGCAAGTAGAGCAAAACCAAGGGGACAACGAAAGCTAACAAAGGCAGTAGTTTGACTGAGTAGGCGGAATAGCTCTTTACCTTTGAGAGAACCTGAGACATTGGTGTATTCATAGCTGAAGACTAGGTAATTTAACGTTGATTTCGATTAAAAAGGCTGTGCCCCAAACAAGAACAGCATCTGCAATGCGGCGGGAGCAGAAACAGGGTTTGCAAATTAATTCTGACTATGTAAAGGGGGCTATATTTTTCCGAGCACAGACCTGTCATTATAGTCCAAAAAAGGCTGGAAAGAGCGAAAAAACAACAGAAAAAGACCTAAATTCCATTTCCATAGTCAGAAGTTTTCAAAAAGGTATTAGTGTCTGCTTGTGGATGATTGCACAACCAGAGTGCAACTCAAATCCAAATGTGAAGCTTAAAAGCAATGTTTCCCAAAATCCGCTGGTTGTTGTTGTGGAGGGGGAGGGGGTCAACTACAACTGATGAAAAAAACGCAGAAAAATCAGTCTGCAAAAGGTTTGCAATCGATAGCCAACCACCAAGACCACCAACAACAGCCATGCACAGCCGCAAATCGTTAATTTGTTTTTTCAACAGCTCACAGGTGCTTTTGCTTTTTTGATGGTAACGTTTATAACCTCTTTTTCTTATTGCTAAAGGCGCGAAGCTGAAGTACAATGGGACATCGTAAAACTCACGCTCCAAGACATGGTTCACTAGCTTATTTACCTAGGAAACGCGCCAAAAGCCCAGTGGCAAGAATCCGCTACTGGCCAACCATAGAATCAGACGCACCTAGGCTTTTAGGATTCTCAGGCTACAAAGCAGGCATGACTTACGTCTTCACCATAGAAGACCGCAAACGCTCCCCACACTTTGGAAAAGAAGTCATGAAAGCTGCAACCATACTTGAAACGCCACCACTACTTGTATGTGGCATTCGAACTTACACAAAAACACCATACGGACTCCAAAACCAAACCGAGGCCTGGATGAAAGACCCGCCAGCAATCCTAGACCGAGCACTGGTTCTTCCAGAAAGCTTTGACACAGACGCCATGCTAGAAAAAATCGAGCAAAGCATAGACCAAACTGTCGCAATTCGCGTGGTCACCGCAACTCAACCCACCCAAACCAACCTTGCCAAAAAGAAACCCGACATCTCTGAAATCCAAATCGGCGGAGGAACAATCCAGCAGCAACTCGAATATGCCAAGCAATTACTCGGCAAAACCGTCACTCCCGAAGAGGTCTTCAAAGACGGACAATACACCGACGTAGCCGCCATAACCGTCGGCAAAGGCTATCAGGGACCAGTAAAACGTTGGGGAGTCACCATCCTGCAGCACAAAGGCCGAAAAACAAAACGCGGCATCGCCACCCTCGGCCCATGGAACCCACATCACCTCATGTACTCCGTAGCCAGAGCAGGACAAATGGGGTATCACCAGCGCATAGAATTCAACAAACGAATACTAAAAATCGGCAAGAACGGCAAAGAAGTCACCGTTAAAGGCGGCTTCATCCGATACGGCGAAGTCAAAGGACCCTACATTCTAATCGAAGGCAGCGTCCCAGGAACCGAAAAACGCCAAATCCGCCTGCGAGTTCCAGCACGTCCACCAACAGAAATTCCTGAAGCTCCACCACAAGTCACATATATATCGCTGGAATCTCCACAAGGAAAGTAGGTTGAAATAAGCCATGGCAGAACAAAAAACCGCAGAAATTTTTGATTTACAAGGCAAATCCACAGGCAAAATCACACTTCCAACCGTTTTCTCCACACCGCTAAGACCAGACGTGATAAAACGTGCAGTCTTAGCCATCCAATCCAGCAGGCTACAGCCACAAGGAAGAGACCCCCTGGCCGGCAAAAAAACCACTGCAGAATCACGCGGAACAGGCATGGGCATTGCCCGTGTACCACGCGTTAAAGGCGGTGGAGGAAGAGCAGCGTTTGCCCCAAGCACTGTCGGTGGAAGGCAACCTCATCCGCCAAGAGCTGAAAAGAAAATCCTAAAGAGCATTCCAAAAAAGGAAGCCAAGTTGGCGCTGGTTTCTGCCATAGCAGCTACAGCTCAAAAAGAAACAGTTGCTTCCCGTGGGCACAAAATTGAAAGTGTTGTGCAGATTCCGCTAATTGTTGATGACGCTTTTGAAGGTTTAACAAAAACTAAGGAAGTCGAGGAAACCCTTACAAGTCTGGGTGTTTTAGACGATGTTTCCCGAGTGCGGGAGAGCCGCAAAATCCGCGCAGGCAAAGGAAAGCATCGTGGTAGAAAAATGAAGCAGGCTGTTGGGCCACTCATTGTGGTTGTTGATGGTAAAGGCTTGATTAATGCGGCAAGCAACCTTCCAGGTGTCGACGTCACCACAGTTAGCAACATTAACACGGAAATGTTGGCGCCAGGAACCCATCCGGGACGCTTAACACTGTGGACCAACGGCGCTATTGAACGATTGGGTAAACTTTACGGAGAAAGCACATAATGAATCCTAATGAAGTTATTTCTTACCCGTTAATGACAGAGTCTGCCAGTCTTATGGTGGAAAAAGATAACAAGCTTATTTTCATTGTTAACTTGAAAGCTGGCAAAAGCGACATCAAACGAGCCGTAGAACAGCTCTATGAAGTTAAGGTTGACAGGGTTACTTTGCTTATCACTCCTCAAGGAGAGAAAAAAGCATTCGTGAAGCTAAAGCCTGAATTTCGGGCTTCAGATGTCGCCATTAAACTTGGAATACTGTAAACTAATTGAAGGCATGATTTATGGGAAAACGAATTCGTGTACAAAGACGCGGTCGCGGTGGACAGAACTTTCGGGCTTCAACCCACAAAAGAGTTGCCCCTGCAAAGTATCCCGCTATAGTAACTAAAGAAGCATTTGACCTTTTACTTAACGGTGTCATAGAAACTCTGGTTCATGATCCAGGCCGTGGTTCACCGCTGTCCCTGTTGAGGTTCGAGAACGGCTTGACCTGTTACTCGATTACTCCTGAAGGCGTTTTTAGCGGTCAACAAATCAGCATGGGCGGAAAAACCTCTGCGGAAATAGGCAACATTATGCCGTTGGGCAAGATTCCTGAAGGAACTTTGGTTTGTGACATTGAGCTTCGTCCTGGTGATGGCGGTAAAATGGCAAGGTCTTCAGGTGCTTATGCCACAGTTGTTGGTCACACGCCACAGGGCACTATGATTCGTTTGCCTTCTGGGCGTACAAGATACATTAATGATTATTGTTTGGCAACTATCGGTGTGGTTTCTGCTGCTGGAAGAATTGAAAAGCCCTTCTTGAAGGCTGGCGAGAAATATCACCTAATGAAGGCTAAAGGTCACAAGTATCCAAGGACTAGTGGACGCAAAATGGTTCCTGCCGTTCACCCGTATGGAAGCAGCAAACGCAGTGCAAGGAGAACAACGACAACTTCACATGGTGCTCCACCGGGACAGAAGGTTGGGTTGATTGCTGCCCGTGGTCCAGGACAGAAAA
>QYYE01000094.1 GCA_003589585.1 Candidatus Bathyarchaeota archaeon
AAAACCATCTTTGAAAACACAGGTACCGCAATGTGCGTTTTATCAAAGAACAAAACCATACTGAAAGTCAATCAAAAATTTGAAGAATTAAGCGGATACTCAAAAAACGAAGTGGAAGGAAAAAAATGGACCGAACTAGTCCAAAAAGATTTTTTAGAAAAAATGGAAAGTTATCATGAAGCAAGGCACAGAGGCGAAGAAGCGCCAACACAATATGCTTTTAACTTCATCAACAAAAAAGGACAAATACGAAACGCTTGGCTCACAATCGCTATGCTGCCTGAGAAAAAACAATCAGTAGCATCCATCATTGACATCACAGAAAGCAAGCAACTAGAAGAAGCCCTCAGAGAAAGCGAAGAAAAATTCCGCGCGATTAGCACCTTTGCCTCAGACGCGATAATGTTAGTAGACAAAACAGATAAAATATTATACTGGAATCCTGCCGCTGAAGAAATATTCGACTACACAGCAGAAGAAATCATAGGAAAAACCGTAAACGACCATTTAGTCCCACTAAAATACCAAAAAGCCCATTTAGAAGACCTAAAACCATTCCTAGAGCCAAACGCTCAAACCGCTGGAAAAAACTTAGAAGTATCCGCCCTAAGAAAAGACAGAACAGAGTTTCCCATAGACCTTTCAATTTCTTCTTTCAAACTAAAAGGCGAACCCTGTGTACTAGAAATCATACGCGACATTTCCGAGCGCAAAAAAATGGAAGAAGAGCTAAGGCTAGAGCGGGATAAACTTGAGACAGCCACCGAAAGTATCGGTGCAGGGCTCGTAATGATTAGCAAAGACTATCGCGTTTTATGGGCAAACGGCTTCATTAAGGAATGCAAAGGCGATGTCGAAGGAAAAGTATGCTTTAATGTACTTAACAATTTAGAGGAACCCTGCCCCTATTGTGGCGCCAGAAAAATATTTGAGGAAGGCATTGACTTCGATGCCCATGAATATCAATACACCATTGAGGGAAAACAGCGCTGGACAGAGTTAATAGTCACCCCGATTAAAGATGAGGACGGAAACGTCATTGCAGCATCCGAGCTTGCAATAGATATTACAGAACGCAAAGAACTCTCACAAACACTTGAAAAACAAAAGCTTATGCTAGAAGACTTATACGAAAACGCGCCTGTAATTTACTACTCCCTTAGCCCAAAGGGTGCCTTTATCAAAGTCAATAAAACAATGTGCAAAACTCTAGGATACACCAAAGAAGAGCTACTGGGCAAGCACGTCTCCACAATCCAAGCCAAAAAAAGCACCGAAGACTTCACAAAACAATTCCCTGAAATCTTAAAGTCGGGCATTGCCCAAAATTTCGAACGCCAATTTATTAAAAAAGACGACGGAACAATAGATGTTACTGGCGAAGCCTCCGTAGAATACAACAAGAACGGGGAACCACTCTTTGTGAGGGCGGTTTTTCGAGATGTAACCAAACAAAAGCAAATGGAACTGTTAAACAGACAACTGGTATACAGACTCAACAATCTAAACTCAGGCGAAAGCTACATCATTGATTCACACGATCAATCCCTAAAAATCTACGTTGACCTAACCCTTCACGGCTTAGCAGGCCTATGCATAGCACGAGAAGACCCCGACTTACTGATGAAATACGGAGTTAAACCTGAAGAAATCAAACTAATAGCCTCAAGACCACTAAAAGGCTTTATGGCTCTAGTGGACCTGCAGGCAGTGTCACTGGCAATATCTGAGTTTCTAAAAACAAACACATCCGGCGTGGTTCTGCTAGACGGCTTAGAATACCTCATTAGCACATTTGGGTTTGACTCAGTTTACCGCTTCATCCAAGGAAAACGCTTTGATTTTCTCGAAAGCGGCGCCCTACTGCTATTGCCTGTAAACATGAATGCCCTCAACCAAAGAGAGAGTGCGCTTCTTACAAGCGAGTTAAAAACATTAGCTGACAGCAAAACCAACATAACCACAAACCAACCAAATCCCAACTGTATAGGTTAGAAAAAATCTCTCACGCTGGCTCAACTGTCAATTCCATGACATAGCCTGCTATGCTTTGAGTAAGCCTCGAATTCCAAGTTTAGATTCCATGCACTTCCTTGTTATGTCTCAATAGTTCTTCTTTTGTGCGTGTTTTAGCACCGCAGATTTGGCAATTGGCACTATGCACGTCGACAACATGGTCAATTAGCTCCTCTTTTGTTTGAAACTGTGCTCCACATCCTGGACACTTGGTTAGTTGCGCCATTAAAATTTTATCTCCAATTATACTGCCTTGTTTTTTGCTCTTAAAGCCTTGTTGGATAATGCATGCTGCAACACATTCAAATCCGTCCACCTTTAGGTTAGAATGAATGGAGGTTTTGGTTGGTTTAGGCCTCCAATATGCAGGCACATTGGCTATTTGGAATGCTTAGGGCTGGTTATAAGCGTTAAATTTTAGGGTGAAAAGGGGGAACCAGATAAGAAGATAAGATTTCATATAGTTGAAAATGCAATCTTAACGATGTTGTAATTTCAGTACTTGATCTGCCTCCATTTTGAACTGCTACCGGAAAGTTACAAAAGACCCATTTGCCCCATTAGGAAAGCAAACAACAAAATCTTCCAAACCTGTAAACATGCAACCATCCTAATCTCACTATACGGTCGCAGAAGAGTATGAAAAACCAAATTTTGAGTAACACATCTAAAGTATGGTTAATGCGTTTTATAGCAACATTATTTATAGATTACTCCAGCGCTTGCAACAAAACTTCCAACGGTAAAAGTAAAGTCACTAAATCTTTTCCATTAAAACTTTTTTCTCATATTCCTGAAACGAAATCTTGAATAATTTAAAAAAATCATACCTGCCTAAAACATAAGGCACCTGATTAATCAGAGCAGTAGCAATCTTTACTTTTACCTCATGCTTATCAACTTTAAATTCAACGTCTTGTAACGATAGGGGAACTATTGCTTCTCCAATGCCCCTAACTTGACCGAGATTTTTAGATAAGTCTAAACCTAACAAATCTCCAAAGTTCCTCGGAACAAGCGATATATCTGCTCCCGAATCAATATACATTATTACTGGAAACCACTCGCCTCCTCCTGCACGTATTTCCATCTGAGCCACAGGCCGTAGTATATCTCCCAAGAACCCTGATTTCTCTTTTCTATAAGCAAACTCAACCAATCAAAAGCACCAAAGTGTCTTCTTTAGGTACAAAAGCCAAAACTGGTTTTTTATCAGGATATTTCTTTTTAGCTCTCTCCCAAACCTCCTTTGGATTGCTTCCGCTGGCAACAACCTTGTCATCAACTATAGCTATGTGTTTTCCCCGATACTTCCTGTTAATATTTTCAGCATCCTCAATATAGAAAGTTAGTTCTTTCATAAAATAATACTAACAATAAAGGTCTATAAATCACTTTTTTGAAAGCATCAACAAAGCACAAAAATAAAAGCAACCCAACCAATAGGCAATCTTAAATTATTAACAAGATTAGATGCTCCCAACCAAAAATAAAAACCTCATTAAACCTAAGCAAAGACGAAAAGAGCAACAAACCAGCGCGCCCCCAAGAAAATCAACCCTAAAATCCAAAACCCATAACCAAAACCACCACCATATATGCAAAACGTATATGCAAACCCGTATAAGCAACCCCCTCCCTCATCACCAGAACACACACGCAATTTTCACTCCAAGGGGTAGGCTAAAAAATCCAAAGGGAGCCACAAAACACTAAACCCTAACAATAGCTGCATAATATAAAAGCTATTTTGTTTAGGCTGGTTCTATGCTTACTTCTAAGACATAGCCAGCTAGACTTGCTTTTTCTCCTTTTAGTAGGGCAAGTGTTAGTTTGGGATTTGTATATGTCCGTCTTGCCCATTTTAGCGTAAAAGAACTGCCAGCTTATCCACAGGGTTTTGGCGCAGAACTCGACTTTAGACTTTACAGGTTCAAAGTCGCAAACTTTAAAAATAATAATCACGATTATTATAATCATGGTTATTCAATTTATTAATCGAGAGAGCGAGCTAAAAACCCTAACAAACCAATTGAACAAGCGATCTACACTAATCTTGCTATATGGTCGAAGAAGAGTTGGGAAAACCCGGCTTGTAAGAGAATTTCTGAAAAAAAACAAACATCTCTATTTCTACATTCCAAATGCTGAGGAAAAAACGATTCTGTCAGAATTTTCCAAGGCCGTGGAAGACGATTTTTTCAACGGATTCAGATTTACCGATTTCAATTCTTTCATGGAATACCTAGCCAAAAAAGCATCAGAAGGTACCGTAATTGCAATTGATGAATTCCAAAGATTAACAAATATCAATGGAGCAATCTCACACCTGCAAAAATTCTGGGATGAGAAACTATCAGTAACCAAATGTTACCTTATTCTCACCGGCTCTTCAATAGGCACTATAAGGAGAATTGCCCTAAGCGGAAACGCACCCCTCTATGGCAGAAGAACCGCTACCCTCAAAATAGAGCCCCTAAAATACCTTGACCTATTCAAATGGTTCAAAAAATTCTCCGCTGATGACCTAGTAGAGATATACGCCAGCTTCGGCGGAACCCCCGCATACCTAGAACACATAGATGAAACCTTGAGTGTGGATGAAAATATTATTCAAAAAATCCTTAGTAAAAATTCGCCTTTATTGGACGAGCCAGAGATGTTGCTAATGCAAGAGATAAGAACTCCCCAACGATACTTAGACATTCTTGCAGCAATCGCTTCTAATAAACAGGCATTTAGCGAAATCTCTGAAGCCACCGGTCTTAATCGAGAAAGCACCAGCGTCTATCTAAGAACTTTAGAAATACTTGATTTAATAGAAAGAATTACACCTATCACAGAACAAAATGCAAAAAGAGGACTATACCATATCAGGGATCCATTCTTTAACTTTTGGTTTAAATTTGTAAGACCCAATAAGCGCCAAATCGAGTTAGAACTAGAAAGAAATGTTTGGGCTAGTGCAAAAGAAGATTTTAACCGCTATTTAGGTCATCTTTTCGAAGATATCTGCAGCGAAGTTTTAGTGAAAATGGCGAAAAATGGAAACCTTCCAATCACAGTGGATAGGATTGGGAAATGGTGGTGGAAAGAAACAGAAATTGACCTTTTGGGGCTGGAGAAAAGAAGCGGCAAAGCACTAGCAGTAGAGGTTAAATGGTCCAACCTGGACTACTCTGAATCGAGAAGACTGCTTTCAGAACTTGAGAAAAAGGCTCAACAAGTACATGGCGCAAAAGAATTCACATTTGGGCTAATGGCTAAGAGTATACAAGAAAAAGAAAGCCTGCGCAATGAAGGCTTTTTTGCGTTAGACCTAGAAGACTTCAAAAAATAGAAACACATCAGGGCTTGCAAATAAAAAATAAGAATGACTGAAGAGAGTATGGTAACTTAACATGGATGTATTTATGATAGCAATAGGCACCTTTTTATTTTAACGTTAACGTGCTGCTATACTAACAAAGACTTACAGCGTCAACATCCAACAGTTCCTCAGCTTCCTATAGGCGTTAACTTTTTGCTTGTATTAGTCTTTGAATTTCTTATTTGTTTTCCTCTTGCCTGATTTTGTAGCTTCGCCTCACACGATAGGTTTTGCCTGAGGTGCCCTTGTAGAATCTTTCGCCTTTTGCTTTAAGTTTAGGTTTTCTTCTCATCTTATCCTCACCCTTTCTTGCTCTTCAAAAAATCAATTAGTTCTCGAACTCCAAGTTTAGATTTCATGCGCTTCCATGTTATGTTGCAGGAGTTCTTCTATTGTGCGTGTTTTGGCTTCGCAGATTTGGCAATTGGCACTATGTATTTGGACTACATGGTCTATTAGCTGCTCTTTTGTTTGAAACTGTGCTCCACAATCCGGACACTTTGTTAGTTGCGCCATTAAAATTTGATCTCCAATATACTGCCTTGTTTTTGCTCTTAAAGCCTTGTTGGTTATGTATCTTTGTCAATGGCATAGGAGTTCTTAAATTAATTCTGCTGCTTGATTATGTGCTTCTAAATCCACGAAGCCATTTCCATGCAGGTTTAACGCTTACAACTTTATCTTCTTGTCTTATTGTTTTCTCTTCGTTAAAAGTTACCACTGTAAGGTTATCGCAGTTTAGATCATTACTAGCCCTCAAAAGTGAACTTATCTCTCTGGCATACGTTATGGGTTCATTTATGCTGTAACAGACTTGGATGAGCTCACAGGGCTTGTTTTTTTCAGTCAACACAAAATCAACATCGGAGAACGCTGTTTTGTAATAGTGAACTGTCTCTCGTCTCCTTATCAACTCTATAAGTACTGTATTCTCGATTTTTTTACCCATGTCAGACTCAAATAAACCCAAAATACCAGAATCGGCTACATAGAGTTTAGGCCTAGTATTTCTTTCCTTTATCTTTCTAGAATAAGGATAAATCAGAAAAAAAAGAAAGGCTGCTTGTGCATAACCTATGTAATTGAGGGCAGTTTGATGACTAATCTTTGTTTCCTGACCTTCAAACCATCTCAAAATATTAGGAATCGATAAGTTCCCACATGCTGAACCAAAAAGAGAGTTAACAAAAGCTCTAAACAAAGCAGTCTTTCTTATCCCATATTTCTCTATTAGGTCACGCTGAATTACCGTTGTATACAGCTCTGACAGTAACGTATGCTTGAGTGTATAGTCTTCACTTTTAACTATCTCAGGGTAACCTCCAAAATCTAAATACTCAGACAGAGCTGCTACAATCCTGCTAACTTCGCTTGCTCTCTGGTATTCTTCAAACGGTATCTGCTTTACATTCAAATACTCCTTGAACGAAAAAGGCAGCACCATCGTGTTAACAGTCCTGCCTCGGAGCTCAGAGGGCAAATTATCCAGTGATAAATCCGAAGTAGAGCCAGTTATGAAAATCCTGTATTTTCCCTGATCAAAGAGCGTTCGAAGCCACCTAGACCACTCTGGAAAATTCTGCGCTTCGTCAATGAAGAGATAAATGCTTTCTGTTTCGTTTGGTTTGTATACTCGGAATATTGCCTCTTCTAAACGGTCTAAGTCGTCAACGGTTATTCCGACAAAATCGATGTCTTCACAATTTATAAATATCTTGTTGCTTTCCGCCGCATCCAATCCTCTCTTGTAGAGAAGCATCAGCGATGTTTTGCCTGCTCGTCTGGGTCCAATTATGGCGTTGATAAAGTTTCCTTCAGGCAAAGCTACGTCTCGCGGCATCAACGCTATGTTGTTTCCATACTGTTTATATCTTACAAGCGCATTCTCTAAATTCAAATACTCTAACACCACTGGACTATTTTTATGAATTAATCTATTAGTAATAGATTATTCTAATAAAATTTTCTGACATAAATCCCCTCTCATTTTTCTCTAAGCCGTTATACCTTCGATGGTTCGTTGTCTCGGAGCATAAGCATGCCGGGCTGTGTCCTTATCTATGGCGTAGGCTGCTCCTTTCGACACAAGCGTTAGTGGTCATGAGTTTTGGCATTTGGTTCAGTGACTTTTAATCCTTTTAAGGTTGGATTTATGAATTGTTTCATGCTTTGGTTTGTTTGTAGGTTCGCTTCGCCGTAGACGACTTTGCCCACGTAGATTCGTGCTATAGCCTGTTTTCTTCCAGCCGCAGCCAGCTCTAGTGTTATTCTGCCGTTCTCCTGCATATCTACGGGCAGGTCTGGCTTAAACTTGACTGCATATCGTCCCTGGAAGGCTCTGTCAACGTCGATGGTTATTGTTAGGGCTTTGCATTTGCGAGCTTTAACGATCCGTTTGCGCTGCTCAAGATGCTCAACTAAATATTCAAGCTGTTTTTTTCCGCTTAAGCTGTTGAAGTAGGCTATTTCTGCTTGGCTTTCTTGGTGCATGAGCTGTGTTCTCTTCTTTTTGATGTAGGGCATTAGCCTTGCTATGTCGCGTTTGACTGTTCGCTGGCTTATATCTAGCTGCTCTGCTATCTGCTTAATCTTTAAGCCCAGACTCCATAGCTTTAGAACCTGTCGGCGCCTCGTTTTCTCCGCCTTGGTTTTAGCCAGACTCTTGGTATACACTTGGATACGCCTGTAGGCTGCTTTACGTTTTATGTTGGTGTGCTTTTTGGTGTCAAACACTCTGCCAGCCAACCCCAAACACCTCAAAAAGCCTCTCAACAGCATCAAAATAGTCAAAATTTGTAGCATAAAAAACCACAAAAACAACCCCTTTAACAAAAACAACCCTAAAACGCCAAGCTATCACCCGC
>QYYE01000095.1 GCA_003589585.1 Candidatus Bathyarchaeota archaeon
GTTTTTACTGATTGCCCGAAGACTGCTTCAGATAGGTGGATGTACAACCGAGCCTGAATCCTGAATTAAGAGTTTTATAGATAATCATTAAAGTAGGGCGAAAGGGCTGGACGGATGAGTTTGTAATAGCTGTTCAATTAAGCATTCGCCAAATTAGGGTTGTTTTGCTTTGCCCCAGTAGTAAAGGAACAGGTCTTTTACCCAGTTATGGAACGTTGGGTCTGTGCCGAAAAAGCCTGCATAATCGATTCTTCCTCCAAGCTGGCGAAAGCTAACTCCCGCCACCTTTTCTGTAACGATAACTATTGCTGGAATCTCAGCAAAGCTCCGCGCTTCCAGGTTTCTTGGGATTTTGCTTGGAGAAAAATCTTTTGAAAAGCGACGTTCTGGAATAATAAACCGAAAGTTTACGCCTTTGAGGATTTGTCCATCCATTATTGGACCCATACGCTCGGGAACTGTGCCTTCTGCTATTCCCCAGCCGTACTGCTCGGCTTCTATGAAGGCTTGTTCACCTTTGTTTAGGAATTCGATGGTGTCCATTACCAAGGTAGCCTGCGAAAGTTCACCCAGCCTGCTTACGAACTGGATTGGAAGCCCTGTTACGTCATGGGTTGAAAAATAATCTTTATGCTTAGCCGCAAAATTCAGTGAGGAAGTAAGCTGCAACACCAGCTTGCCGTACTCGGCAATAGCGAATGCTCCGTCGGGTTGTCTCTGTACCAGAGAAGCCGCGCTCAAACGCTCCAATTGCCTAAAAGCCTCTGTTGCGGTTATGTCTAGTCTGCGGGCGATTTCCTGCATCTTCAAATTTTCCTCTTGCAACTCTCGCAGTATGCTGAGTCTGCTTTCGCTGGCTAACTCAAAAAGCAACTTTTCCAGCCCTTGATCACTGCCCAATTTTTCTTCTCACCCATGCTAAATTCTTGATATTGCTATTTAGTTTTTAGCAACTCTATCAAATAAAACTAATCACAAATCTCAGCCTCATAGATAGAGCGAGGGAAACAAAATGAAAAACAAAAACGCAAGCAAAGAAAGGGTCTTCTCGGTAGAGCTCAAGTCGAAGAGAAACCTCAAAAACGTCACCTTGACTAACGGCTCCAGCGACAGCGTGCTTTTGGAAGGCACGATAGGTGAACTGGTACATGCGAAATTTGCGGAAGGCGTCGTTTTAGAAGTTGTCGGTAAAAATGGTGTTCTTCGGCTGGACCTCACAGAAGATGAAATCACAAAAACAGCCAAGCAAAACCATGTCGGGGTGAAGACCCAATGAGAAAACTGAGAATTGCAGCTTCAGCCCTCGGAATTTTCGCGGGACTCGGCGGCGCATCCCATGGACCTGGCGAAATGCTACAAGGCAACGTAGCTCCAAGCGGACTCATTATTGAGGCTTGGCCCCAGTTGACGGCATTAAGCGGCGAGCCCGCCATGACTATCATCCCAAGCTTTCTGGTAACTGGCATACTTGCGATTGTCTTTGGCGTTTTGGTGGCGGTTTGGGCTGGAAAGTTTATTGAGAAAAAGAACGGCGGCTTGATATTGATTTTGCTGTCAATCATCATGCTTCTCGTTGGAGGCGGATTAGTTCCGCCATTCATTGCGATTGCAGCCGGATTAATGGGCATGTTAATCAACCGTAAAGCCGCAAAGCAGGAGGTGACAAAGCAATGATTAAAGCATTGATTGTGTATGGCACCCGGTATGGCGCCGCCGCCAGTACCGCAGAAGAAATCGCGAAAACCCTCCGCCAAGAAGAAATCGAGGTTCGGGTAATTGACGCTAAACAAGAAAAAGTTAAAACCATAAGCGAATATGACCTAGTTATCGTTGGCAGTGGAATACAAATCGACAGATGGACAAGCGAACCGGAAGCCTTTCTCAAAAACTTCCAAAAAGAACTATCGGAAAAAAAGGTGGCGCTGTTCGTCTGCTGTGGCTCTGCCTCTCAAGCACTAAACACAGAGGACACTAAGACCGCTGATAGAGCAAAAAGAAAGTACCTTCAAGAAAAAGCCGCTAAGTACAATCTGCAACCAGTGGCTCTGGGCTTGTTTGGAGGAGTCTACAACTATAACAAGACGCCGTGGTGGGCAAAAAAAGCCCTGAACGCTGAAAGACCAAAAATCGCCGCTGCCTACAAAGAGGCACAACCAGGAATCTATGATACAAGAGACCGGGATGCTATCCGAGGCTGGGCAAAGGAGCTTTCAAACAAATAAGTGCATGAAAGGCAACCAAGAGCCATCTTAACCTAACTGTACGGTCCTATTGTCTGCTTCCAAATTTCTTTGGTAAATCTATGAAAGCGATTATGGTGTATTATCTGTTATTTCTGGCGTGGTATAGAGTATGGCTTGCGTGTTATTTAGCGGCAGCGTTATGGTGAAGGTTGTTCCGTTCCCTGAGGTGCTGTCGACTTGGATTTTTCCGCCGTGCGCTTCCACGATGCGTTTGCATATTTGCAACCCAAATCCCATGCCCTTGGTTTTGGTTGTGAAGAGCGGTGTCCAGAGTTTGTCAACTACTTCCTGTGTCATGCCAGAACCGGTGTCCTCAAAAGTAATTTCTATGCTGTCTTGTTTTTGGGTGCTTTTAATGGTTAGAGTTCCGCCGTTTGGCATGGCTTCAAATGCATTCTTGATTATGTTCATGAAAACTCGGCTTATCTTCACTTTATCAACCTGCAGGATTGGAGTGGCTTGGGTACGGTCGAAAACTTTGATGTTTCGAGGCGTAGGCGTCAACACTAAAGCGTTTGCCACAAGATTTTTGGCATTGGATTCCTCGATTTTTAACTTTATCTCTCGTGAGTAATCTAAAAGGTCGCTTATGATATTGTTAGAGTATTGCACACTTGTTTCTATCGTCTTAAGCATTTCTTTTGAGGCTTCATCTATTTTTTTTGCATGCTTTTTCTTCAAGTAATATGCTGCACCATGAATGCTGGTAAGAGGATTGCGAAGATCGTGACCTATCATACCTGCAACCTCACCTATGGCTGCAAAGCGTTCGTTTCTAATAATTTTATCTTCGTTTTGCTTGCGTCTAGTGAGGTCATGAATAATTAGGGTAATGCCGATTTGTTTGCCTTTTTTGTTTTTAATGACAGAGGCGGAGATGGAGACAGGCCTTTGAGTGTTGTTTTTCCCTATTACCGTTGTCTCATAATTCCTTATTTCTTTTTTTTCGGATATATTGTCAACAAATTGTGTGCTGTATTTGTCCTCTATGAGCTGATTGATTGGTTTTCCCGTTAACTCGTTTTCTTGGTAGTCCAAAAGATTGGTTAAGGCTTGGTTTACCCGAAGAATTTTGCCCTTTGGGTCAGTTAGGATAAATGAGTCAGGCATTGTTGCGATGATGTTTTCTGCTGCCATTGCTGGGTTGAGGTTGAAGAGGTCGTATTTCCAGATGGCGTAAACAACAAGGAGGCAAAGTATAGAGTTAGCGCCTACACCATAGTATGGAATATACCAACCGAATAAC
Organism: Candidatus Bathyarchaeota archaeon; assembly: GCA_003589585.1. Taxonomy (GTDB): domain Archaea; phylum Thermoproteota; class Bathyarchaeia; order Bathyarchaeales; family Bathycorpusculaceae; genus Bathycorpusculum. The sequence continues at coordinate 3,490 of QYYE01000095.1, forward strand.
ACATTTGCCAATTTAGACATTATATACATTAGAATCGGATATGATACTCCAATGGTGATTAGCTTGGTCTGTTGTTTTTTATTTTCATCTTTAACTCTAAAATAATATCTAAGATACAGCAGAATGGTGATGAAAGAGAGCGTTGCTGACCACAGACTGGCGGCAGCACTGAGCAGGGAGTCGGTGCCAGTAAACGTGTAACCATACGATGTCTTCACCGGTAAACCAGAGAGTTGGTCCATTGTCAGGTCAAGAAGCGAGACCAATCCAGCTGGCAAATAAAGAAGTAGATATCTACTTTTGTCATTCGCAAGACGGTTTTCCGTGAAAACTATAGTGAATTGTAGAAGGAATGCAACAAAGAAGGGCCACAAAAATCCTAATTTGTTCCATAGGTAGGCGGTTTCTGCACTATCCGCACTGATAACCATGAAAGAAGTGAAGGCAGAGTAAGCACCTAAGGCAATTGCGTAGATGAAAACTCGGTTCAGGTTTCCTTTTCGGTTGAAGAAGTACACGATAGTTGCCAGTATTGAGCAGATGATGCCTCCAGTAATTGCAAAAATAGCGTAGATTGGTATCAAAACCTAATTAGCCCTCCACAATGTTTGCTCTGGCAACTGTTAATGTCAGGCATAAAGAATCTTGATTTATCGCTCGTCTTCCCAATCCGTATCCTTGTGGTGTTGAACGTCCAGAAATTTAAGTAATGTGAAAGCAAAATATAGATTCAAAAGCTAAGGAAATAGTCTCTATGCAACCAGACTTTCGTTTGCCTCAACATTAACGAATACCTTGTTTGTCTTACAATTCCAAGCATAGCAACACGTCATGATACGTGCAGCCTACTAGAAAATAATTGTAGAAACCTAAGAGGGGTAGATCAGTTCGGCTGAAAATTAGCCGATTAGCATGTTGAAAACCCAAAAAAAATCCCGCCTTAAATAAGGGGAGGGGTCTATCGGCAGAGCAACAGTATTCGCCAGTCCTAAAAACTGTTTGACGATAACTGCCTAGAAAAAATCGCTAAAACCTAGCAAGCACCAACACAAACAACACACCAGGCAAACACAAAAACCAAACCCCGCCCAACAAACGCTGAGGGGCTATAGGAAAAATCGTGAGTTTGCACAAAACAAGTTTACCAATAAAGAAGGGATAAATCTCTCAAACGAGAGACCATGCGTAACAAGGAACCTTTCAGAATAGATGATTACTCAATTACCTGAATGCAACCTTCAGGGCATTGAGCTTCACAAGCTCTGCAGACCAAGCATTCGTCTACCTTGGTTGGCACGGATTTTCCGTCTTTAACCTCATAGACGCCTACAGGGCAAGTGTTTACGCATGTTTCGCATCCTGTGCAATTTTCGCCTACCATAATTTTTACCATGTTTTCTCTACCTCTGCAAGTTTATTCTCAAAAATCGCCCCTGTAAAATAAAAGTGTTTAGGTAATTTAGTAGATTTTTTCACGTAACCGTAGCAGGATTCCGTTAATTGTTGCTTCAGCTTTTTCTTGACGTCGCTCAAGGTCAGCGAGCTTTTTCTTGTATACGTCGATGGCTATTTCGCCTCGATTCTGGCGTACCTCAAGGTTTTTCATTTCTTCTTCAGCGCCAACAAGGTCTGACTCAGCCGAATCTATCTGGTTTACAAAGTTGCCGTAAGAGCCACCTGTCCCTCGGAAAACTGCTTTCAGCTCTTCAATCTCCCTTGATACTGATACTAATCGGGTTTCCAGAGCCTTACGTTGAACCTTGTATTGTCTTCGCGGCATTCTTCCTTTTCGAGCGCTAATCTCCAGGGCTTTGAGGTCATTGTTAAGCCGTTTGTAGTCTTCATAGACATCGATGAAGTCTCTGATGGTGTCCACGGTAACTCTTACGCCTGTTTTCACTTCCATCTTCTTTTGCTGCTCTAGAATAAGTGAAGCTGAAGGCTTACTTGTTGTCAAAACTCGCTGAGGCTCAACCTCTTCAAGTTCTTCTTCCCCTCCTTTGCGTTTTCTGAAAATAACTACCGCTACACAGCCAACAACTGCCAGGAGTGAAGCCCAGAAAGTTGGGCGCAGAGAAACCCATAATGGATTATAATTGTAAGTTAGCTGCAAATCGTCATCTATGGGAACGCTGTAATCCACATAGCTGATGCCTGATTTTCTTACTGTAAGGGTATCTTGGAATAATTGCCTTGTCAGGCTTGAAGAGGGATCAAGTTCAGACAGTCGCGGTGCTAAAATGGTTGCTCCTTCTGGTGGGATGAGAGTAAGGGAGGCGCTTTCAACGAAGTAGTTGAAGTCGGGGAAAAACTTGAAGTTGCCTAGGACAAAGCTTCCGTCCTTCTCGGTTGCGCTGGGCAGGTTGTATTCTGCTGTTATTGTTGTGGCTTGACCTGTGTTTAAGACCGAGATTAATGTGACGTTGGTCTGTAGAGTATTGCCGCTGACAGAGCCTACAACAGTTTCTAAGAATCTGCCAAATTCATCCCTAACGACGATGTTTGAGGCGCCAGCAGGTAAGCCCATCGGGAAAGCTCTCATGGAGCTTGTTGAGTTATTGGTTATGCGGTAACTGTCTGAAGAAGTCACCTGACCTGCTGGGTTGATGGTTACTTGGCGGTTTAGTTCACTTATTTGTATTACTTGTAATGCCCCTGTTGGCAGCTGAAAACTGGCTGTGGCAGGAGAATATGTGTATGCAGGTAAATTTGCCCTGGCATAACTTGCGCCATTAACTTCGCCATCGTCTTTGGTAATGGTTATTCCTATCGGCGGAGTTGGTAATGCTATACTTGCATCGCAGTTTGCTGCCTCTTTTACAAAACTTGGGTATGCTGGGAAGTCAAGGGTGAAGATACCAAGATCTGGCTCTGTGATTAGGCGATTGGATAAAACAAACACTACTGTGAAGACGTTTGGTGATTGATTGTCGAAATCTATTCTGGCTGCGTAAAATGCGCCTCGGTCGCCTAATGGAACGCCTAAGCTTATCGGGTAGACGTTGGTTTCGTCAAATGCTAGGGCTTTAAGGATGTAGGCGCTGTACTTGAAGGGTAATCCAATCAGGAAGCCGTCGGATAGTTGTCCTGAGACTTGGATGGTGTCGCGGATGACTATGTGGCCTGAGTACATGACTTCCACTTGGTGGTCTACGTTGTCGATGGTGTAGCCTGCTTGTGCGGAAACTGTTCCTATGGAAGCAGCAATGGGTAGTATGATTAGTAAGGAGAAAACTAATGCTGAGATAGCCTTTTTATGTTTCACTTGAGATTCACCAAGCCAAGATTCTTCTAGACTTACGTCAGCTTATTTATTTACTTTACAGTAATGGTCCTTTAGAGTGGGATTTATACTTTTTACCAAATTTTGGGTTTATTAGGCGTTTTGTTTTTTCCTATAGTAGTTGTTGCCGGCCCCCTTCCTCTTCACAACAACAACCAAGATTGCACTGGTGACTGCTTTTTTGCGTCGGGCTGTGGTTTGGGTTTTATGCTGGTTGTGCAAGTTGCCACAAAGCAGTGTGGGAATAATCGTGGTGTGTGATTAAAGGCGGTGGTTTTGGGAATTTATTGTTTGGAGGCAACAAACAGTTCCTTAACATACTCGTTGACGGTTTTACCGTGCTTCTTAGCTACTCTTTTCACTGCGTCGTTTATACCTGTTGAGTACTGCACTGCTTTCTTCGGTTTCTCCGCCACCCCAGCTGGCAACCCCACGTTACTGGCGACTTTTCTGAGCACCAGCTTTCTGAGCGTTTCAATTTTCTTTTCGATTTTGCACTCAATCGGCAAACCCAAGGCAAACTCGGCAATCTCAAATGGGGCAAACGGCAAACGCAAATCTACATCATGATAACTAGTAATTTTCATATCCCTCTCCAGGTTGCTTTCATGGATTCCAACAACATCCTCAAACATTGTCTTGCGGGCTTTCTCGCTTCCATCTTTGCAGTATTCGTTCACGTAGCGCTGGTAGCCACCGAACAGTTCATCCGCGCCCTGCCCAGCCAACAACACCCTAAACCCAGCCTCAGCAGCCTTCTCAGCAACCCAGTAAAACGGCACCCCAATGCTGGCTTTAACAGGGTCTGGCTCCTCAATGAGTTTGACCACCTTGGGCAGGGCTGTTTCTACGTCTGACTCCTTGAACAGGTGAATCTGCATTGGCAGTTCCAGTGCTTCCGCGGCTTGGATAGCTTCTTCGGTTTCAGGCTGATTCTCCAAGCTCACATGAAGCAGGTTAACCTTTACGCCAAGTTTGCTTGCCATGAAAGCCACTAAGCTACTGTCTAATCCGCCTGAGAACGCCACCGCAACCTCTTTTAGACCGTGCACTCGCCGCTGGATTGATTGTTCCAGAAGCACCTGCAGTTCTTTTGCGGCGTCCTGTAAGGTCACAGGTTTGGGTTCTTCAAAGGTGAGAGCTTTTACGGGTTTGAATTTGAAACCTTCCTTGTTTACAAAAGCCAAGTTGCCGGGCGGAAAGGACACAGCTTTTTCGACGCCGAGTTTCCAGAGGGCTTTTCGGTTTGTGGCAAGGGCAGCAATGTCTTTGTTTTCGCCGTAATAGAGCGGTTGAACTCCGATTGGGTC
>QYYE01000096.1 GCA_003589585.1 Candidatus Bathyarchaeota archaeon
AATGCTGGAACGCCATACGATTCCATATCGAAAACCTTGACTGCTGATGAGCGCAAAGTTATGGAGGTTTTAGCTTCGCATAATGGGCAATACCTTCAGAAATACATACGTACAGAAACTGGGTTAAGCAGGCTTAAGGTCCACAGAATTGTCACGCGCCTATCTGAGCGAGGCATAGTTATGTTGGAGCAGGCTGGAAACACAAACAAAGTTTACCTCTCAAGCTGGCTCAACGAAAAAACACCCTTCAGCAAAATTAACTCTAAAGATGAAATTGAACATGAACAAAGAAATCATGGGTATCATATGGCATGGAGGTGAAAATTTGGAAACTCTAACGATAATAGTAAACGGTGCCCCATATGGAACCGAACAAGTCTGGAATGCTCTTAGGTTAGCAACAGCATCAATCTCATCAACTATCGGTATGAATGTAAACATATTTTTGTTAGGCGATTCTGTGACTGCTGCTAAGAAAGGACAAAAAACACCTGAAGGCTATTATAACTTGGAAAAGATGTTGCGGGACCTTCTCAAAAGCGGAGCGAAAATCGCTACATGCGGCACATGCTTGAATGCAAGAGCGCTATCTAAAGAGGACATCATTGAAGGCGTCGAAGTTGGCACTATGATTAAGCTGGCTGGCTGGATAAAAGGAAGCAATAAAGCGCTATCCCTTTAACAATCCTTTCCGAGAACTTTTTGTATAACAATATATGGTGAACTGATAAATGAAAAAACCAATTTATTTGGACTATAACGCTACAACACCAGTCGACCCAGCTGTCTTACAAGCTATGCTGCCCTTCTTCAAAGAGCACTTTGGAAACCCCTCAAGCAGCCACATCTACGGCAGAGCGGCAAAAGAAGCCATCATCAAGGCAAGAGAGCAAGTTGCCAGACTAATCGGTGCACAACCAAACGAAATCATCTTTACCAGTGGGGGCACGGAAAGCAACAATCACGCCATAATCGGAACAGCCCTTGCCAACATGAATAAAGGCAAACACATAATCACTTCAGAGATTGAGCATCCAGCCGTTCTTAAACCGTTGGAGTATTTGCAGAGGCGGTTTTCGTTTGAGGTTACGCTTTTGCCTGTGGATAAATACGGGATGGTGGACCCTTCAGACATAGCGCAAGCAATCAGGCCCCAAACAGTCCTCATCACTATAATGCATGCCAACAACGAAGTTGGAACCATAAACCCCATAGAGGAAATCGGCAAAATAGCAAAACAAAAAGGCGTAATATTCCACACGGATGCGGCGCAGTCATGCGGAAAAATCCCTGTGGACGTTAAAGACCTCAATGTGGACTTTCTCAGCTTGGCTGGGCATAAACTGTACGCTCCAAAAGGCATCGGTGCTCTCTACATCAAAAACGGAACAGTGCTTGACAAGTTTATGCATGGTGCTGGGCAAGAGCAGGGCAGGCGCGCTGGAACCGAGAACGTGCCCTACATTGCTGGTCTTGGATGCGCATGCGAAATAGCTGCTGCAGGTCTGCAGGATTATGGGCGGAACGTGGGGTTGCTTCGCGACCGATTGTACAAGAACCTTGCAGAGGGGCTGGGCGAGGACAGGGTGAAACTTAACGGTCATCCAAAAAAACGTTTGCCGAACACTCTTAACATCAGCATAAAGGGCACAGTAGGCGAGGAACTGCTAAAACGCATACCCCGAATCGCTGCTTCCACTGGCTCCGCATGCCACGCTGGCTCCACCGAACCCTCTGCAGTGCTGTTGGCAATGGGCATTCCAAGAGAACAAGCTCTGGGAGCCTTACGCTTGAGTCTTGGGCGCTGGTCAACTCAAGAGGAAATAGACCAGGCATCGAAACTAATCATACAAAACGTAAACTAACCAGCAATCTCCTCTTTCAACCAGTCTCATCCCGAAACTGAGCGTAAGCAGAGTTTGGTAAGTCTTATTAGCGGTAGTAGGCAATAAGGGTCTGTTAGGGGTTGAATTGTTTCATGAATAAGTGGGTTAGAGTTATTGTTCCCAGCGTTGTTGCCGGGGTTTTAGTGCTTTTCTTTTTGATTTTCTCTGGGCTCGGCACTACATCAATCACGGATGCACAGGGCAATCCTGTTTCGTTCACAGTTGTGAGTTTGGATGCTAACGCGTTTGCTGCATTGATGATTGGCGGCGTCTTCATAGCGGTGCTGGTCTGCTGTTTTGCACTTGAAGCTGCTGGCAATTCGGTTTAGCAGGCGATAAGCTGGGTTTTTATACTAAAAAATCTTAATCAGTAGTGATGTCAACCATTCTTAACCTCGACACCATGATTAGTTTACTGCTAGCTGTGGCTTTAGGTGCAGTTGTTGGCTTCGAGCGGGAAATAACCCACAAACCCGCTGGACTGCGAACTCACATGCTGGTTTGCTTGGGCTCATGCCTCTTCACTATCGTCTCCATTGGCTTCAGCATTGATCCAGCTCGGATAGCGGCAGGCATTGTGGCTGGCATCGGCTTCATTGGTGCTGGGGCAATCTGGTCGGAGAAAGATAAAGTTCAAGGTTTAACTACTGCTTCAAGCCTTTGGGCTACAGCCGCAATTGGATTAGCCGCTGGTATCGGTGATTATCCACTAGCAAGCTTTGTGACTTTGCTGGTCTTCTTGATTTTGGCGTTGAGGCGTCCGTTGAAAAGAGTTGGTCTTGAGCAACATTAGAGTTTTGTTTTTTGCAAAGGATTGATGGCAAAGAAATTAGCGTCTTGTTTGTTGTTGGTTTTAGCTTGCAGTCACATATCTTTATTTTGGGCTTAGAATTAGCCTATCGTGAGGAATATTCTTTTGATCGAGCCAATCAGCCAAAGCTATGCTCAACAGCAACCCAAACCCCTAACCAAATACGTTTACCTGTTTCAGGAAGGCGACGGAAAAGACAAAAAGCTGTTAGGCGGCAAAGGCGCTGGACTTTGCGAAATGACCCAAATCGGCTTACCTGTTCCACCAGGATTCGTTATAACCACTCAAACGTGCCTAGAATATTTTGATAACGGATTCCAGCTGCCGAGAGATCTTAAAAATCAAGTGCGAAACGCCATGACCGAAGTTGAAAGGGAAATGAACCTTGTGTTTGGCGACCCTGAAAGACCGCTTCTTGTCTCCGTGCGCAGCGGAGCAGCAATCTCTATGCCTGGAATGATGGACACCATCCTAAACCTTGGCATAAACGACCAAACCGTGCAGGGACTTATAAAACGCAGTGGAGATGAGCGCTTTGGCTGGGATTCTTATCGGCGGTTTATCTCGCTTTTCGGCAACATCGTTTTGAACATAAATGACGAGCATTTCCACTTAGCCATGGAAACGCTTAAAGAAAACCGAAAAATCACCCAAGACCTTGAGCTGACAGCCGAGGACTTCAAAGAACTTGTCGACATATACAAAGCCATAGTTCAGGAACAAACAGGAGCACCTATCCCTCAAGATCCATACCACCAACTCTTTATGGCTATTGAAGCAGTTTTCGCTTCGTGGAACGGCAAACGCGCTGTCGATTACCGAAGAGAATTCAAAATCACCCCGAAAATCGCCAATGGCACAGCAGCTAACGTGCAAACTATGGTTTTTGGCAACCTAAAAGAAAAATCGGCTACAGGTGTTGCTTTCACTCGTGACCCAAGCACAGGCGAAAACGTTCTCTTTGGCGATTACTTGGACAGGGCACAGGGCGAAGACATAGTGGCTGGCATACGTACTCCAAAGCCTGTTTCGGATATGCAGAAGACCATGCCTGACATGTACCAAGAACTTCAAAACGTCCGTGAAACCCTTGAGAAGCATTTCCGCGAACCCCAAGACATGGAATTCACCATTGAGGGAGGCAAACTGTACATGCTGCAAACGCGCAATGCCAAAATGAATGCTACTGCAGCCTTAAAAACCAGCGTTGACATGGTAGAGGAAGGCTTAATCACCAAAGAAGAAGCCTTGCTTAGGCTTAATCCCACGCAGCTCACACAACTCATGTACTGCCAAATTGACCCAAAAAACACTCAGCCGCCAGTCGCCGTTGGTTTAGGTGCTTCTCCAGGTGCAGCTTCAGGCGAGGTGGTTTTTGACGCTGACGAAGCTGAACGTCAAGCCAAAGCAGGCAAAAAAGTCATCCTTATACGGGAGCAAACCAAGCCAGAAGACATCCATGGGTTTTTTGCTTCTCAGGGAATTTTAACTTCTATAGGCGGAAAAACAAGCCACGCAGCCGTTGTCGCCAGAGGTATGGGGAAACCCTGCGTTTCCGGCGCTGGAGACATAAAAATCAGCCACATGGAAAAGCTGGCGACAATTGGTGAGAACCGAATAGTGCAGGGCACGGTTTTAACCATCGATGGGACGTCTGGGAAGGTGTGGCTTGGCGAGGTCGGCATGGTTGAACCCGAGATTTCACTGAACATGAATACGGTTTTGGGCTGGGCGGATGAGTTTCGCAGGCTGGGTGTGCGAGCCAACGCTGACACTCCACAGGATGCCGAAACAGCCTTAAAGTTTGGAGCTGAAGGCGTGGGTTTGTGCCGCACTGAACGGATGTTTAATGCCGCAGACAGAATCGGGCTGTTTCAAGACATGGTTTTAGCGGATAACCCTGAGGAGCGGTTAGCTGCGCTTAGGCACCTGTTGCCCCTGCAAAAGAATGATTTTAAGGAGATTTTGCGGGCTATGCAGGGCTTTCCAGTGACAATTCGGCTGCTTGACCCACCTTTGCATGAGTTTTTGCCCTCAGAAGACGCTATTGAACATGACATTGATGTTTTGCAGAAATGCCAAGTTGCATTGGCGAATGTATGTAAGCTTCCTGATGTTCTGCGGGAAATTGACCCTTCGCTGGAGCCTGTTTTAACTGAGAACGAACATATGCTGTCTAACCTTGCAGAACTACAGTCGACTGAGCTGAACAGGAAGATGGAGACCTTGCAGAAAATTCGCACATTGCGGGAAGTAAACCCCATGCTTGGGCATCGAGGCGTGCGTTTGGGCATTACTTACCCTGAGATTTATGAGATGCAGGTTGAGGCGATACTGGAGGCTGCTGGCGAGCTGATTCGAGAAACTGTTCCTGTAAAGGTGGAGATTATGATTCCTCAGGTTTGCACCAGCCAAGAGCTCAAACGCGTGCACGGCATGATTCGCAGGATTGAACGCAGAGTCCGAGACAGGCTGGGGATTGCGGTTCCATTTACTGTTGGCACCATGATTGAAGTTGTGCGTGCCTGTATGCGTGCTGGGCGGTTAGCGGACTTTGCTGAGTTCTTCAGTTTCGGCACCAACGACTTGACACAGGCAACCTTCAGCTTCTCCAGAGAAGATGCGGAGAACAAGTTCTTGCCCTTCTACAACGAGCATAAGATCTTGCAGGACAACCCGTTTGAGATTTTGGACGTGAAGGGTGTTGGCAGACTTATGGCTATTACGGTCGAGTGGGGACGGAAAAGAAGGCCTGATTTGAAAATTGGGATTTGCGGTGAACATGGCGGTGAGCCTTCTTCGGTGGAGTTTTGTCACAGGATTAATCTGGATTATGTTAGTTGTTCGCCTTACAGGGTTCCAGTGGCACGATTGGCAGCAGCACAAGCCAACATTAAAGAGAAGAAGGGCTTGCTGCAACCATTCGAATAAGAGTTTTGACATAGACCCATCTACCTACATTAAGCATTGTTTTTTAACATGCTATTGAGCGCAGAAACCGCCAATACCTACCTCCCCCTCCTTAGGGTTTTCTGCATGGGTTGGATATTAGACGGCAAATAGGGCTTATAATGAGAAGGGCAGAATTGTTTGACCTATCGTTTTTTGTAAGTAAACAAGTAAGCCCTGATGAGACAACTGCCGAATGTCTGTAGCCATCAGGTTGCTGGGAAGGGTGCCATTTTCTGCTTTAGGCTAATTTCGATAATATGTGTTCATCAAGTTTTGACCTATCATTCTTCATTAATCGTTCTAGGGTGTTCAAAAAGGCGGTGCCGCATAAAATTAATTCAAGAGATAGGGAAGAGCCGAAAATGAAGATACGTCCAATGTCAAGGATTGTTTCATTGTTGTATCGGCGAACTGTCAAATTACCCGAGGCTCAATGGTAAGGTTAAGGAGGTGTCAAAAAAATGAAAGTATGGCAAATAGCAATCATAGTAATAGTGTCAGTGATAGTTACCTCGTTAGCGTCAGCCTCAGTCGTTGTTCTATTAAACACACCCAAAAACACCGTTGGCTATACAGGCTCACTGTCTAACGTACCATGGCAACCAGCCCCTAATCAAACGACGACAATACCTCCTAACCAAGGTTTACCTGCCAATCCACAATCATCTCTGACTTTGACCAACGCCGCGGCAATTGCGCAAAACTACCTCAGCGGCAACCCTGACTTGGCGGTGAAAGAGGTACAGGAGTATTCACAGAACTTCTATGTCCAAATCTACGAAAGAAGCACAGGAATAGGAGCCTTTGAGCTAACCATCGACAAATATACTGGAAGCGTATACCGTGAAACTGGTCCTAGCTCGACTTGGAACACAAAGTATGGAATAGGTACATACGGTTACCAGCCTTCTTACGGCTTTGCACCGGGACCTGGAATGATGTGGCGTGAAGGAGGCATGGGCGCCTGGTTTGGAGGAGCACCTAATCAGAATTTGGGAAATCAAATCACACCGTATCAAGCTCAACTGTACGCACAGCAATACCTTGATCTTAACTATCCGGGAACTGTGGCTGGTCAAGTGACGACCTTCTATGGTTACTACACAATCACCGTGCTAAACGGCGGCAAAGTAGTGGGTTTACTGAGCGTTAACGGTAGCAATGGTCAAGTATGGTATCATACGTGGCATGGAACTTTCATACAGCGAACAGGCATCAACTAAGCGGTAAACCCATAGCGCCCCTTTTTGATTTTTTGAAGAAAGGTGCGTAAAGTCTGGACTCCTTTGGGTCTTGGCTTAACTTAGAAGTTTGAGGTATAGAAAAGGAATAAATATCTCTATATACGATATATCGTTAAAAGATAATGAGAGTGATTGCGTTTGGAATACGGCGACTGGATCATGGTAGGACTATGGATTGTACTATTCGCCCTGTTTCTCGCTTTCATCCCCTTCTACAAGAAAAGCCAGCGAAAACCAACCAGCGTCTACCTAGCATTCATCGTGGCTTTAGCCTTTGAAATGTTCGGTCTCCCCCTCAGCATGTACTTTGTGACTTGGGCAGTCGGCGCAAGTTTGCCACCTGGCATACTGTGGCAGCACACATTAGAACAATACATTGGCTACTGGGGCATGTACATCGGTTTTGCTCTAAATCTAATCGGCGCACTTTTCGTAATTCTAGGCTGGCAAAGCATCCACAAATACTATTGGAGCAAAAAAGAAGGACAAGGCACCTTAGTGACCGACGGCGTCTACTCGCTTGTTCGCCATCCCCAATACACTGGTTTCATGCTAATCACCTTAGGATTACTCATACATTGGGCTACCCTTCCTCTGTTGATAATGTGGCCTATCCTGACGTTTGTGTACTATAGATTGGCTAAAAGAGAGGAGCGGGACCTGGAGAGAGAGTTTGGAATCCAATACCTCGTATACAAAAAGAAAACCCCCATGTTTCTCCCTTGTCTTCGGCGAGAAGTCCGGTTAAGACTACGTCGTTTTCAAACGCTCCGTCAGAGTTCAATCAGATAACAAGTACGGAGAAGAGAAAATGCAGTATATTCGCCTCACGGATGAACCAAGTCCCTCGTTCAATAGGCAACCCTTAAGCAGTCCAGCTGAAAGTCAGGCAATAAAGCGTTCAAACAGTTTTCTTGCACACGGAATTGTTGCAAGCGTTCTTCTCACAGTTGCCTACTTCGCAGTCGTTGGTTTAGTGGAATCGTTTGACCATGCAGTTGCAGAGTTAATTTCTCTTTTTTACCTGTTTGTACCCTTAATCGCCAGTTTCGGCATCCAAATGGCTCTATTCTCCTACGCTAGACAACAATCCAAGGTTGCACGTCAACGCTCAACGAATGTGTCGGCTAGCGGAGGAATGTCTACGGTTTC
>QYYE01000097.1 GCA_003589585.1 Candidatus Bathyarchaeota archaeon
CAAAGACGAAATCGCCCTAACCCAGATGAAGCAGCTCTACACCGTTGTTAATCAGGGAGGCAAATTTGAAGCCCTCTGCAAAATCATCCGTGAAGAAGAAGTGAGGCGAGCCATAATTTTCTGCCGAACCCGACGAGACACCAGCAGGCTCCAAGACCAACTCTACAGGAAAGGCCACCGAGTGCAGGCATTGCACGCTGGGTTTACGCAGGCGCAACGAGACCGGGCTATCAACGATTTCCGCAGCGGCAGACTTAACCTGCTTGTCGCTACTGACGTTGCCGCCAGAGGCTTAGACATTCAAGGCATAACCCACATAATCAACTATGACGTACCCAATGAAGCACCAGTCTATTTCCACCGCATAGGCAGAACAGCACGCAAAGGAAGCGAAGGCACAGCCATAACCTTGGTTAGCTACGGTGAAATGTCAAACTTTAACAACATCAAAGCCCTAACAAAAACAAAAATTGAACCGCTTCACTCAGCCGCCATTCAAGAAGACGATTCACCCATACAAAGCTTCTACTAAACCATCCAACCTCTCAGCTTAGAGAGGTCTTTTAGTTTTTTTACGGTAAATAAAAAGGCTAACGATTAAAAGTGCAACACCCGTTCCTGAAGCAACTGCAATAGTAACTGTTGGAAAAGCGTCTGGTGCTTCTACGTTAAAAAGTATTGTTTCCGATGTGCCCATGTTTCCTGCTTTATCCCAAGCGTAAACCGTAATGCTATGCAATTCCTCTGATAGTTTTGTTAGCGTCGTGTTTCCAGAGATTGTTACGTTATTGTTGCCATCCAAAACATAGGAGTACTTTGAGGTTGCATTGTTTACAGCAAAGTCCAGTTGTACATCAGAATCAATGGGTGATATTGGAAACACTGTCACTTTTGGAGGGGTAGTATCGATTGTGAAATCAACACGTGAGTAACCAGCTTTTTTAAACTCGTACCAATGAAAAGGGTCTGTTATTGTACCATAGGCTACCACATAAACGCGTAAAGTATGTTTTCCGTCAGGAATATCGGTCAGATTCAAAGAAACCGAAAGCTTGTTGGAACTTTCAGGGTTAAGATAGGTTGAAATGTTAATTGGAGTGATATTTTGTAGCCAGTCGGCGGTATAAAATGACTCGGCTATTCTCATTCCTCTAAGCAATGGAGAACTATAGCCTCCCTCTGAAAATTCATCAACAGTTGCATTAAAACTTAAGACGATAGTGCCAGTATTGTACACTTTATCTTTATCTATGGAAAATATTGAAACTATCGGTGACGGAGCACTGGAAGGAGCTCCCGTTTCACCACTGTATCGAGAATTAGTAAATGGATTTGGACTTGCAAAACTAGCAATCAGTGTATCAGCTGCTAATGAAAACAAAAGTGTAAATATGATTACAATTGCTTTTTTCTTTATGGTTCTCGACTCCTCACTCGTTTTGTAAGGTACAGAGTTATTACGGTGCCAGCGACTGCAAGCAGTAGAGCACTTATTTTGTTCATGCTTCATCCGTTTTTAGTTGAGGTTTTTTCCTTGTTAAATGGGTTTTTGTTCAGGTTTATGGACTAAGCAACGAATTTTTAGTCAAGGTTTCTTGACAAAGCCTTCCAAGAACGAGAAATGTACTTTGCAAGGTTGCTTTCGTTTGAAACAACTTTTAGGCGAAATACCCGCCTAAGGGATGGTTAATGTGCAAACACTTTTTGAGGAACAACTGAATTTCTTTTATGGCTATTGCTTTCTTATGAGTTCAGCTTTTCTTCTTCTATAGCGAAAAATGTAACTATACCATACAATTGTAGTGATAGCCCCGTATACTATTAGCCAATAACCTAAATAGGCTGGGGAAAGAACACTAATTCCCATAACCCCAATAAATAATAAGGCAACCAATAAAATCCCAATTATTATGCCATTGCGCCTAAATCTCTGCATTTCTGACATTTCCGATGCCTCTATTAAATACTGACTTTTTTACCTATTAATTCTTAACATCCACTTGTTTTTTGGTCTTCACTGATAGGTTTATACTTCAGGTAGGATTCAAATAATTGTTCTTCTTTTTGATTTTCAATAGAACATTAGCTAACTTCTTTGCTAATCGAAGGCTACCGTAATAACGGTAATAGGGGAGGGGGGTCTATGGGCAGAGCAACAAAGCTTTCTCCCAAGTTAACTTCTTGAAGCCTGAACTAACTCAAAAACAATAGATAAAGCCGAAAAGAAAAAACCTGACAAACGTGCAAATAAAAAAACCTCGTTTTAATGAGCACTTGCCGCTCAAATAAAACTATCACTGCATCGTGAGAGTATTAATGAGGGGGCTATGGAAAAAAATCACAGCTACTTTTTTGATGCTTTCAGCTTTCGCCACCACTAACCATAATAGGAAGAAGGAAGAATCTTTGCATTGAGGGTTTACCAAAAGTAATGTATAGAGATCCCGTTTGCGGCATGGTTCTTGACGAAAACACTGCCAAATTCAAAATCAGCTACGATGGCGAAACCTACCATTTCTGCAGCCTAGTTTGCAAGAAACGCTTCAAAAGACACGCCACAAAATTCGTCAAATAAGCAAGAATCCAACCGCTAAGAAAGAAAAAGATTATTTGATAGGTTTACCTAAAACCAAGTTTTTCATTCGGAGAAATATCCATCATCATCAAGCCAGAAACCATCTTGGGATAAAAATCCGTGCTTTTCTCAGGCAACCGCTCATGCATCTGCGCAATTTCTGCAACGTTTTTGGCGCTTATCGGATTAACCAAAAACGCAACGCTGGCTTCCCCACTGTCAACTTTTTCAGCCGCAACTCTGGTCCACCGCACAAACAATATATCCTCGTCAAGCTTTAGCTCGCCGATCTTTAAGATTTCCTTGAAAATGACGTCTCGAAGAATAACCACGTCAAAAAGCTTGGTTTCTTTTGACGCTTTAGCGCTCACAAACTCATAAACGCTCTCTTCATGCCTCAAAAGCAAGCCGTAAGCTTTCTCTTTGGTGTAAATGCAAAAAGCATGCTCGTTTCTGTGGTTTTCCAAAAAACCATCCAAAGCCAATGCTGAAGGCTCAACTTCGGTGACTTCAAAGAACCTTTCAAGCGCCTCCAAAACCTCATCGGTTATCTCTGCATTTTTTAGTAAACGGTGAGTGGGCAAAACAACCAAACATTCATCCTCAACAGGCACAAGCATACTCATATGAAAGTTGAACGCTGCATCCTCTGCCAAACCAGCTTTTTTGCGCATTTCATCGCGGTAAGCAACCGCACTCTCATACCTGTGGTGACCGTCAGTAATAACCACGGGCTTATCCGCCATATCCACTTGCAATTGCTTGATTTTGTCTGGGTCAGTAACTTTCCAAACCGTATGCTTAACCTGCAGCTCATCTGTAACCTCGATAATCGGCGCTGCTTTTGATGCTTGCTGCATGAAAGCAGTTGTTTTACCCTCTGAATCAGAATAAATCAGAAAGACAGGTTCAAGGTTTTTTTGAGTTGTCCGCAGCATGTTTAAACGGTCAGCTTTAGGGGCGCTGTAAGTGGTTTCATGCGGAAACACAACGTTCTCGCCATACGCGTAAAGCCGCATAGCAGTAATCAGTCCAGTGCGCACGCATTTTTTGCCGTCTAAAGTGAACTCTTGGCGAGAAACAAAAACCGCTGGCTCATCTTCCTTGGCTAAAACGTTCTCTTGCAGCCACTTGGCAATCCGCTGCCCCACAACTGTGTACTTGTCTTTTTCCATGGGCAGAATCAAGCGGCAGTAATTGTACGGTGACTTCCCATAATACGCCACTTGCATTTCAGCATCGATTTTGTCGTACGGTTGAGTTATCAAATCTGCTGGGTCGCCAGCTTTTTTTGTGTACCGCACTGCTTTGAAAGGCTTAATGTCAACCAAACACGCTTCAGCTCACAGACTTTTCCAGCGCTTCAATAACACGCTTAGCTATTTGTATGCTTGCCTTCAACTGAGCCTCATGCGTTTGAGCCCCAACATGCGGCGTAGCAATCACATTATCCAGCGCCAACAACTTGCGGTTTTTCGGCGGTTCATCCTCAAAAACGTCCAGTGCAGCAGCCTTCACCTTGCCCGAAACTAGTGCTTGGTAGAGTGCTTCTTGGTCAACCACGCCGCCCCGTGAACAGTCAACCAGCATTACGCTATCCTTCATTAGTGCGAACTCTTTTTTGGAAATCATGTACTTGGTGCGTGGCGTCAGGGGCACATGGATGGTGATGAAGTCGGCTTCAGGCAACATTTCCGCTAAAGGCACAAAGCGGTCATACACGCATTCTTCAACTGGCAGAACCTTCATGCCCAGAGATATAGCTAAGCGTTCCACGGTTTTGCCGATGTAGCCGCAACCGATTATGCCAAGAGTTTTGCCGTTGACTTCTGTGCCCATGAGTTTTTCTTTTTCCCATTTGCCCTCTCGCATGCTGTTGGTTCCCTGCACGATGCCTCTTGCAAGCGCTATGATGTATCCTATGGTTAATTCGGCAACGCTCATGTAAGAGACATGTGGAGTATTTACTAAGGCTATGCCCAGCTCTTTGGCTCTTTGGTAATCCACGTTGTCTAAGCCTTCACCTGCACGCCCAATGACTTTGAGCCGCTTAGCGTTCTCCAGTAGTTCGCCTTTGACTTTGGTTGCTGACCTAACAATCAACGCATCATAATCCGCTATTATTTTGGGCAACTCGCTTTTTGGCATGTCCCATGCGCAGGTGACTCGGTAGCCTTTTTCTTGTAGAAGTTTTATGCCTTCCTCGAAAATCTTGTCACTTATGAGGACTCTAAAAGTCACGTTTTTAATCCCCAAATCTCATCAATCAAGCCTATGACTTCCTTGATTCCTGTAAGGTTCCATTCGCCCATGTGTCCAATGCGGAAGGTTTTCTCAGCAAGTTTGCCATAACCGTTAGATATCATGTAGCCGCTTTCCGCCAGCTTCTGGTTTAGTTCTTTAACGTTTTTGCCCTGCGTGTTCTTGATGCAGCTAACTGTTACTGATTCGTAACCTGCTTCAGAAAACATTGCAAAATTCTTTTTTGCCCACTGCTGCGTATACTGCGCCATTTCTAAGTGGCGCTGGTAAACCTTGTCGTAGGTTTCTTCCAAAAGCAAGTCCATGCGTTTATTCAGAGCATAAAGCAGAGGAATACATGGCGTGAAAGGAGTTTGGTTTTTTTTCTCAAACTCAAAGATGTCAACCATGTCGGTGTAGGTTCCCCTGTTTGGTACTTCTTTAGCTCGCTCAATTGCCTTATCGTTAACCAGTGCAACTGCCAATCCAGGTGGCAGGGCGAAGCATTTTTGGGTTGAGGCAAAGATGATGTCGCAGCCGATCTCTTGCGGCAGGGTTTTGTCTCCTGCCATCGAGGAAACAGCGTCGATAGCATAGATAACGTTGGGGTATTTGTTGCGTACCATTTTGCCTATGTCGCTTATGGGGTTTCTTACGCCTGTTGAGGATTCGTTGTGGCATACGGTTAAGGTATCGTATTCTCCACTGTCGAGTTTTTCAGCTATCATTTCAGGTTTGACGGCTTTGCCCCATTCAACTTCTAGAAAGTCAGTTTGTTTGCCGCATGCTTTTAGGGTTTCAGCGCATCGCAGGGAGAAAGCGCCGTTTACGCATGCTAAGGCTTTTTGTTTGACGATGCTTCTGCCGACTATGTCAAACCAGAGTGTCCCTGAAGAGGTGGTGATGGTTGGTTTAATTTCGGAGGGTAACTCAAAGAACCTGGCTATTTTCTCGGTGATTCCGCCGTAAAGCTGGGAGAATTCTTTTTCTCTGTGACCAATAAGTGGACGTGTTTGTTCACTGAGGATTTCTTGGCTGACTTCTGTTGGGCCAGGAATCAAGAGTTTTTTGTGCATGGCTAAACCTTCCAGCAACAAGGTTAAAGATTAAAAATATAAGGCTTATGCGCTACTGCAGCATGTTCAATGGCTCTCCTAATTACCCTGTGAACTAGCTGCTAAGAAAAATCTATAGCCCCCATATATTTTGCCCTCAAGAGTTAGCTTTTGGGAAACGGCTGTTGCTCTGCCGATAGACCCCTATCCCTTTAAAAAGCACTGAATTTCAACATGCTAATGGCTGCTGAAAACGTCAATACTGACCTACCCCTCTTAGAGTACTGCAAGCGTTCTAGCAGAGGCAAGTTTTCTATGCACGTCTCCATTAAGAATAATGAAAACATGTAGGAATGAGAAGGTAGTGGGTTTACTGGCTTACCTCAGCCACTTTTGGTTTAATTCTAATTTTCGAGTTAAAACTGATAGTGAATTCTTCCTCTGTCTTGTCCACTGCAAAACTTAGGCGGTCAACCTTAAACTCCATCTCTTTGGCACCAGCCGAAATCTCCCTAAACTTACTCACCGCATCGCTGATTTTGCCGATGATTTCGGTAACGTCAATTTTTGTTGAAGGCTCCGATTCAACAGGCACACAACCAACCTCTTCCTCTAAACCACCCTTAGTTTCCATCATTCTTTCACTTGTTATGCTCTCGCCCATGCCTTTCACCTCCAAAAAACCATCAACAAACATGTAGTAAGTTTGCCTTTAAATATGTGTAGCTACCTTGCCACAGCCCAAAAAAGAAAGCCGCGCAAAAAAAAGCCCATTTCTGCTGAAAAATTAGTTGCCAGTTGAGTCTAAACCCTACAGCGTACACAGACTTGCTTTAGCACTTGTCAAAGCCGCTTTCTTTGATGCGATCTCTGATGCGCTCTTTAGCAGTTACCAAAGGACCAGCCTAATGCCGCTCGTAGAGCGTGTTCCTCAACTGGCAAATACACTCTTTGTTTTCATCACATATAACGTTATGTTGGCACATCAAGCTACCAACTAAACCACACATGGGATGCAAAAAACTTAAAGTGTACATTGTTGACTGTATCGATGCTGGTGCCGGGGTATCCGAGCCAGGTCTAAATAGGCGGCCAGATAACGTTTGCCCCTAAGATATGGAGGAGGACTTAAGATCCTCTGGCGCAGGCCTTCGTGGGTTCAAGTCCCACCCCCGGCACCATTCCATAACAAAATACTTGGTCTATCTTGCGATAGTGTGCACTCAAACGTAGAAGTATCGTTTAAGTGATAAAAAATCAAATGTAGGCGTCTCCGATTGGTAGGCAACGAAATATTTGAACTGTTAAGACAGGAAATAGGTAAGGACTCAATTTCAGAAGTCTTGTACTCAAGGGAGCGTCGAATATTTATCGGGATTTCCTACAATCGTTTTAGGGATGCAATTATTTTTCTGAAAAAGAACGGCTTCTCTCATTTGTCAGCTATAACTGGTACTCAAACAAGTAGCAATTTAATTGAAATTCTTTATCATCTAGACAATGCGGGTACATTAGTTACTGTACGGGTAGTTCTCTCTTCGACTGAAAATTCAATCTCAACAATTACTGATATTATTCCAGGCGCTTCACTCTATGAACGCGAAATACATGACTTATTTGGAGTAAAATTTGAAGGACATCCAGCGCTCAATAAACTTATTCTGCCTGACGAATGGAAAAGCGATAGTTATCCCCTGCGAAAATAAGAATCTGACCCAGTAACATCTAAGCTCATATATAGTTTAATCCCTTTCCGACGGCATCATTTATTTATTAACACTATGTTAGTGGAGGGTTGATGGCTATGTTTGAGTATTCAGGGCTGACACTACTAGTTATACTTGTTCCGTTCATCATAGCCTCTGTTTCGCTTATCATAGCTAGGATTCCTAAAATAGGCGAAATTCTCGCAAAAGCAATATGCATAACAACGATGTCCGCGGTTCTTGTAGTTCTACTACTACTCATTCCTGCAGTTCAGACCAATCCTATCGAAGCAGAGTTTTTCAGTTTTCCATTGGTTAACACCACTGCAACAATAGGGCTTTATGTTGACTTTCTTGCATTTCTACCCGCAATATTATGTTCTC
>QYYE01000098.1 GCA_003589585.1 Candidatus Bathyarchaeota archaeon
GGTGCTAAACATTCTTGGACCTGCGGCTTTGTCTGTGGCGTTTGGATGTTTGTAGGGTTAAGAAAGCAGAGAGGTAAGGGGTAGTTATCTTCTTTCTGAAGCGGTTTGAGGACTCTGCTCTTTGAGTTTTCACACAGCCTCAATATTAGATGTATGCAGACCTGTAGAGGGGTTGAGTGTTGATGGGTGGAAAGGTGCGTTTTTCGCACTTTGGCGGCAAGCCTAAATCCTTAGGAGGGGTAGGTGCTATTGGTGGAAAACCAGTCGATTAGCATGTTGAGAATCAGTGTTTTAACAGTAAATCAAAATTCTTACTGTTCTGCTTGAGGAATCATCCTCAACCATTTTGCAGTGCATGGCAAACGCTTAAGCAAAATAGCATTAGCCTTCAAAGCCCCCGAGAAGAAGATGAATAAGGGCGGTCTTGCCTTCATCTAATACTAGAAAAAACAAAACAGCCCCAAAAAACCTGCCTTCAAATAGGGAGAGGGGGTCTATGGTAGAGCAACAAACACTTTTTCAACATAGCGCTTATCTTTGGGTTCTTTCGTAGTGGTAGAGGTATTCTTGGGCATAACCAGCATACTTGCCGAAATAGGCTCTGGCAAATTCGCTGATTTTTAAGTATTCACCATTGGTCAATGAGTCGTGTCTTTGCATTTTTTTCACTAAATCAGCAGGGAACTTTTCTGCATAGTGGTTCAATATTGCGCGTTTGACCCAGACGTCCACTGGGAAAGCCTCCAGTTTCTCAAGCGAAAACAAAAGAACACAATCAGCCACTTTCAAGCCAACCCCAGCAAAACCCAAAAGCACCTTCCTAGCCTCCAGATAAGATAACTCCTTCAGCCCTTCAAGATTTATCTTTTCATGGCAGATTTTTTGGGCTGTCACCTGCACATACTTAGCCCTATACCCCAAACCACACTCGCGCAAGCCACTCTCACTTGCCAACGCCAGCCGCTCCACGGAAGGAAAACGGTAAAAATCCAAGCCGTCAAACATCATCTTCTCCCCAAACTTCACGGAGAGCCTTTGCAGCATTTGTTCTATGGCAGCAATGCTTTTGTAGGTGGCGCAGATGAAGCTGATTAGGCATTCCCAAGGGTTTTGCCGAACAATCCTCAAACCCGCAAACTTGCGCAAAGCTTTACCGATGTAATCATCCTTGTTAATGCAACTGCTAATTTCTTCGAGGTCATCGTTTAACCCGAAATAATGCCTGACAAAAACTTCATCAACATTCACAAACTCCAATTCAGAACCGCACTGGCGAACCTTAAACACGCTCTCCCCGACAACGCCATACCACCAACCGCCAATCTTTTTCCACCTAAACACCTGCCCACAGCAAAGCGTAAAACCCAAATCAAACGCCACATCAAGCCTCATACACTTCTACTCCAAGAACCTCTCAGGCTTTGGCACCTGTGCTGGAAGACCTTTGCGCCTGCGCACCTCACCAATCACTTTCACCGCGTCTTTTTCAGGCACCGGTTCCCAATGGTCAAAGAACGACTGCCAAAAAGCCCTGCCAGAAGATGCTGAGCGCAACTCTTCAGCTAAACCGAACGTCTTTGCCACCGGAACATAGCCGCTTATTACTGTTAAGATGCCTTTTTCCTCAAACGAGGTGATTTTTGCCCCTCTTGTGCTGAGAATTCTTGTGCTTGTGCCTGCCAGCTCGGTTGGTGTTGAAATGATGGTTTTGTAGACTGGCTCAAGCAAGAATGGCTTACCAGTTAAGAAAGAACCAAAAATTGCCTTGCCCACACCACGCATAACCTCACTTGGACTGCGAAGCTCCTCTTGCTGGCTTAATTCAACCCTGTTTATGCTCACCTGCAAGCCTCTTAGGGGTTCACCGCATAATGGTCCTGCCCTGCAAGCAAACAAGAAACCAGAAACAACAGAATCCAAAATCCGCTCAAGCTGCAAAGCATCTCCAGTCGCATCAACCAGTATATTGTGGTAATCGTCGACAGCCAGAACCTTCTCGGCTATTTTTTCTTTTTTGCCCTCTTCAAGCAGTTTCAGAACCTTCTCATCCAAAGGCTTAGCCTGCACAGTAAAGCTGTTTTGCCTGTTAGGACTCTTGGCAGTAACCACAGTGCCATTTTTCCGCATTGACTCACGATAGAAAACCCGTGGAAGCGACGTAACAACTTCCATTGCGCCTAAACTGTCTCTGAGACGTTTCACCGAAACCTCAAGATGCAACTCACCCATACCGCTCAAAAGGTACTCTCCGGTTTCTTCACTGACAAGCGCCTTCAAATTTGGGTCTTCAACCACCAGCTTATCCAACGCTTCCGCCAGCAACGGCAAATCCACAGGATTTTTCGGTTCAACCGCTACTGTCACCACAGGATCAGAAACATACCGAATCTTCTCAAACGCTGCAACATCATGAAAAGCAGCGTTCACAACAGTTTCGCCAGCCTTTGCTTTCTCCAGCCCTGTTAATGCAGCCAAATTGCCTGCAGAAACCCAAGGCACAGGTTCCCTGAACGCTCCCATAAAAACCGAAACCTGCTCAACCACGCCCTCACCTTTGGCGTTAACCAAAAAAACCTTATCGCCAGGTTTTATGGTGCCTGAGAACAATCGACCGGAAGCAATAACACCTGCAGTTGGGTCCATTTGCACGTTGGTTACGCACAGGACTGCTGGTCCATTGTCGACGCAGTTTACCATGGCTTGCCCTGCTTGGCTAGACAAGTCACCCTTCCAGATTTTCTCTATGCGGTACCCTTGTGCCTTTAAAGGGTTTGGAAGATGCTTAACTACCATGTCAAGAATTGCATTGTGCAGAGGAAAAATCGTTTGCAGCTTCCCAAAATCACCCTTTTCATACGCTTTTATGATATCGCTGAATTTTACGCCTTTGCTCTGAGCCATGCCCAGCGTGAATCCCCATCGGTGCAGCGCTGAGCCGAAAACAACGTTGTCTTGTGCAGGGTTAACCTTCCATTCACTAAATTGCGGTTCAGCGAAAAGCGCGATTAAATCGTTGAATTTGCCGATTATGCGGCTGAATTTCTCTTCAATCTGCCGCTCACTCAGCTTAAGCTCCAAAATCAACCTGTCGACTTTGTTTATGAATAACACTAGGCGAACCCGCTCTTGCAGGGCTTGCTGAATTACAATTTCGGTTTGAGCCATAACCTCTTCAACGCAATCCACAAGCACCACAGCGCCGTCAATGCTGCGCAAAGCTCGCGTGACCTTGCCTGTGAAATCCACGTGCCCAGGAGTATCCACAAGGTTAATGATGTAGCCTTCTTCGGCTTGGTAGTGAAGGCTAATGTTGGCGGTTTTCATAGTTATCCCGCGTTTCTGCTCTTCCTCAAGATAATCGAGAACTCTTGCGGAGCCAGCGATTTTAGGCGAAAGCAAGCCTGTGCCAGCCAAAAGCGAATCGGTCAGGGTTGTTTTTCCGTGGTCTATGTGGGCGATTATACCTAGGTTGCGTATCTGCTGTTTTTTGCTCATGAGCTTTAGAATTGCTTGGATTTGTCGGAAACGCGGCATCTTTTTTGACCTTTAACGATTGGTTTAGTTTTGAATTTGAAGGTTCCTATTAAATATTATAATGTGATAACGACCGGGGCGATAGTCTAATTTTTTGTCGACAGCAGAATTTAAAAGTAAATCGGAAAGAATTCTTTCAAGGTAGCGGAAATGCAAGCAAACGCAAAAGGAAAAAGCAAGAAATTGAGTGCCAAACGCTTATCCCTAACCATCATTTGTCTGCTACTTATTAACATGTTAACCTTTTCTATGAGCGAAACAATTGTTTATGGTTCGCCGGCTTGGCCTAAAGGCTGGATGTATCGTCAAACTCTAAACATTGATACTACACGCACCGTTGGCTCAGGACATGGCTTTTATAACTATAACGTCACAATTTACAACTCTCGGTATGTTGACCCATTGTACCAAGCCTTACATTCTTCGGCAGTTAACGTCTTAATAAGCAACATCAAACCGTTCAGTGGATATGACACGATTGTTCCCCATTCTTCCGCTTACCCTATTCCTTACTGTTGGGATGCTTACTTTTCGATTTTAGCTGCCTTAAAATTTAACACAACCTTGGCTAGAGAAATAATAAACGCTGAGTTTGCAGCGCAAAAATCTAACGGCATGATCCCCAACACACCATCTATGGCTGCTGACATGGATTTAAGAAGTCAACCTCCACTTCTTGCCGACGCCATAGTACGTTATTATTATGCTACTGATGACTTGGAAAGCCTCAAACAGTGGTATCCAAAATTGATTGCATACTACAATTGGTATGAAGAATTTGGCAGTCCTGAAGGCTCAATTTTTGGCTTGATTTCCCCGTTTACTGGCAGAAGAAACTCTTCCGACGGTTTGACAGCTTTCTATATTGCTGCATCCACGGGCCTAGATAATCATCCAGTATATGATGCGACTAACGGGTCTTATGTTCAAATCGGTAACTACTATTACATGAGTATGGCTGATTTGCTTCTTTCCAGCACCATGGCTATTTTTGCAAGAAGTCTAGCTGACATCTCACAAGCTCTGGGCATTCCACCCAATTATACCCTATATATGAATAAACATTCCAGCTTAGTTTACCAAATAAATAATCATCTGTGGGATGACAGCTCATCCTTGTATAAAGGGAAACTCTGGAACGGCAGCATAATTGACATGAATACTCAGCTAACGTTTATTCCATTAGCAGCTGGAATCCCAAATGCTTACCAAGCAAGCGCTTTAGTTAAACACTTGACAAACATAAGCGAATATAATCTTGCCTACGGAGTTCCAACGGTTGCAGCTAACGACCCCCGATTTTATTCCTTGCAGCCAGCTTACTTTTTCTCTGCAGATGGAGATTACTGGAGAGGTAACATGTGGGCACCGCTGGTTTATCTGACTTACGTAGGGCTGAAAGAATATGGCTATGACAATGAAGCAAGAGAAATAGCACTTAAGTGGATAGAAACAATCAAGAAAGAAAAGGATTATCCTTTTTCAGAGTATTACGATCCAAGAACTGGGCAAGCTGGGAATAGGCTGAAAAAGTTTAGTTGGACTGCCGCTGTTACTTTACTGTTGATAGAGGAAGAGTGTATGTTGACGGAAAGCATGGGTCCAAAAATGGTTGTGGAAGATGGCAAGGTTAAGCTTGATTTTTCAGATGTTCGCTTCTACATTGGAGATGCCCAGCTTTATTACTGGACTGAAACTATTAACAATAATAAGGATGCCACTTTCTGGTTTAAAGTTCCAGACAACTGGGGGGGACAACCGATTCATGTTTACTATGGAAACCCCCAAGCTACTTGGGACCCAATTTATTGTAGTGGAGAAAAAACCTTTCTGTTCTTTGAAGATTTCATAGGTGATTCGTTAAATCTGACAACATGGAACTGGCTTAATAGTGACGGTAGCTATGTCGTTTCTAACGGAACAATAACCATTATAAATAGAGGAAGCGGCATAAACGAAAGCGGTTCTGAAATTAAATCCTCAGACTATAAACCTTCAGTTAACTCAACGGTTGAAACAAGGTTTTTTGGAGCAGACTTAAGCTCTGACTTTTTCAGAAGTGGACAAATGGGTTTAGCTTTCACCGATAAAAGCAACCAAAGCTTTCTTAGCGCAGATAATACCCATTTCATAATCTATGACCATTCTTTTTTCATTCAAAAGTGGCTTCATAAATCCAGAAACGAGAGCATATGGCAATCCAGTCACTATTTATTTAATGATGTTTATGATTCCCGAGTCGTCTACAAGATTAAGGTTTTTCTAGATTTTTTGAGCGTTAATTACTCTTTATCTGACGGCGAAAATAACGCGTTAGGTAGCCTAAACGGTAATAATGATTTTCCAAGGGGCTTTGCTGGAAACTATTACTTAGGTCTATTTGCACATGGAGGAACAGTTAGTTACGACTATGTTTTCGTGAGACCGACTGTTTTTGGCGAGCCATCAGGCTGGATTTGGGGTCAAGAGGAAGAGGCTGACCAAATAGCGCCAACATACAGCAACTTGGCGCATAGTAGTACGTTAGCTGGAAACCAAACTGTGTTTTCAAGCTATTGGGATGATAACGTTGCTTTAAGTCATTACATCTTTAGTACAAACAATACAGGTTCATGGGTTAATGACACAGCCCTTGCTTTTCATGCTACACCCGCTTGGGCTAACACAACAAACGCTTTGAAATCAACTATAGCTGAAGTTATTGGTTACCGTTGGTATGCCAATGACACAGCTAACAACTGGAAATCCACAAACATCCAATGCTTAATAACGACAACTATTTATGACGAGATAGAACCTGAATACACATTGATTCTCTCCTACACGCCAAGTTCGCTCTATCAAGGAGATAACGTCTCAATCTCCATTCTTGTTAAGCGTAACACTAAAGACTTTAATAGCTTTCTGGCTAACGTTACTAAAAACGGCGTTTTGCTAAAAAAGAATGTTTCAAGCGCTTCTTTTACTGATATCTCGTTGGATGCAGCCAGCCACACTTACAACGTTACTTCACTCTACGACACAATACGCGGAAAGTCGGCGAGTTTTACCAGTCAACCAACCGTAATCACTTGGCAAGCAAAGAATGGAGAAACACCAGATGGCTCCGAGCGTTCTCCAGAAATATCGGAGGTTCCTTTTCAACCCACTGAAGCTATCCTTTACATGTTTGCTATAGTTGTTAGTGTGTTGTTGGCATCTTCTTTCGTGTACTTGTTAGGAAAGAAAAAGGCAAGAGATAGAAGGTTCATGCTCAATCAGGATGGAAGAAACGAGGGCTAAAAATTCAGTTTACTAAGTTGTCTAAAAAGGGAAAATGTAATGAAAACACCGATAACGGTACCAATTGAAAAGCTTTCAGAGGAGCCTTATGCTTCAGTGGTTTGTTATCCAAGAGCAAACCCAAACGAAATTGCAACCCGCATCGAAGAGTTAAAGCAGCATGGCGTTAAAGCCGTGGAGTTCTCTGGGAAAGCATCAGCCTTCAACATGCCAGTTCTGGGCAAAGGCTATGTAGGCTTAGTCGCGGTAGCTCATGTGAAGGGAGAAAGGGTAGCGTTGAAGATGCGCCGTGTAGACGCTGACAGGCAAAGCCTAGAGCATGAAGCGGAACTGCTGGCTAAAGCCAACAGCGTTGATGTTGGCCCAAAGTTGCTTGGGGTTAGCAAGAATTTTCTGTTGATGCATCTGGTTGACGGTGATTTGCTGGAGGATTGGCTTGAAACCCATAAGGACACAGAAGCTGTGCGAGGGGTTTTGGTTGAGATTTTGGAGCAGTGCTGGCGCTTGGACGAAGCTGGCTTGGACCATGGCGAACTTAGCAAGGCACCAAAGCACCTGCTTGTGGACAGGGCGAATAAGCCGTTTATTGTTGATTTTGAAACCTCCAGCTCTGCGCGTAGGGTGGCGAATGTTACGGCGGTTTGCCAGTTTCTTTTTGCAGGCAACAGCACAACGGCACAAAAAATTGCCACTACGCTTGGAGAAATCAGCAGAGAGGAATTGATTGGTGCATTGAGAAATTACAAGAAGGAAAGAAACCGCCAAAACTTTGAGAGTTTGCTAAGGCTTACTTTAAGCTAGTTTCTCATGTTCTCTTTAGCGCTTTCTTTATCTTGTTAGGCAACGACTTCGTTTAGCCGCTTCTGCCTGGCCGCTTCCTTAATTTCCATTGCGATGCGTTTGCCCATGTACATGTTCTCGCCGTACCGCAGGTAAGCGTAAGGTGAAGTGCCGATGCCAACGTTGGTTCCCGCAACGATTCGCGCGCTGATTTCGAAGGTGTAGATTTTCAGGTCGTCGGTGATTACTGTTTCAAGGCAGAATGGACCGATAATTCCCGGAGGTGCAAGCTCGGCGGCTTTTTTTTGCACGTTGTCGCCCATGCGCATCATTTCAGGCAACAGTGATTCGCGAAGAACAA
>QYYE01000099.1 GCA_003589585.1 Candidatus Bathyarchaeota archaeon
AAAAAGCCCAAAGATGCTGGACCTCGACTAATCACCGAGAACAATATGTTTACTATAAGAATGGTTACCGCTAAAAATACCATAGTTAACATTGAGGCTGAACCTAAACTTGGTGGCTACACAGAAATAAAAGATACTAGTTTCCTTAGTTTTATCCCGAATTTAGAAGTTTAGTTTTCTCTTTCTTTAATAGAAACTTGGCATTTTTCCACTGGTCCATTGCTAACGATAAATGACCTCTGGGGCTTCCGTGAAGCGAGTAGAAATCATAACATAGATAATTGCATTGCGTGCAATCCTGGTATGTTTTTCTCAGCATGTCAAATTCTTGGCTCTTCCATTTTTTGGGCAAATCGAACACTGAGCCTGCAAAATTATGATTGTGACATCCTGCGATTCTGCCCAGATGGTCGACGACTAGAAAGTTTTTGAGTGCTTGGCATTGCCACGTTCGCTTGTCCTCATAGAGGTTTCTGAGGGCTTTCAGCAGTTTGGTGGTCATGAGAATTCGTTTGTTTTCTTTTTTCATTTCAATTAAGGAATCGCAAAGCTTCACCATAGCCTGTTTATCGGTTATGACGAACTCGTCGTTGGCTTTGCCGATTCTGAAAAGCTGGTTAGCATCCACTGACATGTCATAAGAGTAGAGGCAGAACCAAACTGGAATTCCCTTTCCAGTAAAATAGTTGGTAATATCGATGATTTCATAGAGATTCTTTTGCGAAATAGTTGGTGTAACGCTTACGTTTATGCCTTCTCTGTGAAGATTTTCTACGGCTTGAGTTGCTTTTTTCCAAGCGCCCGGAACAGCTTTTATATAATCATTTTTTGCTTCATCTATACTGTCGATTGAAATAGCCACGAAATCAACTTTGCGTAGGCAATCGATTTTTTTTGCAGCCATACTTCCGTTGTCATAGACGGTTGTTACAAAGCGGTCCGAGGCATAGTCTAGTATTTCGCCGATGTCATCTCTGAGAAGCGGGTCTCCGCCAGAAACCACCAGTTCAACTATTCCAAGGTCTCTTAGTATGTCTAAGCCTTTTTTGACTTCTTCAGTTGACAGTTCTTTTCGGTCTTGCTCTTTCCAGACGTTACAGCCTACACAGCGGTAGTTGCATTTTCTTGTGATTAACCATTGTGCATGGTGGGGCTTGCCTGGGGTAAGTGAACGTGCTGCTATTGATGCTGCTTTCTTGATTCCTGACGTCAAAGTTGGTGTCACTAGCCGCTTGATTAATGCTACTGTATGCAGGTTTGAACTATAAAACTATGTTGGAACTAAAACAGGTTACCTCTTGGGTTTTGAGTTTACAATGTAACTTGCCCATTTACCATAAGAGAATACGCCAATAGCGATGATTAAATGCGAATTGCACAGGAGTTCACGTTGCCTTTGTTGCAGTAGATAATGCAATCGCAAGCATTTAGGCTAATTAGGATGGGATTTAATCATGCCAGCGTTTGTAAGCTTGCTAAATATTTGCGGTAGACACCGTTTTCGTTCGAAATTGAGAGGATTGGTCGAGCAGGGTTTAGGAGAATCGATGGAATATGTGTAAACATTGAAGTTCAAGAGTTCAGAGAAGGCACGGATAACCCTGCGGTTTTCAGAACCGTTCCAGGTTTGGTTCGTTATAGCCCCCTTGTTTTAAGGAACGCCGTTGCTGGTAATGCATCTAACAAGGATTTGTGGAACTTGATAAAGCAAGTCATCGACGGCGAAGAAGGGAAGAGAAACGTCTCTATTGTTGTAATGGATAGGAAAGGCAATGATAGGCTTAGGTTCAATTTGTCTGCAGCTTGGCCCAGCAGCTGGCGTTTAGGCAGACTAGACAGTCATTCGTGTGCTCCTTTGGTAGAGGAATTGGTTTTACAGTACGAAACACTGACTCTTCAATAGCCTCACCGTCTTGCGCAGAACATTGTTCCTCTAATTTTTGAGCTAGCATGATTCAGCGGAGTAAACGTTAGAACTATTAAGGTACAAACGCTAATTCTAAGCAGGCGTCAATGTTTGCATTACGACCAAACATACTTTAGTAATAGAAAATACTCTGGCAAAAAAGAGCTTGTTACTCGGCATGTTCTGGAAGTTATGCGTTGGGCTTCAGAAAAAACAGGGGAAGACCTGTTGTGTGGATGCGGCAAACGAGCGTTGGATTTGGGCTGTGCGTACGGGTTCACATCTGAAGTTCTGGCGGGTTTAGGCTATGAAACCTTTGGCACTGACATCTCAAGTTGGGGCACACGCCAAGCCAAAATCTGCAAAGCCGCTGAGTTTTTGGTTTGTGACGCGCAGACACGTATGCCGTTTAAGCCTTCAACGTTTGATTTGGTTGCGTGTTTTGATGTTTTAGAGCATCTGCCCCATCCTGAACTGGCGCTTAGGAGCATGTTTGAGTCTTGCGAGGGTATAATTGTCTGTACAACTCCGAATAAAACAGTTGAAAAGTGCGCGCGCAAAATCACCCGTGATTACGATGAAACCCACATAAACGTTAAGTCTTCAATGGAATGGCGTAGTTATGTCTGCGACAATTTGGATTATGGTATGGTTGGTGTGGAATCGTTTTATGATTTGGCTTTTCGGTTTTGGGGCAAGTTGTTTTTTAAGTCGTTTAGTATTCCTCGTTATGGGTTAACGGTTAGGATAGTGGTTAAGAAATAGCGTGATTGTGATGGCGGGCTCTGTTGATGTTGTGTTGCTGACCAAGGACAGCGAGAGGGTTCTAAACCTGTGCCTCAAGTCGATTTATGATAACGTGCCTGTCGGACAGTTGATTGTAGTGGATGGCTACTCTCAGGACAAAACCCTTGAAATTCTCAGACAGTACAACGACAAACACCACAACGTAAAAGTCCTCTTTGACAAGGGCACGCGCGCCACCGCCCGCCAGAAAGGCATAAGCCAAGTGCAAACGGAATGGTTCATGTTTGTTGACAGCGATGTAGTTCTCTGCAAAGATTGGTATAGGAAAGCACAAAAATGCATGCAAGACGATGTGGGCGCGGTCTGGGGCATAGAGGTTTGGTCAACGATAAAGAACCCAAACACCTTGAAACTTTTTTTGCCTATAACGCGTAAAATTTTTGATGTTCGCGGGGGCACCCATGACACGTTAATCCGAACCGACTTAATCAGGGACATACGGATTCCAGAGGGGCTTCATGTTTTTGAGGACGCTTATATCAAGGATTGGATAACCAGTAAAGGATACCGGGTCACTGCCTGTTACAGCCCGTTTTGCATACATTACCGCCCTCAAAGTGTTTGGACTTTGCGTGGCAGTTTGGGTTTGGTTGCTGAATCCTTCAAAATCGGCAGCCCTAGCTTGATTAGCAGGTTACTGTTGGCTTATGGGTTCTACACTGCCTACTCAGTTTATCAATTGCTAAACAAATAAGAATTGCCTTTCTTGGATAGGGTTCATCTTTTTAAGCTATCGCTTACTTATAAGATTCAAAACTGCTAATTCGAGGGCACGTATGCAGCAAGTTGACGTCGTACTGCTAACCAAAAACAGCGAGCACCTGCTATGCAAATGCTTAACTTCCATTTACCGAAACGTGCCCATCAAAAACCTAATTGTCATCGATGGCTTTTCAAACGACCGTACCTTGGAAATCCTGAAGAAATTCAATCGTAAGTACGGCAACGTTTTGCTGTTCCAGATGAACGGCTCAAGGGCGAAAGCACGAACCGAAGGCATACGCCATGTGACCACAGACTGGTTCATGTTCATTGACAGCGATGTACTGCTTTGCAGAGACTGGTTCAAAAAAGCACAAACTGACCTAAAGAAAGGTGTGGGCGCCGTCTGGGGCTTAAACGTCGACGTTATCCCCAACGTGAAAAACAAGCGAATCCTCAAGTTTCAAAGCCTAATCGCTCGGCAATGCTTCCACTTGCGAGGCGGAATGCATGACACATTAATTTTGCGTAAAGCTGTTGAAGGCATGGTGATTCCTGAGCAGTTGCACGCTTATGAAGACGCCTACATTGTGCGGTGGATTGAGCGGCATGGTTACAAGGCGGTGGTCGGCAGTGATGTTTACTGTTTACATTATAAGCCTCCAGAGAACTGGAGCTTGAAGAACGGGGTTTCCCAGGCCGTCGTCGAGTTTAAATGTGGGCTGGTTTATTCGCACTTGTTTGAGTACATGTTTTTTTATCCTGTGTTTATGTTTTATTGGTTTTTGCAGTTGCCGCTTAATGGATTTAGAAACGGCTTGAACCACTAGCGCATGCGGTGAGATTTTTCGAAAGTCTATAAGTAGACTTATCTACAAGTTTACCTGTATATTGTTTAGAGGGACAATACGTGACAGAAACAACTACAATTAGAGTCTCCAAAAAAACGGCTGAAGCACTTGAAAACATCCGAGAAAACCTCAAAGCCGAAAGCCTCGACGAAGCGATACAATCATTAATAAAGAAACAACGCAAGGCATTTCTGGAACAAACATTCGGTATTGACCGAGGCAAAATTACGTCATTCACAGAGGCGGATCGTGGTGAGGATCGTAATTGACTCTTACGCTTGGATAGAGCTGTTTAAGGGAAGCATAAATGGCAATAAAATTAAAGAGCTTTTAGAAAATGCGGATGTACTCTACACTCCAAACACGGTTCTAGCAGAGATTGCCCGTAAATACATTCGTGAAGGTGCAGTAGAGAAAACAGTGAATACAAGGTTAGAGCAAATAGGTGCCAACTCAAATATCGTTAATTTGGATTCCAAGTTAGCCCATGAATCAGCCAAATGCTATCTAGAGTTAGCAGAAAACGCACGAACAACAAAACTTAGCACGCCAAGCCTTTTTGACGCAATCGTTCTTGCTACTGCCCACACTCTTAACGCAAAAGTTTTGAGTGGCGACCAACATTTCAAATCATTGCCTGAAACAGTCTGGATATAGCCTTGCTTATCGTGTTAGTGCTATCCATAGGTGGTCTGAGATTGGTCGTGGCAGCATCTCCACAGTATCATCTTTGCGCATCAGCAGGCGTTTGTTGGGGCTCGGGTTGAATTCGCCTATTACATCAGCGAAGATGCGCTCTTGCGCCAAGCTTTCAATTATTTTGCCTATTGCTTCCGGCTCGGCGGCTATGAGCAGGGCGCCTGAACCAATCAGCTGCAAAGGGTCAATCTCATAGTAACGGCAAATCTTGGCAGTTTCTGGCTCAACCGCTATCTTGTCCTCAAAAACCCTGACACCCAAATTTGCGGCGTCCGCCATTTCATGGATACCATTGTGGATTCCGCCTTCGGTTGGGTCATGCATGGCGTGCACTCCGCCCGCTCGGTATGCGGTCAGGGCGTCTTTTACTATGCTGATTTGGTTGTAGAAGCCCTTGGCGCTTTCCAGAAGGTCTTGATTGAAAACTTTTGCGAGTTGTTCTTGGCGGTCGGTGGCTAGGATGGCTGTGCCTTCGATGCCTGCGCTTTTGGTGAGAATCAGTTTGTCGCCTGCTTTGGCGTCTGCGGCGGTGACGTATTTGCCTTTTTCTGTTAGGCCCATGGTGCAGCCAACCACAATCGGGTTAGATAAGCCTGGGGTGGATTCACAGTGTCCGCCGACAATGGCTATGCCTAGGTCTTTTGCGGCGTGGTGCATTTGGCTGCTTATGGTTTCAACGGTTTTGCTGTCTGCGCCCTCTGGAAGCATGATGCATGAAAAGAAGAATGCTGGCTCCACCCCGAAAGTGGCTACGTCGTTGGCGTTGACGTTTATGGCTTCCCATCCTATGCGTTCAACTGCGCCTGTGATGGGGTCCATGGAGATGATGGCATTTTTGTTTCCAAGGTCTAGGACTGCTCCGTCTACTCCTGCTGCTGGACCAACCGTGACTTCGCTTCGGGGTGCTCCTAGGTTTTTGAAGACGACTTCTTTTAAGATGTCTATTGGGATTTTTCCAGGCGGAAGTTTCATGCTGTATTCTCTGTTTAGTCTAGCTTTTAAGTTGTGGGAAAACACGCTGAACCGCATGCATAATTGGAATTGCGATTATTAAGCCAACTAGCATTTGTATGATGTTAAATGGAACTTCAACTATTGCTGTGCTTAAACCAAGTAGTGGTATCTCATAGAGGAAGTAGCCAAGAACCAAAATTACCCCTCCAATCAAGACCGATATTATGGCGCTTAAGGTTGGGCTTGTTTTCTTTTTTAGTCTGTTGTTTAGAAAGCCAATGGTGAATCCTTCTACTGTCTTTATGACGAACGTTCCAGGTGCAAATGCTGCCCCGCCTGGAACAAGCAAATCTGCTATTGCCGCACCGCCACCTGCAAAGGCGCCTACATAGGGACCCAAAACCAAAGCTGCAATGTAAATGACGGTTTCTCCAAAGTTAAGGTAGCCAGTGGTTGCAGGTATGGGAATCCATGATAGGTATGTTACAATGGCGACGAGTGCTGCGAAAATGGCGCCTTCTGCTAGGATGATTGGTGTTTTATGTGATTTGTGTTTTTCTGTCATTTGGCATCACAGTGTTATATGTATTAACGGATTCTAACAGGGTAGTACTATAAAAACATCACCGCTCGCATACTTGAACCGTTCGCTCAGTAAAGCAAACGAGCTAGGATTTTTGATGCTTGTAAATGCTTTTATGGCAGCTTATTCAAAGTTATTAACAGGTGAATTTTTTGCCTAATTTTATAGTGCTTGGAAACTGGACTGACCAAGGCATTCGAAATGTTCAAAGTGCTCCCAGACGAGTCAAACAAACACGCAGCATGGTTGAAAAGGCGGGTGGAAAGATGCAGCTTTTCTACACGATGGGCAAGTATGATTTAGCAATGATGATAGAAGTTCCAAACGATGATGATGTAATGGCGATTCTGCTATGTGTTGGAAGCATGGGAAACATCCGCACAACCACCATGAAAGCCTGGACAGAAGAGGAAGGAGCAAAGTTACTAGAGGCACCGCACCCATAAATTTCTGCCGCAAACATCACAAACATCCTTCTTTTTTTACAATTTAGCCATTGCTTACTTCTTGCCCTTTTTGATTGAGGGGAAAATCTAAATGCATCTTCTTCGATGTTTATAACCAGACTAAAAAGAGTTGCTTAAAAATGAGTAGTGTACGTGAAGACCCTGTTAAGATGCACAAAGAAGCAGGAACCCTCATGGACTCCGGCAATTACACTGAGGCAAAAGACATGTTTCTGCGGGCAGCCGAATTATACAAGAAATCACAAAACTTCTTTGACGCTACAACCATGTATTATAAAGCAGGCGAAGCCAGTTTCGCCCTAAAGGAGTATGAGCAAGCCATCGAATACTTTGAAAAATCCGCTCAACTATCCTTCGATAAAGGCTATGACCGCTTCGGCGTTAGCGCACTTGACTACGCAAAAGACTGCTACAAAGCCTTAGGAAACGAAGAAAAAGTCGCAGAGCTGGATAAGAAAATAAAAGAAACTAAGGCAAAGCTAGAAAGCGCATTCTAAACGCCAATCTTTTCTTTTCACCTCCCATATCTTACTTTTTCAATAAATCAATTAAATAAGCAAACACGCTACTTCTAGTAGCAGAATTTTCGGTTCAAATTATGCCTTCCTCTTTTAAATCGCTCTCGGAACTGCTTGAAAAGGTAGAAGCAACAAAAAAACGATTGGAAATCATAGACCAAACCGCTAACTACCTAAAAACGCTCGCGCCAGAAGAAATCGGGCCTGCAACAAACATGATGGTTGGCAGAGCCTTCCCAAAGTTCAGCCAAAAAACCCTTGACGTAAGCTGGTCAACCCTAACCCGTATCCTTAAACATGTAAGCAATTCTGACTGGAGCCGTCTTTTTCAAGAAGCTATGGTAAGCACAGGAGACATAGGCTCAGCCACCAAAACTGTGCTTGAGAAAGCCAAAGCAAGAAAACAAACGCAGCTGGCAGAGAAATCCCTGACCATCACCGAAGTGCAAGCAATCTTTGAAGCTATCGCT